>JBEIPI010000068.1:0-16241 GCA_040377165.1 Bacteriovorax sp.
AGGACTTAGGGACTTCGGTTTCAATTTTTCTCCAAAGAGCTTTAACTTCATTCAAGAGCATGTGTTCTTAAATGAGCTCGTTCCACTTTTGGATCCAAAAGACCGCATTCATTTGCGCTTCACCAGATCCAATGATCCGATGATTGGAAAAGTTATCCAGGACGCTCAAAAAGTTGGAGTCGATCGCGACAACATCTATGTTGAGTGCGATGAGTGGGTGGATGTCCCGGAAAAATTAGGGGTGCATTTTTATTTGAATCACCACTCGCAGCTGGACCTGAATCTGTGCAAAGGGGAATTGTTTGCGGGGATCATTTTTGATTTTTCTTATTTTGATGAGCTTCATAACCGTGGAGTCCTGAATAATTTCATCACGAATTTTTACACACATTTCTCCAAAGTTTTGACTGATGATAAAAAAATTATTTTAAGGGCGGATTGGAATAACAATATTTTTCCCTCGCTTTTTGATTACTTTGATTTTGATTTACTGAGTTTGTCGATCAACTCAAAAATTGAAATCTGTTACCGCAATGTGGACTTGAATAAATTAACCAAAGAGATGGAGTTGATAGAGAAAACTATCAATTCAGATAATAGTTTTTAAGGACTATGTATGCTTAATATCGTGCTTGCCAACGATGACGGAGTTCACGCTCCTGGTATAAACATATTGAGAGAGACACTGGCCTCGGTTGCCAATGTTATCGTCGTGGCCCCGCTCAATGAGCGCTCAACCACCGGCCACACACTCACACTAGATACAACTTTGCGACTGGAGGAGATAGCTGCCGATGTTTATGGCTGCAATGGATTTCCCGCCGACTGCTCGTTGATGGCCATCGGTCATTTGTTTAAAAACCCCAAATCAAAATATTACGGAAAGAAAATTGACCTGGTGATCTCCGGAATAAATCGCGGGGCCAATTTAGGACAAGATGTTTTTTATTCAGGAACTGTGGCAGCAGCAAGAGAGGCCGCTTTTCATGGCATCCCTTCAATCGCAGTCAGCTCATGTATGGATTTTAGAAATCCCGACAAAAATAATCAGTATTATTATAGTGCTTCAAATTTTATAAAAACTCTTGTACAATCAAATATATCGCAAGTTATCCCGCAAATGTCGCTATTGAATATAAATGTTCCATGGTGTGCTGAAGCGGAGATTTTAGGAACTAAAGTCACTAAAACCGGACTTAGAAAATATTCCGAAGACATCGAAGAAAGAGTCGATTTCAGAGGGAGAAGATACTATTGGATTGGTGGAGTCTACAAAGGCTTTGAAGATTTTCCTGATTCCGACTGCCAGGCAATAGAAAATAAGATGATCTCTGTCGCTCCTGTTAAGCTTTGCGATTACGGACGATCGCAGACTGAATTGATGGAAGACCTTGAGGGTTTTCTAAAAAAGATTATTCCGCGCTAAAGGGCGGGATCTAGATCAAGGAAGATATTGGCGTAATGACCATTATAAAAAACGTTCTTTTATTAATTATAATACTTTTTACTTTTGCTTGTGCTTCAGTAAAGAGTGGTCATTATGTGATGGTTAAACCGACCGACACTATTGAGACTCTTTCAAAAGAGTTCAATGTTCCTAAAGAAAAAATCCAGGCGTCAAATTCAGGCAAGCCGATTAAAAGCGGTGAGTGGGTCTTTATTCCACTTAAGCGTGGAGTCCTTGATCAGGATTTAGAAACTCGAGCGTTCGATCCAAATCACCTTTTAAGCACCGGAGAATTTCTTTGGCCGGTTCCTTCTAGTAACAAACTCAGCTCTAACTTTGGTCAGAGATGGGGAAGGGCCCATGAAGGTGTAGATATTCCAGGAAGAGTCGGCTCACATATTGTAGCGGCCGCTGATGGAGTTGTTGTTTACTCCGGCGATGAGATCGGAGGCTACGGGAACATCACAGTTATTGCCCATAAGAATGGTTATTTTACAGTTTATGCCCACGCGAAGGTGAATTTCACTAAACAAGGTCAGCGCGTCTATAGAGGCCAGGTTATTGCCCAGATTGGGATGACAGGCAGGACGTATGGCCCACATCTTCACTTTGAAGTACGTAAAAATGGACAAGCGATTGATCCAACAGATTTCCTGGCCGCAAATTAACTAAAAAAGGTTCAATTGAGTTCGAGGCCTACTTCTTTTTTTCAAACATCTCTAAAAGTTTTAAATACATCAAGGCCGTATTCTTAGCGTCTTCAAGAGCAGTGTGTTTCACTTCGCCCATTCCTAAAAAGCTCATCAGCTTTGATCCCGAAGAACATTCAGGTGGAATAAATTTTAAATCGATCAGAGTATTTGCCGTTGAGGATAGATCCAGATTTCTGTGGTGGAAATGCTTGCGCATGAACTCCCATGAAAGATCGCGGTTCATGAAAGGAAGATCGATAGCGCTCATTGATTTACCAAAGAGGATGATCTTTTCATTTTTATCGTTTTTAAAATAGTTTTTAACTTCTTTGCTGATCAGGTAAGTTTCAAGTTCATCCCTGAAGCTGTCTAAGTGCAGGCCAGTTACATGGGCCTTGTGAATCAGCATTTCATTGTGCTCAATAACCCATTTATCCAGTTTTGGTTTCAGCGTTTCAAACGATGGGCATTTGACGTAATAATTTCTAGCGAGGGAGTCTTCGACTTTTTTACTTTCGGTGCAGAATGGAATCATTCCAAACTCAATCAGGTAGTCGTGCTCATTAAGGCCGGTGGCCTCGATATCAATAGATAAATAACGCATATTGTGCCAATAGTTTAGGGTTTATTTAATGCTAAAATAGGTTGGAAAGGATGTCTACAAATAAGAAAACGAGAGAGTCTCAAAGTCGGAATCGCGAAAAAGGTCGCGTACTTTTTTCTGGCAGGTCAGGAATTTTTGATGGCCGTTAATAGCGACACACCTAAGGCAGATGCCGTCTCCCGAGCAGCTTGAGGCCACGGGAATGTCGTGGCGTCTTAAAAAATCCATTAAGTTTGAATCGAAGTCACGGTAAGAGATGGAAATTTTTTTGATCTCTCTCTTTGAAGCCTCACCAAAAATGATCAGCTCTTTCATTGGTCACACCAAAGCCTGGCGTGGCTGCGGTCATCGATATGCAAGCTGGAGTTCTTTCTTTTATCATTTTTAAAAGACGCGTATCCAAAAATATTGCCCAAGCTCTCGATGTGGTAAATAGGAAAGTTCATCGCCAGGAAAAAATCCAGTTGTGCTTTTCTGCCGCGTTTTGATTCGTAAAGAATGCGGTCGGGGTTTGATAAAAACAAGTGGCGCGAAAAATTGAGCAGCTCATTGAGAGTGAATGAAGAATCAATCTGGCCGATTTCATACGCCACTAAATGCTGAAGATGTTGAATGGGGTTTCTTCCGTTACTGGAGAATAAAACGATCTCCTGGTTCTGCCCCCTAAACTCGCAAACAGGCAGTGGGATTGGTGCCGGGCGGGCCTTCATAAAATAGCTTAATTTCTCTGAGGTTAAAAAAGGACGGTGAAGTGTGGAAGAGCTGGTGGCCAGGAAAAAGTCTTGTCCTTCGCTCAGTCCGATATAATGAGATCTTCTGGCCTCATTGCTTAGAATATCGTCGCGGAGAGTGGACTCTTTGGAGAGATCCACATTGCATTTTGTCTCAACATCCCCTTTTTGTGATACATAAGTGTCAAGTCCATTAATATCGTACTCATAATCTGAAGCTTTTGAATAAAGAGGGCCCTGATATTGACTGACAATATTTCTATAGCTCGGGCGATTGAAGGTCTCGTACTTGGTGAGGATTTCATCACCCTTTAAAAAACGCTCGGTAAGAAAATCATTCTTTAAAAGGTCTTTGGTATTTTCCCTCAGGAAATTTTCAAAATCCGTACTGACAACAATGTCTTTAGGAACGATAGCATCAAGATTTGCAGCGATAGCTCCCAGGCTTTGTTTTGGTAGGAATTTTTGAGTAAGGTAATCGAGACCTCTTAGGTACGGCATCTTGGTGTCGTCTTCGAGATTTTTTGGGCGGAAGTCATAGTAATACGACTGCCCATTAACTTTCAAATAAACCTGAAGCCGGGAAAAGGGAGAAGCTTCATCCGGCCTTCTGCTCATCTCAATGAGCGAAAGCATGATGGCCTTTTGAACAAAAGGAATGGATTTGTTTTCAAAAAGCGCAGGGTGAAGCGCGCGGTAAAATTTTAAAGAATGCTCATCCTCGCTGATATATTGGATTCTTCCGTTTGAACAGAAGTTATTCTTCAAATTGAGAATAACAGGTGCCGCCGGTTTTTTATTCTGAGCAAGTGTTTCAAATTTTTTTGAAATATAGGCGCAGCCAGATAGAGAGAACAGAAAAATAGCGAGAAGAGAGAGTTTGATCATAATTCGTTGGCCCTATCATCAATATAGTAGAGTCCTTCAATGCCATCTTTAGTCTGTGCTTTATCTCTGAGTTGTTCGTGAAAAATATCATCAAGGCTCAACTTCTCCGCCTCCGCATTTGTCGCCTGAACGACGAAAATAACCCACATTCCCGACTGTTTCTCTCCGGTGGAAACTGCCGTGGTACTGAAGTTTAAGATGCGGTAGCCGCGGTTGATGAACTCATAAAAAAGCTTATCAAATTGCTTTTCACGATAACCTGAAGAGCGTGCCGGTGGGGATGGAATAAAGTAGGTAAAGGTCTGCACCTTATAGGCAGTTTCCCTTGTTTTTAAAGGGAAAAACAGCGTTTTTAGGGTCTTAAATAGGGTGTTCATAATCCGGTTATCCGCTAAAAGTTGATCGTTTATTGCTCTTAAAGAACTCACTTTTATTATGATAGCTCAATAAACTTTTGTGGAAAACTTTACCCACAAAAATATTTTAGAGCAAAAAAAATAAATATGGTTATAATCATAAGTGTAAGGGATAGGATGTCCTCTTACTAGTGGCAGGATGCCAAAAAAAAATGGGGCCTTTGCAGGGGGCCCCTTTTTTATTTTAGAGCTCAAAAAATTCTACAGACACACCTTAATTTTCATATCAGTCGGCATCTTCTTATTAAGTACACAAAGATGTGAATGAATTGCAGGGTAAACATCCCAATTATCAAACACAGTCGAAGCTTTTCCTTTTACAACTCCGAAGATTTTTTTTGCACCATTAATAGTGACAAACAGAGGTGCTCCGCTGTCGCCTTCCTCTACACGAGAAGTGGACTTTGAATGGATATATCCGTTGTTCCACTTGTAGGTACTTAAGTCGCTCATGCGTTTTGTGTCGGTGCTCATGACGCTGAGTAGGTTAACAGAGACGGCCTTAAGTGGGTAGGCCTTGATGTTTTTAATAATCTGGTTGTGCTCGGCCAGGCTCACGGGAGTTGCGAAGTTCATATCGCTGATCTCTGGAGTGGCTTCGTTCCACCAAAGAATCGCAAAGTCCTCATCCGGGCCGATTTGGACTTTTTCCCCGCGGGAAGCAATTTTATCTGCAAGAGACTTCGGCAGCTCGATATTTACATGGCGGTCAAACTTATTTTTTGTGACATAACCGACACGGACGATCTGACCATCAGGACGCGTGATGTGTTTATAATAACCGACCTGGACATTGATGAGGTTTTCTTTTGAGATGTAGGCGAGCTTCACACAGTGAGCGGCCGTGACCAGGACGTTTTTAGCGATAAAAGTAGCATTGCAATAGCCAGGGATGCTCTCCCCAGTTGAGTCAGGAGCTTCTGATTTAATCTGCACTACCGGAGTCCATTCGGCATCCAGTGCGGGCGTTGAATTTGTCAGTGCAAAGAGAGGAGTGGAGAAAAGAAGGCACAGGGCCAGTGTAAATTTAAGCATAAATCATTCCTTTGATTTTTTTCTTAAATCCTATCCAGAGATTCTCTACTATGGATACTTACATTTAATTACCAAGGATCTCGGCGTCGATTTTTAAATCACTTACTTGGACCCCCGGAGCTAGTTTTATGACTTTAAAGGAGGTTCCTGTTGGTTTAAAGACTCCCATTTCGGTGACGACCAGGTCGACAACTTCTTTTCCGGTTAAAGGCAGTACGCATTTCTTGAGCAGTTTGGCGCTGCCATCTTTGCTGAAGTGATTCATCATGATGATGACTTGTTTAGAGCCGTTGACTAAATCCATGGCACCGCCCATGCCTGTGACTTTTTTTCCAGGGATCATCCAGTTGGCGAGACTTCTTTCGGCATCAACTTCCATTCCACCCAGAACACAATAGTCAATGTGTCCGCCGCGAATCATCCCAAAGCTCAAAGAGCTATCGAAAAAACTCGCTCCAGCGCCAATACTGATAGTCTCTTTTCCTGCATTAATGAGGGTTGGGGAGACCGATGATTTTGAAGGTCTGCCACTGACACCCAGGACTCCGTTTTCAGAGTGGATCATAATATTTAAATCTTTTGGCATGCGCTCAGCGATCACTGTCGGCATTCCGATTCCCAGGTTCACTGAACTATGTGGGGTGAAAAACTTGATTACTTCGTCGGCCATTTGCTCGTTTGTCCAGCTCATCTTATTCTCCATCCGTTACTAAAAATTCAATGTCATTTTTGTAGTTCTTCCCCTGGAAGATTCGCTGAACGAAAAGCCCTGGTAAATGAATATCTTCAGGTGGGATTTCTCCCAGTTCAACTAATTCTTCAACTTCAACCACTGTGATTTTTGCGGCCATCGCCATGAGAGGTGAGAAGTTGCGGGCCGTTTCTTTAAACCAAAGGTTTCCGTAAGTGTCGCCCTTTTGCGCTTTGATAATGGCGAAGTCGGCGTGTAGTGCTGTCTCCAGAATACAAGGGCGGTCAAACATCTTAACGTCTTTTCCTTCAGCAATGAGTGTACCGTATCCGGTAGGAGTGTAGAAAGCGCGCACACCCATTCCGGCCGCGCGGATTCTTTCAGAGAAAGTCCCTTGAGGAACCAGCTCAACTTCGATCTCACGAGCGAGCATGCGCTTTTCCAGGTCAGGATTCCCACCGACATAAGAGCAGTAAGCTTTTTTGATTTTGTCCTGGATTAATATTTTAACCAATCCTCTGCCAGAGTTTCCGATGTTGTTGGAGATGACTGTCAGGTCTTTCACATCGATAGTCGTTAAAGCATCGATGCAGTTTTCAGCGATCCCGCAAAGGCCGAAGCCTCCGCTCATGAGTGTCATGCCTGATTTTATGTCGGCCAGTGCAGCGTGAGCGTCTTTATATACCTTGGGAGAGTTGGTTTTCATTTTTATCCTTCTTGTAAAACTTCGTAGACATTTTTCATCGCCTCTCTCAACTCTGACTCTTTAATAATCAGGGGAGGAGCGAGAATGATGCGATTTGGGTGAGCTACCAGGTAGAGACCTTTTTGATAGAATTTTTTCCATTCAACAGGAGCTGAGATATCAACTGCTGCAAGCATTCCCTTGACTCTGATTTCTGTGACATTTTTAAGTGACTTCAGGCGGTTTAATTCTTCTGCAAAAACTTTCTCTACCTGTATTAAATTCTGGTTAAAAGAGTCATTGCGGACAATTTCCAGGACGCCTTTCATCGCCGCCACTCCAAGTGGGTGGGCATAATTGGTCAATCCACAGGCCAGTACGTTTTCTTCGTAATGCTCAGCGATTTTTGAACTGGTCCATAGCGCTCCAAACGGAATCATCCCGCCGGTGATTCCTTTTGCCAGACAGATCATGTCCGGGTGAACATTGTAGTGCATATATCCGAATGCTTTTCCCGTTCTGCCAAATCCGCAGACAACTTCATCCATGATAATTAAAAAATTGAATTCTTTACTTAGTTTTGTGATCCCATCCCACCAATGCTGATCACCGTAGAACACACCATTTCCACCGGTCACTGTCTCAATGATAATTGCCGCGATCTGGTCTGCGCCGGCCTTTTCGATGATGGCGCGGGTTTTGGCAACGGCATCTGCTTCCTGAGGCTCAGGAATCCGCACTACCCAGTTCTCCGGGATCATGTGCGCTTGGTTTCTCCAGTCTCCTGTGGCGGCCAGGGCACCGAGAGTGGCGCCGTGATAGGACGTCTGCCTTGCAAGCACGATTTTCTTTTTAGTGATATCGCGGGCGATTTTAAGCGCATTCTCAACAGTCTCAGCCCCGCCAGTTGTGTAAAATATTTTTCCTTCGAGTTTCCCCATGTAGTTAAGAAGATCGTAAGTAGCGTCGTTTTTCCCGGGATAAACTCCTTTAGGGGAGCTCATCGGAATAGTGTCCAGCTGATTCTTAATATGTTTGATGATCGTCGGGTGGTTGTGTCCGAAGTGGGCCTGGTAACTAATCGAGGTCATGTCGGTTAAAACCAAACCATCTTCAGTTTTTATTTTTACACCATCCACTGAAGCGATATTTATAGTGGTGGCGCCTTTTTGTTTGGCCCAGGAAATATAATAAGGGAGTGTGCTCATTATTTGACCTTCTTAAAATCGTGTCCGTCATTCAAAAATTCATATTCACGGTAGTCTGAATCGTGGGCCGGGCATCCTCTCCAGAAGAAGTGATGACCTCGGTTTAAATCGCTGGCGCCCCCTCCACAGGTGAATGACGGGTCCTGAGCACCGTTTTCAAAATGTGAGCAGATTGATTTCGGGTATTCGTCATGGTCTGAAAGAAGATTCTTAAAATCTTCAAGGTCAGTCACCTTATAAGTTTTTTTAGATAAAAGCGCCCAGCGGTTGTGGGTGGTTGAGCTTGCTGAGGTTTTATCCTCAAGCTTTTCTACCTGATAACCCATACAGTGGTTCGTGTGGAAGACACTTCCGACTTGTCCAGCTTGAAGAGCAGAGACTTTCTCTGAAACTGTCGGGGTAACCTCTAAGTGCTCTCCACCTTCAGGGGAAGCGATTAGGTAGTTGTGGCCAGATGTCACAGGAGCAGTCATCAATGTCTCTCTCATCATGCCGAGGCTTTTTTGCTCAAGAACTTTTCTGACTAATAAAGGCCAGATCAATCCGGTTTTGGCGTTCATCGTGTTGATGTTGTTGACACCGATTAATGTATTGTCAGTGGTTACTCCCATAAGGCCCACGCATCCAACGAGTGTCAGCACTAACTGAGCTGTGTGATGGTCATTGGCCGGAACGTGGATTAACGACATATAGTTTTTTGCCGAACGGTGCATATCCCAGGTCTGTCCTGAAAGGATTTCAGTAGGAGTCTGGATATGGACAGTAGAGCAGCCTTCTTCAGGCAGAATGATGTCTCTGAAGTCAGTGTAGTTGTTTAAAACCACCAGGTCGGGAAGAGTGAGACCTGCGCCCTTAGCGATCCCTTCGATCTCGCTGGCGATATTAGGAGCGAATTTTTTTGAGTGATGAAATTGCTCCATGGCCAGCTCATCCAGCTTTGAAGCGAGCTTCGGGTTTTTTGCCAGCATCAGGTTGCGCCTGATCTCCGTCAATTCTCCGATGGCGGCCCTGAATTCTTCACCGTGAGCGAGTCCCCAATCGTAGTTGGTTTTGCCGCTTTGGTATTTGATATAGGGGAACATGCAATTTGTGCTCATGATTCTAAAAACTCCTTCATTGAGTCGTAGCTCGGGCAGACTAAGTACAGCCCGTTGTGGGAGATAAACATTTTGCTCATTGATGCCGGGATCGAGCCTTTGAAATAACCGAAACCGTTTTCAATTTTGATGGCATCGATTTCGTAACGGGAAAGTTTATCGATAAGTTTGTCGTGGAAGGCCCTCGCTGTCTCTTTGTAGTCTTCGACGTTCGCCATCACGTTTTTATAAGCGTGGTAGTAGCTTAGGAAATGGAATTCATCCCCATCCCAGGTACTGATCATCATCAATGGCTGCTCAAGGAAGTACTTGGTTGAAGTGTAGGCGATCCCTGATTGCCCTGAGAAGTAAATCATCCCGGCATCAGGCATGATCTCGCTGAAACACGATGCCATGAACTGCTTTGGAGAGTAACGGAAAAATTGTGAAGCGGTTTCATTGTAAACCAGGGCCACATTATACTGAGTCGCCAGTTCACGCAGACCTCTTAGGAATTCGTAAGGAACTTTTTCCATCGTTTTTTGCAACACCGGCTCAATCCAGACAGCTAAATATTCACCTGTGGCAAACTCTTTTTCGACTGATTTTAAAACGTCTCTAAAATCATTCTCATTCGGGTTTGGAAGGCGAGCGACTTTGAAGTACGGGTCGTTTTCCAAACTAAGGGACCTTGCCAGCATTGAACCATTGCCGAAGAAGTGATTTTTGAAAGTCAGCATCTTGTTGACGTTTTTCTCGCGTGTCTGCGGTGTTGATTTCACCCAGATGGCCTTGGCGACTTTATCCACACATTCAGACTGTCCAGATGTGGTGTAACCGTGGCGAAGATCTGATGGAAGGACGCTTAGGAAGTCTCTTACACCTTTTAAGAAGGCTTCACTGACAAAGTTTGAAAGACAAACTTTGTTGACTAGGTATGGAAGCTGGAAGCTAAAATATGTTTTATCCAGACTCTTGATAGAAAGCGGAATACTTACAGCACGGCTTAAATGCACCTGAGGCTTTTTCCAGTCGATTTTTGTCGTGTAGTAGAAAACATCGCGGTGAGATTCAAAATCAGGGTAGTCTTCGCGGATATAGTTTTGCTCAACGGCTCCAAGCGAAAGGTTGATATTGATCATTCCACCGGCGAGGCGGTCGCGGTTTCTGCCTTGAATGCGTTTAGCACCTTTTACAATCGCCATGGCGGTCAGGGCGTATTTTAGCGAACGGCCAAGGCCAGATTTTTGTAGCGTTGTATCGATGGTTAAATCCAGCATATAAAGACAGTCGCTGTCATTATAGTGTGGGTCCATGCGCACGCCACGCTCCAGAGGATATAAATGAAGAGGGCCTGCAAAAGCGATCCCCATTAATTTTTTCTTCTTATTGACTAAACCAAGGCAAAGAGAGTTTTTATCAAGTACAGTGTGCTCAAACTTTTCAATGTCTGTCTGGCGTGCAGGTTCATAAACCGCTTTTTGCATGTTGATGATTTCCTGGCGGTAGTTCAGGAAATTAGTGGCATTGATTTCAATCAATTCCACTTGAGCGGCTTCAACTGTCTTGCTGATAAGTGAATTAACACGGTCAAAGACTCCCTTGATGTCGAGCTTCTGTCCGGTTACGCGGGAAAGTTTGGTTTGAATCAATAGTTCATGCCACTCGTAGTTTTCATCTGCAGATAGAGCGTCGGTTTCCACATGAGTTGGGAGCGCTTCCTGTTGATTTAAGAAAAGTTCGCGGCAGATGGCATCCAGTCTGTCGAATAAGAAATCCAAATCCTTCGCACCAAATGCAGTTGAAAGCCTAAAGCGCAGGGTTTGCGAGCCGGCAGGGTAGTAGAGAAGTCCGTGCTTAAAGCGCAGGTCAACGAACTTATTCATCATCGCTGGATCGACTACGTCGAAAGCGAAGGCCAGACCGTTGATTCTCGGTCTTCTGATAAACTCAGAGTGCTTCTTAATTAAAGCGGCAACTCTTGGGACAACTTGTTTTTCCAAATCTAAAATTCGGCCCTGGCACTGGTCCAGGCTGATGGCGTGGGCATACCCGCGCAGGAATGAAGCGACAGAAAACTCTTCGCCCTTAAAAATGTTCTTTGTTTCTTTATGTGAAAGAACAATACCAACCTGAGCTTTTTTCGCGCACACAACATAGTCAGGATTAATCTGCTCGCCGTTTAACCCTTTCAGGTTTAGTTGCCTGTGCCAGAAGAACTCGCGGCCTAAATGAAATCCTGTCTGGACTTCATCGTGGATAACCGGAACTTTAAAAGTTTTGGCCATTAAAAGAAGCGCAGTATGGAAGCGGTCAGATGAATAACAATCTCCGCCTTCACATTGCATTGGTTCGACTAAAATTGCGAAAATCTTTTTAGATAGAAGCTGCTCTCGGACTTTTGAGAGTACTTCAATTTCTTTTTTCACCATCGGGTCTGAGTTCCAGATTGATGGCACCATGAAATCTTTAAGTGCAGCTTCGTTCCATGTCTCTCTCCAAAGTTCTGGAAAGCGCACATTGATTTTAGCGTCTTCTAATTCAGGGTATTTTACATATTCGGCCAGGTAGTTTTTCCATTCAAATGGCTCGCGTTTGCTTTTGTTCCAGGTCGCGGCCAGTGTCACCATCATGCGGCCGTGAAATGAGCCTTCAAAAGCGAGCACTTTATTGGCCTCAGGGTTCACGCGCTGAAGATAGCAGTATCCCAGAGCGGTTTCATTGGCCTCTGCACCCGAGTGGGTGACAGTCATATACGTTTTTTTCCACCCTAGCTTTCTTCCCATGAAGTTGATGTATGAGGTCTTTGTGTCTTTGAATTCTTTAGTCGTAGGGTCGTTGGTCCAGCTCTCTAAAAATTCAGCGGCCCCAAAAAAGATCGAAGGGTTGAATCCGTGACCAAGGGTTGCGATCTGAGAAGCCGCATCCAGCATATAGTGGGTTGAACCGTCACTTGATTCAATTCCCATATAAGGACCGATAGAGCTCTTTAATTTTGTTAAGTAAGTTTTCTTTTCGGCCGGGATCATGTTCCCTTCATAATATTTTTTCAGGATATCATTTCCGAATTCTGCGTCTTTGCCGTTGATGATAGGTAGTTTCATATCGCTCTCACTCTTTAAAGGATGTCTTTTTTAATAATGTCGCCGATAAATTTAATATAAGGGTGTCCGTTGTTTTCCATCATTTTTGGGAACATGGAAATAGGAGTGGCCCCCGGGAATGTATTGATCTCGTTGAGATAAATCTCGCCCGCGTCTGTGTAGAAAAAATCGATGCGTGAAAGGTGGCGAAGCTTAAGCGCTTTAAACGCTTTGATCGCGTACTCGCGCATTTTACTTACTACTTCAGGAGTAAGACCCGGGGCCACAACTTCAGTCGTTGTCTTGCTGTTGGCATTGTACTTTTCTTCGTAAGAATAAAAAGCGCTCGGGCAGTTGATCTCACCAGGAACGCTGGCGTGAATTTTCCCCTCGAACTCGTAAGTAGAGATTTCAAGCTCGCGGGCTGTTACCATTTTCTCCACCAGGACATACTCAGAGAAGGTAAACGCATTTTTAAGCGCATTATCCAGCTCCTCTTTTTTGAAAACCTGGTAGCAACCCACACTTGAGCCTTGAGAAGCGGCCTTCACGAATACTTTTCCATGTTTATCAAAAAGCTTGTGGGCCTTTGGCGCGTCCTCAATGCTGGTTAAAAATTCAAATGGTGTGTTAGGAATATCAAGAGAGTTAAACCAGAGTTTGCTAGTGACCTTGTTAAAACAAATCAAGCTTGCTTCTGGCCCGCATCCCAGGTAGGGAAGGGAAATGAGCTCTAAATAAGTCTGGATTTCACCAGTCTCTCCGGGAGGACCGTGGATGCATGGAACGACGTAGTGGATATCGAAGCTTTTGGTTTGACTCACTAGTTGTCTTTTGAAATTTAGCTCAACACTTTCACCGCGAGAGCCGTCGGCATTCACCAGATAAAAATTTTTATCTTTAGACTTCGGTTTCCCGATTTCAACTTTGATAACGTTGTAGAGGCCAATCTCCTGGAGATTTTTTTCCACATATTTCGCTGATACAACTGAAACCTCATGTTCAGTTCCACTTCCTCCAAAAAGAAGAAGTACATTTTTTTTGCTCATTTTATCACCCTGTCCTTAGGTTTTATCGTTTTTTAATTATCTCAGTTTTGCCGGAACTCTTTCCAAATTCAGTTTTGTGAAGAGCTCTTTCAATTCAGTAATCGTTAAGTTCTTCGATCCCTGCTCACCGTAACCGCGGATACTGACCGCCTGGTTTTCCATTTCGCGGTCTCCGATAACTAACATGAACGGAGTCTTTGATTGCTGGATCTGGCGGGTCTTGTAACCCATAGTTTCGTTTCTTTCATCAACCTTGATTCTGAAACCTAAGTGCTTAAGCTCGGCCGCCAGGTTTTTAGAGAAATCCAAGTGCTTTTCAGTAGAGACAGGAACGATCACTGCTTGCTCAGGAGCTAACCAGAAAGGGAAAACCCCTGCCACGTGCTCAAGGTAGACACCGAAGAATCTCTCCAGCGATCCCAGAAGGGCGCGGTGAATAACTACCGGACGCTCTTCCTGGCCCTGGTCATTGGTAAAAGTTAAATCAAAGCGCTCTGGAAGCTGGAAATCCAGCTGGATTGTCCCAAGCTGGTGGAATCTTCCGATCGCATCCGAAATTTGAATATCGATTTTTGGACCGTAGAACGCTCCGTCACCTTCATTGATATGGAAAGCTTGCCCCGATTTCTCTAAAGCACCTCTTAGGGCGTCTTCAGCGATATCCCAAGTTTTATCGTCGCCGAGTTTCCCTTCCGGGCGAGTTGATAATCCAACTTTGATATCCTTGAAACCGAAGTGGTCGTAACAAACGAAGAACATATCCATCAGCTTGATGATCTCGGCCTGGATGTCTTTAAGTGCGATGAAAATGTGGGCATCATCCTGACAGAATGTGCGCACGCGGGTTAGTCCCGCAACAGCTCCTGCGGCTTCAAAACGGTGAAGGCGGCCGAAGTCCGCGTATCTCATCGGCAAATCGCGGTAAGAGTATTTGTAATGCTTGAACATCATCATGTGACAAGGACAGTTCATCGGCTTAATCCCGAATTCCTTCTCGTCGGCATGAGTTAAGTACATATTGTCTTTGTAGTGGGCGTAGTGGCCTGATGTCTTCCAAAGTTCAGTGTCGAGAACCTGTGGAGTGATAACTTCATCGTAGTCGTATTTTTTGTAAATACGTCTCATGAAATCGATCAGTTCGTTATAAACTGTCGTTCCTTTCGGCATAAAAAAAGGCGAAGCAGGAGCGATCTGGTCAAAGTGGAATAGCTCCATCTCTTTACCAAGCTTTCTGTGGTCGCGTTTTTTTGCTTCCTCAAGGAAAGTCAGGTGATCTTCTAATTGTTTTTTAGTTGTAAAGCTTACAGCGTAAATACGTTGAAGCATTTTATTTTTTGAATCGCCTTTCCAGTAAGCCCCGGCGACACTTTGCAGTTTGAAGAATTTCGGAAGATGTCCTGTGTTTTCAACGTGAGGGCCACGGCATAGGTCGATGAATTCACCTTGTTCATAACAAGAGATCTCTTCTCCTTGAGGGATACCTGAAACCACTTCAACTTTTAGTGGCTGGTTTTTTTGTTTCCAGAACTCAACTGAATCATCGCGAGTGAAAACTCTTCTTTGAACTGGAAGTTTTTCATCGATAATTTCCTGCATGACTTTTTCAATCTTCGCTAAGTCTTCATCGTGAATCTTCACGTCTAAATCAATATCGTAGTAAAAACCATTTTCAATAACCGGACCGATCCCGAATTGAGGATTGTGGGTTTTATAGATACGGGACACGGCATGTGCCATTAAGTGAGCAGTTGAGTGACGTATTGTGTCTAGGTCGTACTTGGCCATTCCAGTCTCCGAAAATGTGGGTCTATAGTTACTTTTTTACAGGGCTATAATACCAGTCAGAGCTATACAAATCAACGACTTGAATCTTACATTCCAAAAAATCTTACAATGGGCTTTTGACGCTGTAAGAATCGCATGATATGACCTTGTGGCCCGAAACTAAAAGAGGGTCAAAAGCAGTTTACTATATGGAGAATGTGCCATGGTTACAAGTCAAGATTTGGGATTGTCTGTTGGGAAAAATACCAATGAAATCACGCCTTATATCGGCCTGTTAGAGGAAGAAGTAAAGCTTGAAGGCATCGTGACCAAGACCGAGGTAGCAAGATCATATTATCAACTTGGAAAAGTCTATTACGACAAAGCTGATTTAATCGGAGCTGAAGAGTCATTTGTTAAGGCCCTTACATTTGCCGATCCTATTAAAGACGGTTTCTCTGTTTTGAAGACCTACGGATTCCTTATTCGTATAGCGTCAGAGAAATTAGAAGACACCAAAGCTCAAAAGTATATTAACGAGAGTGAAAAACTAATGGACGCTCTTTCAAGAGCACTTCCAACTCTAACATCTGAATTTTTCTACAATCTTGGGGTTGTAAAAAACTATAGCGGTAACTTTGAAGAAGCTAAGACAAACTTTGAACTAGCTTATAAAAAATCTTCTGAAGAAAATGAGCCGGAACTACTTTCAAAGTGTCTTCTTTCTTTAGCGACAAACGCATTCTACAGAAAAGATTTAGAGTTATCTCTAAGATACCTTGATCAGTTAAATGACCTGCTAAAAATCATCAAAAAGTTCTACCTTTCAGGGGCAATGTACACATATTACGCGAAAATTTTCATTGAAATGA
>JBEIPI010000080.1:0-13918 GCA_040377165.1 Bacteriovorax sp.
CAGTGCAGGTTATTGCCAAGAATTTTTTCCGACAATGTCGCCGCCACCAGCGAATCCACTCCGCCTGAAAAAGCGCAGAGAACTTTTTTATCGCCGATATCGCGAACCATTTCAAAAGCTTCTTCCAGCATTTCACTGGCATTCCAGTCTTTCGAAAGGCCGGCCACTTTCTGATAGAAATAATTTAAAATAGATTTGCCGTGTTTTGAGTGCTCCACTTCCGGGTGAAACTGCAGTCCCATAACCGGAAGTGTTTTGTGTTTGATTCCGGAGACGAGCTTATTTGAACTCTCCATAATGACATCAAAGTCCGCAGGCACACGGCTGACATGATCCGAGTGACTCATCCACACGCTCATTTTTCCAGGCGTACCTGAAATTTTAAACTGATTGGTGTAATGGATATCAGCGTGACCGTATTCACCGATAATCCCTTTTTCAACAACTCCACCGAAAAACTTCCCGAGAAGCTGCATACCGTAGCAGATCCCTAAAACCGGAAGCTCTTTGTGCTCAAAAATAAAACTGTAATCATACGGGTCTTCAAAAACCGATTGAGGACCACCTGAAAGCACCAGGCACTTTGGAAGATGCCCTTCTTTAAAACGCCTGTGGCATTCTTCAAGTGCGATGATCTCGCTGGAAAATCCCAGTTCCCTGGTTTTTCTGGTAATCAATTGTGTGTACTGAGAACCAAAGTCCACGATCCAGATAATCTTCTCAAAATTTTTCATATTAACTCAAACGGTAGTTAGGTGCTTCTTTCGTTACGAAAACATCGTGAGGATGGCTCTCCTTCAACGAGGCGTTCGAGATTGTAATAAATTCCGCTTTCTCATAAAGCTCGGCAAGGTTTTTGGCCCCGACGTAGCCCATTCCCGAGCGAAGTCCACCGACCAGCTGGAAAATGTTGGTTGAAAGCGATCCTCTGTATGGAACCTGCCCTTCAATTCCTTCCGGTACAAGTTTTCCCATGTCTTCAACGGCCGCTTGTCCATAACGGTCCTTTGATCCCAATGTCATGGCCCCAAGTGAGCCCATTCCACGGTAAACTTTGTAAGCACGTCCCTGATATAAGACCATTTCACCTGGAGCTTCATCAGTTCCGGCAAAAAGAGAGCCGATCATAACTGAGTTTGCTCCAGCGGCCAGTGCCTTCACAACATCACCAGACAATTTAATCCCGCCATCAGCGATCACTGGGATTCCCGCTTTTCTACAGAACTCTGCACACTCTAAAACAGCGGAGAATTGCGGAACGCCGATACCGGCAACCACGCGGGTCGTGCAAATTGAACCGGGACCTATTCCGACTTTCACACCGTCCACACCGGCCTCGATTAAATCTTTGCAGGCCTTTGCAGTGGCCACATTCCCTGCGACGACATCGACGTGAGGGAAATTCTTTTTTAAAAGTCTCACCATCTCTATAACACCTTTAGAGTGTCCGTGGGCAGTATCAACAACCAGTGCATCGACATTGGCCTCGATAAGAATCTTAGCGCGCTCAAACTCTTTATCTCCTACACCAATCGCGGCAGCGACACGAAGACGCCCGAGAGAGTCTTTGTTGGCGTTAGGAAAAGTGATCGTTTTTAAAATATCTTTTACAGTAATCAGCCCGTGGACTGATCCATCGCTGGCCACCAGAGGAAGTTTTTCAATTCTGTGTTTGTGCAGAAGTTTTTTCGCTTCTTCCACTGTGATTTTTGGATCGGCGGTGACGAGCTTCTCTTTTTTCGTCATAACATCTTTAACTTTCTGATTGAAATTCGACTCCAACTGAAGGTCGCGGTTGGTAAGAATTCCTGTGAGTTTTTTATTCTTATCTACAACCAGAACACCGGTGATTTTCTTTTGATTCTTTAAGTCCATTACATAGCTAAGAGTTGTCTCTTCATCCACGCTCACCGGATTTAAAATCATCCCGGCCTCGAACTTTTTAACTTTTTCGACTTCTTCGGCCTGACGGTAAGCTGTCAGGTTTTTGTGAATAACACCGATTCCCCCTTCTTCTGCTAGAACAATTGCAGAGGGCGCTTCAGTCACTGTGTCCATCGCTGCTGAGACGATAGGAATGTTTAGGTTGATATTGCGTGAAAACTTTGTTTCTGTCGTCGTGTCTGACGGTAGATTTTCAGAGTAGGCAGGCTTGATGAGGACATCATCATAAGTAAGTGCTAACTGTTCTTTGACCTTGGTCATACTGCTTCCTCTTTTTCAAAAAAAAGCAGATTAAAGTATTAAACCGCTTAACAAACTAGAGTTTGTTAAGCTGCTCAAGTAACTTATCGCTTTCTTTATATTTTGGTGTAGTTGGAATTGTATTCATGTTTTCCGCTGCTGGAACTGCCTGGTCCAATACTGTTTCAGAAACTGATTCCGGAACAGAAGCCGGCGCTCTTTTACTAGTAACAACGTTTTTTTCTACAGAAGGTATATCATAGATCGCTGTCGTTGCACTAGTCTCTGATCCAGTTAATCCGTAAATTTTTACAACAAGCTTGTTGGCCACAGGTGTCGCCGGTGCCGTTTTTGTTTTAACAGGAGCCGTCACAACCTTCTCATGCTTTTCATGCGCAGGTTTTTCCATCTTCAGCATCTCTGCTTTGTATTCTTTTTCAAGTTCCGATGCTGCTGTGTCATGCGTTGGTACTGAAGCAATCTTGCGCGCAGCTGGCGCTGCCGGTGCATGGTCATTTTCTTTGAACACATCGACTGAGTGCTTATCCATTGGAGTGATGCCGTTAAACAAAGAAACAAGCTGCCCATAAGTCTTTTGACCTACCGGCGTCGGGTCTCTTGGCATCCCTTCTTCAAAAGCAAGGTCAACAAACGAGAAATTCCCTTCCGCTACAGTGAGGTTTAACTCCGGAGCTCTCAGGTTAGAGAGCTTCATCAGCCCGTTAATAACCATGAGCTGAGTTTTTCCTTTTGATGAGTCGTAAGAGAAGATGGCCTCTCCGCCCTGGAAGTTAACCATGGCGTTGGCACTGACAAGTTTTGAGTCTTCTGTTTTATTAAGCGACTGAACCCAAAGGTCCCCGCTTCTTAACTCCACTTTTCCGGCGTATACCGCAACCGAAGTCGCGTTCCCCATGTGGAAACGATGGTCAGCATTATCTGTAAATGTCACTTGCCCTGAATGCTCAACAACGATCTCAGAGTTGGCGTACACCACTTCACCTTTTTTAATCTCATGAGTCTTTCCTTCATAAGAAATAAATCCAGCTCCCTTGATATCCACAATGCGCCCGTAAGTCACAGGAGCGGCGTGAGATAAAACAGGAAAAGCGACTAGAGCGATGACTGCTAAAAATTTATTCATGGGTTTTCTCTTCGATTTTTTCGTAATATGAACTTAGGATTTTCCATTCATTAGTGTTTCTGTATTTCTTTCTGAACTCTTCAACTGTCGCGAAGAATTTTTCTTTCTTCCCCATCTTCATATGAGTCAGGGCCACCCAAAGTTTGGCGCTTCTGTAATACTGAGACGTCGGGTACTTCGACATCAGTGCCTCGAAGTGTTTTAATGTCCACTCGTGGTGCTCACCCGATTCATAAGCGGAAATCCCCGCCTTGAAATAGAATTCATCGTTGATATGTTTAAAGTCTGGGTAATAGTTTAATAGTGATGTATAAAACTGCGCCGCTTTTTCAAAGTTCTTCGCTTTGAATTCCTTGTCTGCGATTTTCACCATATCGTCAGCGGACCATTTGTAAGTCTTCCACTCAACCATATCTTTTTTCACCGTCAGCACTTCCGGTTTTACACTGGCAACACTTCTGCTTGCCCCGTGAGCACCATGATCGGCCAGGGCCTCCCCATGATCTTCACTCTTTGCACCTTTAAAGGCATTGTCTTGTTTTAATTTTTGGACTTCGAACTCCAGCCTTTTAACTTCAGCTCGAAGCTCTCTGTTTTCTTTGGCAAGTTTTAAAGCAACTGTTTCATACTTGTTGATGATGGCCGCTTTGTGCTCAATCTTTTTCATCTCTTTTTCAAAGCTACATGAAGTAACCAAAGGAATGATCAAACAAGACGCTAAAAATGTTTTTTTCATAATAAACTTCCTAAAAAAACCGCCAGGATGGCATTTCTCCTTATGATTTTCGGAAGATATAGAAAAAAATTTAATAAAAATGAGACAAGAAACTATTTTGAATTAAATGAACCAAATAGCTCCATTAACTGACTAATACCGTCGGTAAACAGGGCCGGCCCAGGCTGCAAAAATACCTCTGGGGCCAGCTCAAAAACCATTTTGTTTTTAACCGCGCTCACATCCTTGAGTTCAGGCCTCTCCAAAATACTTGGGATATCAACTGGCTTACCACACCAGGACGCTAAGATAATATCAGGGTCGCTGGCCTTTACGTCTTCGTTGGTTACGAATCGATCGCTGGCCTTAATTCCTTCCAGGGATTTCTCCTCGAAAATATCCACGCCTCCGCACAGGCTCACCAATTCACTAAACCAGCGGATCCCGCAGATCTGGGGTTCATCCCACTCTTCAATATAAACCTTGGGCCGCTTCTTCAAAGTTTTAGCGAAGCTTCTCGCCTCTGCCATTTTTGCTTCGAGCTCCTTCAAGTATTGAGTGGTTCTCTCCGCCTCGCCGACCATGTTTCCAAGCATCCACATATAACGAAAAATCTCTTCTAGCGAGCGCTGATTGGAAATATAAACATCAATGCCTTCGGCTATCAGGTCGCGGGCGATGTCTTTTTGAATATCGGAAAAACCAATGACCAGGTCAGGTTTGATCTTCTGAATTTTTTTTAGATTGGCGTGAGTGAAGGCCGAGATCACCGGGTGTTGCTTAACTTCCGGCGGACGTTTCGCGTAGACCGAAACACCGGCGATAAGATCGCTCCTGCCGATAGCATGAAGAAACTCCACTGATTCCTCAGTCATGCAAATAATGCGCTCTGGAGTGTATCTGGTATTACTCATAACTAGGAAGCTTAATTACAAAGTCAGTCATATTGCCGACGCGCTGATAAATCAACTCACCTTCATGAACTTCAATCAACCCACGGGAGATGGACAGCCCAAGACCGGTGCCTTTTCCATATTTTTTAGTAGTAAAAAATGAATCAAAGATTTTTGACTCTATTTCGCGGCTCACTCCAGGGCCGCTATCTCTGATATGGATTTCCACCCATTTTTCATTCGAGAGAACTTCTACCTGAATCAACTTAACTTCAGCCTGCTCTAAGGCATCAATTGCATTATTTAAAAGATTGATCAACACTTGCGAGATATACGACGGATAACAAATAACTCTGGTGTTGGGAGCGACTTTCAGATCAAATGAAATCCCTGATTGAACAATCCTGTCGGAGCCCAAGAGGACGATTCCGCGAATAAGTTCATCAGCACTGACTGATACCATATTGTCGCTATGGCCTTGACGAGCAAAAGTACTGATCCCTTTTACGATCTGGGATAATCTTAGAATCGTGCTTTCAACATCCTCGATAATCTGGTCACATTTATCCAGGTCCAGTTGATCCTGTGAAAAAAGATTCCTGATCTGGTGTAATTTCCCTTGAATCGTGAATAGCGGATTATTGATATCGTGAGCGAGATTAGAGGCCATCTGTCCCAACGATTGAAATTTAGCGCTCTCTATCAGCTGCCCCTTTTGTTTGGCCAGTTCGGTTTTTAGTAGCTCATTGAGCTGAATGAATAGGTATGAAAGAACCGAAGACCCGACCAATACCAGGGCCAGATAAAGCAGAAAAATTTCCTTGAAATTGGGGATAACTTCCATCGGCAAGAAAAAGCGCTCATGAAAGCAGGCAAACACTATGCCGACGATCATCATGTTAAGTATGAAGCAGATCACTCCATAAAGCGGGCGGAAAAAAAACGAAGTCATTAAAAAAAGCGGGATCAACCAGATCAGGCCGAAAAAACCCATTCCCTTGGTTGAAAAGGCACTGCCGTAAACCAACATCAAAAGAATCAGCATCTGAAGGCTGCCGCCAATATTGAGCGAAACTTCAAAATTGGAGGTTCTGGTTTTTAAGAAAATAACTAAGGTTGTAAGGGCGATTAAACTAAAAAAGATTCCCATCCTGATCAACAGGGAAACATCCAGCAGGGTCGCTCCGATAAGCAACATGACAATGATACCAATGCCAATGATTCCTGCCGCTACGACCGAACGAGCGCGAAAAAGTGTCGTAATATCCACTTGCTCGCTCAAATGCTCTGGCAAGAAAAAATCGAAAATAAGATAGAGTTTCTTTAACATCACTACCCATTACTTTTTAAGCCTATATCTGCCTATAAACAGTAAGCCTAGAGGTGGTCGTTTGTAAACTTTTTGTAAGGGTTTTGTAAATAAAGTATTAACATTGTCAAAGCTTGTTATTACCCCCGAATATGGGGTAAAATTCTTAAGGATATTTAAAGTTTGGTCCTACCATTTTTAGGGTTTTTATATGCGACTTATCATAGCTTTCCTTGCCATGTTCTCTTTCCTATCCGCTTTTGCTGATGAGAGTGTTCCGGCCAAGCCTGTCAAATTCGGGATTCAATCATTCAAAGACGGAAGCGACGAATACCTGGCGCTTAACTATGAGAACTTTCCCAAATGGCACACCTACTGGAAAAATCCCGGCGATGCGGGCCTTCCGATTAAAAATGTTTTCAGCGTTGGCGGAAAGGAAATAAAATTCGAAGACGTTGAATGGCCATCTCCTAAAAGATTCATCGAGCCGGGAAATCTTTGGGCCTATGGTTATGAAGGCACTTACACTTTCTTTTTCAAACTAAGTAAAAATGACTTTAATAAATACAGTGGAAAAAGCATTGAATTGAAATCAACATGGCTGGTCTGTAAGCATATCTGTGTTCCCGGCCAGATCACCACCGAATTCAAAATCGCTCCAGGAAAAGTCAGTGCCACTAACACTGATCTTCAGCCTTTTGAATCAACTATTCTCAGCGAGAGATTCAATGCTATCCCAAAACTTACACCCATTCCCGACTACCTGAAAATCAAGCTCTCCAAAGGAAAGGCCGCTAACACTTTAGTACTCACTTACGAAGTCGCAAAAACAACTGAGGTAAGCTTCCTTAGCAACACCAATTTAATGTACGCGTTTCCGCAACTGCCTTTTGATGTGAAACACGAGAACCTCACTGTTGGTGAAAGCAGTTTAAAAGGAATCACCGAAATCGGATGGGACGGTGATTATCAGGACCCTCCGATGGATTTCCCGAAGGACGGAAAATTTAAGAAGCCCTTCACTCTGCGCTTTCTTTTCTCTGATCCAATCCAAAGAAAAGTCTTCCTCATCGAAAAAAAATTTCCCAGCTTTGATTTAAATGAAATAGAAGTGATTCAAAAACCGGAAGGAGCCTCGCCCATAAGCGGAGCTCCGACTTCTGCGCCCGCGACTCCTGCTGTTGTGATCAATGATGCCGGTACAAACTCAATCATCTATTACCTTGCTCTCGCTTTTATCGGCGGACTTATTTTAAATGTCATGCCTTGTGTCCTTCCGGTCATCTCCATCAAACTCTTTGGTCTGGTTAAATACAAAAACGAATCACATAGTGCGATCATCAAACACAACGTCTTCTACACCCTGGGAATTCTCTTTACCTTCGCAGTCCTGGCCACGGTGGTATTGTCACTAAAATCCATCGGCTCTCAAGTAGGCTGGGGCTTTCAGCTACAGTCCCCTAACTTCATTGCGGTTATGGTCATCGGACTTTTTATTTTCTCTCTCAACCTTTTCGGCCTTTTTGAGTTTGGAACTCCAGGTGGAACAAAACTTGGAAACGTCTCATTAAGCGAGGGATTTGCCGGGGATTTTCTCGGCGGCGTGCTTGCCACAGTTTTATCCACTCCATGTTCGGCCCCTTTTTTAGGGACCGCTCTAACTTTCGCCTTCACTTCAACTACCATGGAAATCTATCTGATTTTCTCCATGATCGGGTTGGGTCTTGCCTTCCCTTTTATCCTGACGGCCATTTATCCCAAACTGGTTTCATTCATCCCTAAACCAGGCAACTGGATGAACACTGTTAAAAAAATCTTAGGTGTAACACTAATCCTGACCATCATCTGGCTACTCGATGTTTATAACGCTTTAGTCGATGGCTCTTCACACTTAATCAAGCTTGCTACGATTTTAGTTTTCATCTATGCCGGCTTTATGATCTACAAAAGAAAAGAGAAGTGGATCAGTGCCGTGAGCTTCCTGGTGGCACTGGGAATTTTCGTCAATATCGCTTCAACAAGTTTTGTGCCGAGCTCAGACAGACAAACCGCTCTAATCCGCGACAAACAAATGAAAGGACTCGACTGGCAGGCCTGGTCTGAATCTAAAATGGCAGAACATAAAACCAACGGTGAATACGTCTTCATCGATTTCACGGCGAAGTGGTGCTTCACTTGCAAAGTGAATGAGAAGCTGGTGCTTGAAACAGATGAGTTCAAAAAATTAGTTGAGTCTACCAATTTAAAACTTTTGATCGGCGACTGGACAAAGAGAGATGAAGTCATCGGAAGTTTTTTAAGAAAGAATGGAATGGTGGGAGTGCCCGCTTATTTCATCCAAAAGAAAGACGGGACATTGATCAACTTAGGCGAGACTGTCACAATCTCAAGAATTAAAGAGCACTTGAATTAAAAAGTTTAAGCGCTAGTTCTTCAATCATTTTTTTATCCCAAAGATCATCCAGCATCGCCTGCGGAATGCCTTCAATCCCATAGAATGCTCCGGCGAGCTGGCCAAAAACAGCGGCCGTCGTATCGGTGTCATCACCAAGATTCACCGCCAGCTTTACCCCTTCTTCAAAACTCTCCGAGTGATAAAAGCACCACATGGCCCCTTCCAGGCATAAAAGAGCATCCCCTCTGCCGGAAACATCCGTATAACTTTTTTTGAAATCAATTGATGAGTCTTTGAAAATAGATTTTTTATCTTCACCTTTAAGGGCACGGTGAATGTAGAGGGCAAGATCCTCACAGGCCTTCACGCAATTAAGTGGCGCGTGTGTCACTTTAGAACTGAGTCCTGCGTATTTGATGGTGTCATCCAGGTTGTTCAGATAAAAAAGTGGAACGGGAGCAAGTCTCATCAAAGAGCCATTTGTGGCCGGGTCATCGATTGACCCCGCATAGATATCTTTTTTTTCTTCATAACGAAGAAGTGCGGCCTTAGTTGTATTGCCGATATCAAAACAGTTTCCAGTGCAGCTCATGTAGCCTTCACGAAACCATTTCAAATAGCGCTCAATCTGATCATAAGGATCAAAACCGTTTTTTTCCACCAGGCTGGTGCCTAAACAAAGTGCCAGGCTGGTATCATCCGTCCATTGGCCTTTTTTCAAATTAAATGGTCCACCGGCCTGCATAGACTCCACCGGAGGAAAAGACCCTCTTTCCTTAAACTCCACCGGCGCACCAAGTGCGTCTCCAACTGCGAGTCCAATAAGGGATCCAAGATAACGGGACTTTAATGAGGTCATGTTATTCAAACTTGCTCGGGCTTCTCATAAGCTTCGTGATAACTTCTCTTGCTTCAAGATCGTTATACAGGACTCCGTAGACGCCGTTGAAGATCGAAGCGCGGATATCAAAACGCTCTGATATAAAGTGCGCGGCCTTGGCCGTTTTATAACCTTCTACAACTGAGCGCTGTGATTTAATAATCTCTTCTGCCTTTCTTCCCTTAGCGAGCTCTAGTCCGAACGTTTTGTTTCTTGAAAGGTCGCCGGTTGTAGTGAGAATTAAATCCCCCATTCCAGAGAGACCATAAAAAGTTTCAGGACGGGCATTATAAACGGCCCCAAAACGAAGCATCTCGGCGATCCCGCGAGTGATCATCGCCGCACGGGTATTGTGGTTGTAACCCAGGCCTTCAATCACTCCTCCGGCAATCGCCAGGATATTTTTGAGTGCTCCACCCAGCAGCACACCTTTCACATCATAGCTGGCCAGTACTTTAAATGAACTAGTGTTCACCATCGCTGCCACATTTTCCAGGACTTGTTTTGAGCGCCCGGCAAGAGTCACCAGCGTGATCTGGTCCTGCATGATTTCGTGGGCGAAACTAGGGCCGGATAAAAAACAGAATTGATCTTTGAAGTGAGGGTACATATCAAAGAATAAATCATCTGAGAGTTCCAGAGTTTCCGGGTCAATCCCTTTTGAAAGCGACACCAAAGGAATCCCCTTGATGAAATAACCTAAAAAGCGGTCGTAATTTTCCTTAAAATACTCAGTGATCCCGTTACTCGGAAGGGCCGAGACAATCAGCTCGATCTTTCCGGGAATGGCATCAACTTCATCCCACTCCAGAGCAGCGTCGATATTGGGAGCGATCTTCATTCCCGGAAGATAAATAGAATTTTCTCCCGCTTTAATCGCCTCATAAATATCCTTAGACCTTACTTTTAAAATAACCTTCTCAAAGTTCTGTGAAAGAACCTGAGCGATGGCCGTTCCAAAGGCCCCCGCACCAATAACCAAAGCAACTTTTCTTTTTGAAGTGTTCATAAAGAGATAATTCCTTTTACCAGTGCCGCACGCTCGTATACTGAAATGATTTCAGAACTCGTGTTCATTATTTTTTTAGCACTCACACTGATATAATTTCCGTTACTCGAAGCTTTTTGTTCAACTTCCATCCCGTCCAAAACCCAAAGTATCTGCTGAACTTCTGTTAGCGGCACGATGAACTTGAAATAATACTCTGAAGGAAACGTCACTGTTTCATCCAATACAAGCTTTAATTTGTATAGTCTGTCTTCTAAAGGACTCATTAAAACTCCAGTAGATTAACCGGAATCTTCTGAGCATAGCGAAGGATATCTATCACTTCTCTGGCACAGGCATCACCGGCCTCTCTATAGGTGATGTAATCGACCTCTTCCTGAATCTCAAGGCTGGCATTGGGAACCGTTGCCGAGAACCCCACGCGCTTTAAAATCGGAAGGTCGATGAACTCATCGGCCATATAAAGGATTTCTTCGTCTTTATACCCCATCGCTAAAACTTTTTTGTAAGCTTCGCGCTTGTCTTCGTTGCCGAAAAAAGTAAAAGACAATTTCAGGTTGTCGATAAAACGTTTTCTCACGCCGATTGAATCGCCGCCGGAAATCACTCCGACTTTAAGACCCGCCTCCATCAGCATTTTTAGGCCGTGTCCATCAAGGGCATGAGTGGTGCGGTTGAATCCGACATCATCGCCTTCCCATGAAATTTTTCCGTCGGTCAAAATCCCGTCGATATCAAAGATGCAAACTTTAATCTTGGAAAGTTTTGCTTCAAACTGCTGGGCCGTAACTTTCAGCGCCTTCTTCTGGTCTAGTGGCTGGGCCATTTTTATACTACCTCGTAAATTCTAAGCAACTGTTCAACGATGCTTTTGATTTGATCTAGCGGCAAACTGGTCGTCGGGTCCGAGAGCGCTTTATCCGGATTTGGATGGCACTCCATAAAAATCCCATCTGCACCTGCTGCCACTGCGGCCTTTGCCAATACTAAAATCTGCTCGCGTTTTCCACCGGTCGCTGTCCCAAGACCTCCCGGTCTTTGCACACAGTGAGTGGCATCGTGAATTGCTTTAACACCAAAACTCTTCATGATCTGGAAAGAGGCCATATCAACCACCAGGTTATTATAACCAAAGCTCGACCCTCTCTCTGTTAAAAGAATCTGGTCTTTCGGTAGAAAAGTCGTCGCTTTATCCACGATGTTTTTTGTTTCTTCCGGAGACAGGAATTGCCCCTTCTTAACTTTTAAAATGCGTCCGTATTTCGCACAGGCCTCAGCTCCCGCCGCAATCATATCCGTCTGGCGGCAAAGGAATGCCGGAACCTGCAGTACATCGACAACCGTTGCGAGCTTCATCGCCTGCTGTGCCTCATGGAAATCGGTTAACACCGGAAGACCGTGCACATCTTTTACTTTTTGCAGGATTCTCATCCCTTCATCAATCCCCGGTCCACGGTAAGAGTTAATAGAAGTGCGGTTGGCCTTATCGAAGCTCCCTTTATAAGTCAGGGTGATTTTATCCATGAAGGGCTTCAGGTCTTTCACCAGTCTGTCTGCGATAGAAAGAGCAAGTTCTTCACTCTCCAACACGCAAGAACCAATGAATAAATCTAATTTTGGTTTTGTCATTTTTTATACCTTGTTACGATCAGACTCTTCAATAAACGCTTTAAACAGCGGATGAGGAGAGAATGGTTTTGATTTAAATTCCGGGTGGTACTGACAAGCGATAAAGAACGGATGGTCTTTTAGCTCAATCACTTCCACCAAATTAAGCTCGCGGTTAAAGCCCGAGACTGTAAGCCCGGCCGCAATTAATTTATTAATGTACATATTATTAACTTCAAGACGATGGCGGTGGCGCTCTTGAATCTTGTCGCTGTTATAAACTTTCTGCGCCAGTGATTTTGCTTCCAGGTGACAGTCGTAAGAGCCAAGTCTCATGCTTCCGCCTTTTGATCCTGTCTCGCTCTGCCCTTCCATATAATGGATTAAGTGCGATCCTCCATTCTGGAATTCTTCTGAAGTTGCATCAGCGATGCCTGCCACATGACGGGCGTACTCAATAACTGCCAGCTGAAGCCCAAGACAGATCCCGAAGAACGGAATCTTTTTTGTTCTGGCGTATTGGATCGCTTTGATTTTTCCTTCAGTCCCACGGCTTCCAAATCCACCTGGAACTAAAATCCCTTGCACACCTTTGAAAAGCTCATCCAGGTTGGCCCCTTTTTCCAGCTGTTCAGAATCAATATAGACCGGCTTGAATTTTAATTGATTGGCAATCGCCCCGTGATTAAGGGCCTCATCAAGTGACTTATAAGACTCAATCAGGTCGGTGTATTTACCAACGATCCCGATTTTTACCTCACGCAATGGATGGGTGAAGTTATAAACAACTTTCTCCAGGTCAGCAATCTTCGGCTCCGGCGCCCAGATCCCTAAAAGCTCGCTCACTCTCTCATCGAGCCCCTGCTTGTGGAATTCAAGTGGCACTTTATAAATGGAGTCCATATCAATTGACTGGAAAACATTCTTTCTAGGAACGTTACAAAAACGCGAGATCTTATCCTGCGTGTCCTCATCCACTTCCCTGTCTGAACGGCAAATGATCACTTGAGGAGAAAGCCCCTGTGACATCAATTCTTTTACCGAGTGCTGAGCTGGTTTTGATTTCAACTCTCCTGCGGCCGCAATGTACGGAAGCAAAACAAGGTGAATGAAAAGAACGTTGCCTGCGCCTTCATCAAGGGCAAGCTGTCTGATTGATTCAATAAACGGCAGTGATTCAATATCTCCGACCGTTCCACCGATTTCTCCGATCAGGAGGTCACAGTTCTCACTGGCCTGGTGAATTCTTCTTTTAATTTCATTAGTGATGTGTGGAACGACCTGAACAGTTTTTCCCAGGTATGTTCCCGCTCTTTCGTTTTCGATAACTTTTAAATAAACCTGACCTGTAGTGAAATTGCTCTCACGCTTTAAAGTCAATGAGGTGAATCTTTCGTAGTGGCCAAGATCCAGGTCTGTTTCAGCTCCATCGTCCGTAACAAAAACTTCCCCGTGCTGAGTCGGACTCATTGTCCCCGGATCGACGTTGATATACGGGTCCATTTTAAGCATTGATACTTTTATTCCACGTCTTTCCAAAAGACCGGCGATACTGGCAGCCGCCAGACCTTTCCCCAGAGAGCTTGCCACTCCTCCGGTGATAAAAATGTACTTTTTATGTTTCTTGTTATTTTCTGCCATTTAACACCTCTTCTACTTTTTTAACGTCTTCGGGATGATCAACTCCCATTACGATACTCTTGGTTTCAAGCGCACCGATATTCATGCCCATCTCCAGGGCCCTTAACTGCTCAAGCTTTTCCAGGTCTTCAAGTCTGGAG
>JBEIPI010000064.1:0-16780 GCA_040377165.1 Bacteriovorax sp.
AAATTGGTGCAAAAGATGCGGAGAAGGAAGGGTATGCCTTCAGAGTATTTTCTGATGAGCCAAGAAAAGAAGAAAACAGAGCCACTGAATTTGAAAGAAGCATTCTTAATAAATTTGCTGACGATAAAACTCTTCAAAAGTATGTGCATGATGATGGAAAAAATGTGACGGTTTATAAACCGGTAAGACTTTTAGAGTCTCAAGGATGCATGACCTGTCATGGAAGCCCAAGCACCAGTCCATGGGGGAACGGAAAAGATATCCTGGGTTATAAGATGGAAAACTGGAGCGACGGAAAACTTCACGGAGTTTTTGCAATTACAACCAATGTGAATAAAATCGCTCAGCTAAGAGAGACTGATAAAAGCACGAGACAAATTATCATCTTCGGAATCATTCCGGTTATTTTTGCGATTTTTGTGGCCTATATGCTGACTCGTAAACCACTTGAGAACCTAAAAAATGTGGCAGAGACACTCTCGGGCGTGACCACAAACGTGGCCAGTACTTCAAAACAAATGATGACGAATTCAAGTGGCCTTTCACAATCAACTATCGAACAGACAGCATCACTTCAGCAAACAGCAGCTTCGCTTGAAGAGGTGGGGGCAATGATCAAAAAAACTTCTGATTATGCGGGCTCAACTTCTAAAGCTTCTGCAGTTTCAAGAGAAAAAGCGGAGAAAGGAAATGAGATCGTCACGCGCATGATTAATTCAATGGATGAGATCAATCACTCTAATAATTCCATTAGAGCTGAAATGGATCTGTCTAATAAAAAATTCGGCGAGATTGTAAACCTGATTCATGAAATTGGAAATAAGACAAAAGTTATCAATGAAATCGTCTTTCAGACAAAGCTCTTGTCTTTTAACGCTTCAGTGGAGGCAGCAAGGGCCGGTGAAAATGGAAAAGGTTTTGCGGTAGTGGCCGAAGAAGTTGGAAACCTTGCTCGTGTTAGTGGGGAAGCTGCTACCGAAATCAGCAGCATGCTTGATGAAAGTATCAAGACTGTTGAAAAAATTGTCAGTGAAAGCAAGGTCAAGGTAGATCAGTTGTTAACAGAGGGAAAGAGCAAAGTAGAATACGGAAATGAAGTGGCCCGCGACTGTGGAGTGATCTTGAGTGAGATCGTCGAAAATGTTAAGGTGACCTCAGACATGGCCTCGGAAATTTCTAATGCCAGTGTGGAGCAGGCGCAGGGGATTGCTGAAATTACCAAAGCTATGGGACAGCTGGACCTGGTGACTCAGGATAACTCACAGACCTCTCAGGAGTTATCAGGTGTGGCCGATAACCTGAATGGGAATGCCAATGAGTTGGAAGAGGCGGTTTCAAGTCTTCTAAAAACCGTGAATGGAGCAGCTTAAGCGCATAAAATTTACATAGACCGCTGAGCCTTATGGGGGAATAAGTTATAATCTCAGGGTCTATTTAAATGGAGGATCTTATGAAAAATGCATTCTTTCTGGGATTGTTAATTACAGTGGCATTTAATGGAGTGGCAACTGCTTCAACAAAGACGACGAAACCGGCAGCGGCAAAAACTGCGGTTGAGATTACTGATAACAAAGAACTGATCGAATTGTTGAATAAGGCCCAAAGGCTAAATACAAATGAAGAGCTTGAATTAATCTCTTCTGGCATCAACAATGAAACTCGTCGTGAAGTGCAATTGAATGAGGAACTTGAACTCAACAGTGTTAGACAATAAAAACTGCCATACAATATTGGTGACAATAAAAAAGACGAAGTTCATTCTTCGTCTTTTTTTATTCTAAAGAAATAATTTGGCAGCCTTTTTTAAGTTTTACTTACTTCTTAGCATTTATCTTCTCTTTCTTCTCATTATAGTAGTCCACAAAAATATCAATGTGATCCTGAGTATGTTTTAGCGTCTTGCTCGTGCACCAGGTTCTTCGAAAAAACCGGTTCATTCCACCACGAAAGCATGCAAGAGTGTGGTTGATCGCAAAGAGCGGATCAAAACTTCTGGTTTTGAGCTCCCCCATGCCGACGATCGAAGCGCGCTGACCTTTATAGGTTTGATGTTTGGCGCGAGGGAAGTGACCTGCGATAATTTCAGCATAACGTTTGTGCTCGTCTGTTTTAAAATTCACTTCACTCGCGATGCTCGACTTCAAATCAAACAGAAGTTCTGAGAGAATTTTTGGATGTCGATTTTTCCTTTTTCCATACTTTCTCCTCGATATTTCGGAAATTTTTCCAAAGGCCGGGATCTCAGCTGCCCGCGCACCTAACACCTGAAATGACTTAGGATCAACAACTACTGAAATAGAAATAGGCTTTAACTTGGTGTGCACACTTGAAATAAGATCATCAAATTGGATTTCATTTAAGGGATTTTTACTCCATTTTTTGAGTAACTCTTTTTGATTGATCCGAGCTTTTTTTGCCAAATAGACAAACTTTCTTTCAATCGTTTTTCTTGCAAGCTTCAAATTGTATGCGCATGAGCGCATTGACATGCCGGAAGCGAGATTGGATCTGATCATCATATTAAAGCGTCGCTTTTTTTGAGCAAACTCTAATGTATGAGTGGATTTGGAGTATCTGATAAGGCAAATCTTACATTTAAAACGTTGGATTCTGCGGGAGTCATCACGGCGAAGAAAATACCCATCTTTGACTTGAAAGATCTTTTGGTGGAATACTTTGCATGATTTATTTGGGCAGCCTTGATTCATGAATTAGGTTATTCAAGAATAATTTCTGATTATGATATTTATCTAATTGATTTTATGAGTTCTAAATCAATACGAAAATCAAAAAATTGAAAGACCTAATCAAATTGGAACTCCATTATTGTATGGCAGTTTTAAGCAGCTTTGCGCTCAAAACCAGGAGCCCAAAAAAAGTGGCGGCGTAAAGAGGGTAGAGCTGCTCGCCTTTTTCGTTTCCATGCACTTTCCCCGCAAGGAAAAAACCAAAAGCTCCGGCAAAACCACCGGCCAGTGCTCCAATGAGAATAATGTTCATTTTTTTCATCCTGAAAAAAGTTAGTGTAGTTAATAGAATATAAGCTTTTATTCTTTGGTTAAAGAATTAAATCAAATTTTTAAACGAGTTCATCAATCGGTGACTTTTTAATCCCGATCATTTTTCTATTCACAAAGGGAATCGATAAGTTCCAGCTTGCGATCGAATTTCGGTTTCGAGCTAAAGAATTCCTGAATGTATTTGTCATTTCTGTTGATAGAGATTTTTGCCTCGTAGCTTTTTACACGTTCAATATAAAGAGGGTTCTTTTTTAACGGGCAGTAGACTTCCCTGATGGCCGGAGAAATTGTCTTCCAAAGTTTCGGTTTCCAGAAGGCCGGGTTGTATGATTCATCCATTTTTGGATTAATATAGTTTTTGATGTCGAATGGACGGTTCTCATTTCTTTTCCACTCACCGTTTACTTTGATCAGATAGGGATTCTCACCTTCACACATTGAAATCGCAAATTGCATCCCCTGAAAATTAGCATCCAGGTCACCGAAAGAAAGTACTCCTCCGAGAGTGTAGCCAAGGATATGGATCTCCTGGTTGAAGCCCTTAAACACTGACGCTTTTTCAGCGTCCATCTTACTCATTCCCTTTTCCAGGTTTTCAATGTATCTACGATAATAATTTCTTCCCACCAAAGCGAAGTGTCCGAGTTTATCTGTACCGATGTAGACCCCGCCTACGTTAATAGTTCTTGAAATAACCCCATAATGAAAAGGGAAACCGGCGTCTTTATAAATGGATTGATCGATATAATCCCAGGTGCCGATTGAATCTTCAGGGAAGCGCTCAATTTCCGGAGATTTTTTTGCGAATTGACTGATCTTACTGATGGCGAATTTTCCCACGATCTCAGTCATGACATCGTCTGCGAGCTCAGCACAAGCGATACTCTTTCTTTTTTCATTGGCCGCAGAAATCGCGCGCTCAAATTTATCGTCGATGTATCCGTTTATCGGGGCCGAAGCTTCCTTCAACACTCTTGAGGCCGCATGGAATTGGTCTGTTTCTAACGCAAAGACAGATTGGCCGAATAAAAGTGTAAGAAGCGCCGCTTTTTTCATTGGAAAACCCCTGAAATTAATTTGCGGCATCTTAACATAGGAGATTGGCATGGAGGATGGGTATGAAAATAATTCACAGACTTTGACGGAGGGTAAAATGCTCGATATTAAAGAGAAAAATATTATAAAAGGGGACAGGAATGAAATTGATTATCACTTTAATGGCCTTATTGTCATTGTCTGTAGCGGGTGCGGCTGAATTAAGAGTAGTGAAAGTAAAAGAATTAGGTCCGATGAAGCACAAAGTGATTTTCCAGAGTTTGGACGTAAAGAGAATCAAGAACTCTGATGTTCTTCGTGGAAAGCTGGTTGCTCAATGGGGTACGCAGGTATTTGAAGTGGTGACAGGATACTACACTTGCAACAAAAGCAATGTATGCAAACTGACTGATTATGAAAGAGTGGCAACATATGAGTCATGTAAAGTGAAGAACAATAAAGTTGCATGTACTAAAAAAATCGCAGGCGATACATCTACTGATTCACGCGATGTGATCACCAATGGCAATCCTGATGGACTGGAAGACGGTTTTGACAGAGATAACGGTGTGGACACAGATTTCCCGGTTCGTATCCAGGATGAATTCTCGGACATCTTTTAAATTATCATGCTGAAAAAAATATTTCTAATCATTCTACTTATCCCATCAGTAGAGGCAAAAGGCCTGGTGGGAAAAGTTTTAAGCATTCATGACGGTGATACGCTGACTTTTTTGCCGGAAGGTTCGCCGAAAAAAGCGAAGCTTCGCCTGATGGGTGTAGACACTCCTGAAATCGATTTTAATGGGAATTCGCAGGGGGAAGTGGCGGAAGCGGCCCGTGATTATCTTCGCTCTTTATTGCCATTGAATTCAACCATCAGAATTGAACTCTCTGATAAAGGAATGGATAATAACGACCGCTATCTGGGGCAGGTCATTTATAATGAAAGAGACCTCAATCTTGAAATGCTAAAGGCCGGATGGGGTGCGGTTTATTTCATTTATCCATACGATAAAAAAATAGTGGTGAAGTATGCTGAGGCCTCAAGGCTTGCGGACGAACAGAACGTGGGGATTTTTTCTGAAAAATACCAGAATGAACCTCTTCCATATATTTTTAGACAGGATTCAAAAGGCATTCCCGGCACTAACATGGTAGGGAATTTTAAGACGAAAAAACTCTATAACAGCGAAAGCATCCAGGAAGTTCCACACTACTATCGTGTGTTTTTCTCTAGCGATGTGATGGCCTCATCTCAAGGTTTTAGCTGGTAAATTAAGCAGTAATAATGATCGGACGGTGTTTTGTGATCACCATGGTGTGCTCATATTGAGCGGCAAGATTTCCTTCGTCACAAAAAAGTGTCCATCCGTCACTGGCCTCTTCAACCCAAGTTGTTTTTGTTGAAAGGAAAGGCTCGATGGTGATGACTTGTCCTTCTTTTAAAACCCTTTTATCATCGGGATCATAGTAGTTGGCGATGAATCCTGGCTCTTCATGAAGGGCGCGGCCCACGCCGTGACTCCCTAGGTTTTCAATCACCTTAAGACCGTGTTTGCGAGCGACTTTCTCCACAGCTTTGCCAATGAGGTTTAAAGGGGCCCCAGCGCGGGCGACATCCATAGCTGCGTTTAAGGCCTCTCTGGTTGCTTTCATTACACGCTTTTGATCCTCAGAGGATTTCCCTAAAACAAAGGAGCCACCTGTGTCGGCGAAGTAGCCATCGAGTTCAGCAGACACATCAATGTTGATCAAGTCGCCTTCTGCAATGACTCGCTCGCCGGGTATCCCGTGAGCGATTTCTTCGTTAATTGAAATGCAGGTTGTTCCTGGAAAATTATAGGTCACAAGTGGTGCTGATTTAGCGTTATATTTTGCGAGATAGTCTCGGCCGATGTTATCGAGCTCTTTTGTGGTCATGCCGGCCTTGGCCTCTTTCATCATGAGTTTTAGAGTATCTGCGACAATTTTTCCGATTACTTTAAGTTTTGCAATATCTTCTTTTGTTTCGATGGTCATAAGTGCTTCACGGTTTATTTGCTACTATGTTTGGCAACGGTATTTAAGAGTTCGTTGACGTCCATTGGCTTTCTGATTTTTGTAATGTTTGCAGGAAAATTGGCCAGGTCCTCTCGTGGGTTTCCTTTAGCTGTGGTGACGATGATTGGCAGTTTTGCCAGAGTCTCCGGATGATTTGCAATTAAGTGCTCAATCAACTGTAAACCATTCATCACTGGCATCATCAGATCCAGGATTACGCAGTCAGGAAGTGTGCTTTTGTCACAAGCGACCAGGTAATTAAGTCCGGCCTGTCCATTTTCAGCGGTGTGTGTTTCATAACCTTCATCAGTTAATATTTCAGCAACCAACTCGCGGATATCCAGGTCGTCTTCGATAATTAAAATTTTTTTCTTAGATTCTTTCGTCATAACTATTCCAAAAGTTATAGCAATTTTACCCTTGTCAGGTTTAATTCACAAACAATATCCGAAATTGACACCGTTTGCCACTAGACATTCAGTGTTCTCAGAACATCAAGATGATAATCTAGTTGTTCTTTTAAGTATTGATGCTCAGGCTTAAATGGGCAGAGCAGGCGGGCGGAATAAAGATCTGTTGTACTTAGGCAAGGTTTAGAGATGCAGGACTCGCAAGCAAAAGGGGCGGGAATTTTCTGACTTGATTCTAAAGTAGTATCAGTGAGAATCACTCCGCGGTAGGCAAACCATAGTCCAAATTCATGGGATATATCAGGCCCGATAGGAGACTGGGCAGCAAACGAAAAATGCCGCCCGATTTTTTGCAGTGGCAGGATTCGGTCAGAGAATGGAAAAAGAATATCAGCGTTTTTTAATTTTGCCTCTTCTATCAACCATTGCATTGTCTCTTTTGAATACGAGTCAAAAGGGTGTGGGCAGGTCTTATCCGGAATTTTGTCCCAAAGAGTCTTTCCACCGCTGCCTAAAAGTATAAGTGATTTCTTTTTTTCTTCTGCTGTGAAAAAGGATAGGAGTTCTGGCGAGAAATCTTTCACCGGAGATGTGAAAAAAATATTAAATCCCTTGTTCTTTAGTTCCGGCAGCAAGGACATCATAGAAAAAAGCGACCGCTTAATTCTTCAAGGCCCAGCTCCCTAAGGATGTCACTTAATCTTTGGGCGGCCTTTTTCTTGTTGGTGTCCGGATTGAATTTGGCGATGATCAGCTCGTTTTTCATGGAGTGTTCCCAGCCGACAAGTTCAGTCACTGTCACCTGATAGCCGTGAGCTTCAAGTTGCAGGCAGCGAAGAACGTTGGTGAGCTGGCTGCCAAATTCTCTGGTGTGGAGTGGGTGTCTCCATATTTCACTGAGCGAAGTTTGCGTTTGAGATTTGTTTTTTCTGAGAATGCTTGCCACTTCGGCCTGGCAGCAGGGGACAAGTACCATGTATTGTGCTTTTTTTTCAAGTCCAAATTTAATTGCGTCGTCAGTCGCCGTATTACAGGCGTGAAGGGCCGTGACCATGTCAATGGTTTCCGGCAAATCAGTGCTGGTCATAGAATCGAGAACTGAGAGATTAAGAAATTTCATGCGCGGGAATTCGCAAAGCCTGGCCAGGTCTTTTGATTTTAAAACCAGCTCGTCGCGGGTTTCGATTCCATAAATTGTTCCGTTGCCTTGCTCTTTGAAAAAAAGATCATAGAGAATAAACCCCAGATAGGATTTGCCAGCACCGTGGTCAACCAGACAATAGTCAGATTTCTTTTTGGCGAGATCAAGTAAAAGAGGCTCGATGAAATTAAAGAGGTGATAGACCTGCTTTAGTTTTCTTCTGCTGTCCTGATTGAGCTTCCCTTCTCTGGTGAGAATGTGAAGTTCCTGCAGTAGTTTTACGGATTGATTGGGCCTTAATTCTGTCATGGGGTGGAGATTAGAGAAAAAGAGACGACTTGTATAGAAAGCTTCCGGGCCAATGAAAAAAATTCATTGGCCCGGCATGGTTTTAGTGACCTAATTTCTGTGATTTCAACTCAAAAGGTGGCAGGATTTCTTCCTGGGCCTGACAGATCGAAGCCCCCGGGTGATTCTGGTCGCCATGAGCGGCATTAGCGCTTGGTGAGACTAATGCGATCACCAGTGCTGCGGCCAGGGCAAGTACACCTAAAAAGATCTCTTGTTTTTTGTCACTAAAAACTTTTGCTATAGATAAAGGATGTTTCATAGCATTCTCCTCGTACATCATTTTCATACTCATATTATCGTCTTATTAGTGGTGCGGCGGTATTCGATAAAATCAATCCTTCCATTCAGAAAATCGATACATAAATGAAAAAATCTTAGAATACCTGGTGCCTTTAAAGTAACGATTGAGAACATTTTTCCCTCGGAAGCACAAATTCCATTGATCGATAAAATGTTCATATGAGAAATACATTTTATCAGGGTTTTTTAGTAGGTTTTATCTTATTCTTCGGCCAGCTAGCATTTGCTGAAAGCTACAGGGATTATTCACATCTCGATCCGGAGAGAGTGGTCCCGAAGAATTTGTTGAAAGAAGCTCTCACATATTATGACGATCATTTTGATGAGATTAAAAATCAAAGACTCATTGGCATCATTGATTTCAAGCAACACAACTCCAAAGAGCGCTTTTATATTGTCGATATGGAATCTGGACGAGTGGAGAGGTACCTTACTGCTCATGGAAAGAATTCTGACCCGGACTACGACGGGTACGCTACAAAGTTTTCAAATACACCTGATTCGCTGATGAGTTCCCTGGGCCTTTATATGACTGCTGAGACTTATTACGGTCAGAATGGTTATTCACTGAGACTCGACGGTCTCTCAAGCACTAATTCAAACGCCAGAGCGCGTGCCATCGTCATTCACGGGGCCGATTATGTGAGACCTGGACCTAAGGTTGGAAGAAGTTATGGCTGTCCTGCACTTGAGATGCGCTATCATCAGGACCTAATTGACCGTTTAAAAGGAGGCTCACTCCTTTATGCCGGGCTTGGGGTTCCTTAAGGCCAGAAGATTTCCCGCGAAACACAAAATCATTCCCAGTGCCAGCTGCGGTGTGAATGCGACGCTTTCAAATAGCATGGATATACCCACAGCAATCACGGGCGAAATGATACTGGTGTAAGCGGCCCGTTCAGCTCCCATTGAGCCAACCAGCGTCTGATATGCCCAGAAAGCAATGACTGTTCCGAATAAACTCAGGTAGGCCAGAGATAAGAGAAACGACGATGAAGTCGGCAAGGTGAAGTTCTCTCCACTTAAGAGTCCGATGATTAAACTAAAGCAGGCGCCGTAAAGCATTCCGTAGGCATTAAAAGTCATAACCGGGATCTTCAGGCGGTGATTTTGATAGGCAAACATATTGCCGATGGAGGCGCAGAAGGTGGCAATGACGCCGATGGCGATTCCGTAAACGGTGGCCTGGTCGGCCTGGAAATTTGAAATTTCCCGCCAGAATAAAAGTGTGATCCCGGCAAAACCCATTACCGATCCATAAATAACATTCCTGGAAATACTTTTGTTGAAAACAAATTTCATTCCGGCCATGTTGAAGTAAATCAGCACGGTAAAAGTTAAGGCCACGAGTCCTGAGTTAATATATTTTTCGGAAATATAGGTAAGAATATAGTTGAGACAGAAATTAAATAATCCCTGCAGAATAAAAAATTTGTGGTTGGCCCAGGGGTAGCGCAGGGTTTTTTTGATGAAAATAATGTTGATAGCAAACATTAAAGCAACGGCCAAAACATAACGATAGAAAACTCCGACGATAGGCGAGGTGCTGTCGATTTGGAATTTAATGACAAACCAGGTGGTTCCCCAAATCAGGGAGCAGATAGTAAATAAAAGTATATTTCGTGAGTTCATTTTATGGTTTCTCTGATAGGATATGAGGACTCCATTCTATCTTACAGGTGATTTATGTCATTATTTTTGTCAATTATTCTCTCCTTTTCGTTTTCCGCCATGGCCGCGGGAAAGGCCGAGCCGCTGACGTTTCCGGCAGCAGGAATTAAAGGGATAACTCTCTCGCTTCCAAAGGGAAAAATCTCAGTTTCTTCAGTGAGAGGGCAGAAGGATTTTTCACTGAAAATTGTTGAACTGCCAACTTCCAGTGATAAAAACAAAAAATGCACCAAGCAAATTGCGATTGAAAACACCCAGTTTGTAGTGAAAATTAGTAGTGAGAATATTTTATTTGAAAAAGCTGACTGTCATTACGAAGTAGAGCTGGCCGTCCCGGGCACTCAATCGTTTGAGCTGGACATCACTTCAGGAACCGCCGCAGTTGCGGTTAAGGATGTCCAAGGGACCATTAACTTGAAAACTGCTACCGGGCCGGTTAATATTGAAAGTGATGCGCTAAAAAACATCAACGCAAAAACCGCAACAGGTAATATGAATTTCCAGTACAAGTCTTGTCCAGCGAGGGCCGACCTGGATTTTATCAGCGGTACTGGAAAAACAACACTTTTGATTCCCGGCAATTGCAAAATCAGAGTGGATTTCAAAAGTGCTGCTGGAAAATTGTTTAATGGGATCGGGGAAAGTGAAGATTACTTAGTAATGGTTAACGCCACAAGCGCCAGCGGAGACCTGGTTATTAAAAAAAATTAATCTTGTCTAAACGAGGTCTCATATTCAAGGATTAAGAGATTAGTTAAACTGGGTAAGTATGAGAAACTTTTTTACAGAAACGATGAACCAAAAAATACTGAAGGCAAGCGCTTTTTATAGTGTTTTATGGGGTCTTATCATCACTTGTATTCCTAAACTACTTTTGAATTTTTTCGGAGTTCAGGGGCCGCTTGTTTTGGAATTCTGGCAGATTTTCGGAATGGCCTTATCCGTGATTGGGATTGCTCAATTTATCGCAAGTTTCGATCCGGGAAAGCATTGGCCGATTGTTTTTGTCGTCTTTTTGACAACTTTAATGGGAACCTTTGTTTTTACTAAATCCCTAATCACCGGGAGCCTTCCGCTAAATTTTACTTTAGTATTGCTTTGCAGTTCGGCAATCTGGGTCATTCCATTTTACTATATTTTGATCGCAGCTTATGAAGCCAATACCATGGAAGAGAGCACTCCTAAAAAATTCCATGACCTTATTCGTTACGTTCGCACTTCCCAAAACGTCACTCTTTATGATCTTTCGCTGTCTCAAAATGTCCTTTTGGTTTTTGTCCGTCATTTCGGCTGTACTTTCTGTCGTGAAACAGTCTCAGAAATGGCCAAGATCGATCAGGCCATCCAGGGAAAAAACCTTACTTTGGTTTTCGTCCACATGAGCGATCCATCTTACGGAGACGAGTTTTTCTCGAAATACTACGATCATCCCGTTCACCATATCTCTGATCCAAGCCGTCTGCTCTATAAGAGTCTAAGCCTAAAGCGTGGAAGTCTATATCAACTCTTTGGACCAATGACCTGGATCCGAGGCGTCTATGCCGCCATCTTTAAAGGCCATGGCGGACCGACCCTGGAAGGGGATAGTCTGCAGTTAGGAGGAGTGTTTGTCCTTTCTCGCGGGCAAATTCTCTTTGAACAGAAGGCCAATTCTGCCTCTCATATCTTCCAATTCAAGACACTTCCAGAATTATAGACCTGCGTGCTACAATATTTATAGTTTTTCGGTTTCACGAAAAATTATAATCCATGGGAGTTTTGTAGATGTGCGGTTTTATCGTTATCGAGGGCGCTTTTGATTCTTCATTCGTTTCTTCTACCCTTGGACCTTTCAGCAATCTCTACAATAAACTTACCCACCGGGGACCTGACGACCACAAGGTTGTGCCTTTTAGAAATGGCGTGATTGGTTTTCACCGCCTGGCCATTATGGACTTGTCGCCTTTGGGGGCTCAGCCATTTAAGCGCGATTCCGGAAACCTTCTGGTTTGCAACGGAGAAATCTACAATTACCCGGCCCTGAAAACTCAAACGACTAACCATCAGTTTGTTTCCCATTCAGACTGTGAAGTTTTACTTCCGCTTTATGAATTGTGGGGGATGGAGAAGATGGTGAAGTCACTGGATGCCGAATACGCACTGGTTATCTGGGATGATAAAAAAGGAAAACTTTTGGCGGCCCGCGACCCGATGGGGATCAGGCCACTTTTTTACGGGAAGACGAAAGAGGGCAAGATGGCCTTCGCTTCTGAGGTAAAAGCGCTCGCGGATGTTTGCAGTGAAATCACGCCATTTCCTCCGGGGCATTATTATGACGGAGAGAAATTCATTTCATACCTCGATTTATCTAAAGCAGATAAATTCCATGCGCTCTCTACAGCTGATGTGCTTAAAGGAATTAATTCCAGGTTGCGCGCGGGAGTTAAAAAGAGACTTCAGTCAGATGCAGAAATCGGATTTCTACTCAGCGGAGGACTTGATTCAAGTCTGGTCTGCGCTATTGCTCAGGAAATGAGTAAAAGGCCCATCAGGACTTTTTCAATCGGGATGACCGACGATGCAATCGATTCTAAATATGCTAAAGATGTCGCTGATTACATCGGCGCCGACCATACGAATGTCACGATGACCGTAACCGATGTTATGAGTGCTCTTCGCGATGTTATTTATCATCTAGAGACCTGGGACATAACCACGGTCCGTGCCTCCATCGGGATGTACTTGGTGTGTAAACACATCGGTCAAAAAACAAATATTAAAGTTCTTTTAAGTGGTGAAGTGAGTGATGAGCTCTTTGGTTATAAGTACACCGACTTTGCGCCAACACCGGAAGAGTTTCAAAAGGAAGCTGCAAAGAGAATCCACGAGCTTTATATCTATGATGTCCTTCGCGCTGACCGCTGTATTTCGGCCCATTCGCTTGAGGCCCGTGTTCCGTTTTCTGATCAGGAGTTTGTTTCATTTGTTATGGGGATCGACCCAAAATTAAAAATGAACACGACAGGTATGGGGAAATTTCTTTTAAGGGAGGCGTTTAAGGCCCAGGGCAACGAAAAGAAGATCCTTCCGGATCACATTTTGTGGCGTGATAAAGCGGCCTTTTCGGATGCCGTTGGCCACAGTATGGTCGACGAGCTGAAGTCTTTTGCCGAGAAAAAATACACTGATCTCGATGTTCAGAATGCCTCGAAAAAATATCCGTACAAAACACCATTCACCAAAGAGTCCCTGATGTACCGTGAGATCTTTGAAGAGTTTTACCCGGGCAGGGCGGAGCTGATCAAGGATTACTGGATGCCTAATAAGACCTGGGAAGGCTGTAATGTGACCGACCCAAGTGCCAGAGTGCTTTCAAATTACGGGGCCAGCGGTAAATGAGTTTCTACCAAAAAGTATTTGAGAATGAGCACTTTATCTTAGTGGATAAGAGTGCTCTGGTTTTAAGTGTCCCCGGCCGCACGGGTGAAGATGATGAGCGTCCGGTCCTAGGGCGTCTTCTGGAGAAGGATTTAGGAGTCACTCTTTATCCGGTTCATCGGCTGGATTACGAAGTTCAGGGTCTCATCATGTTCGCAAAAACCATCTCCGCCCATAAAAGCGGCAATGCCTGGTTTGAGAAAAAAGAAGTTTTCAAAACCTATGCGGCCCTTTCCACGCCGACGGCAGATGCCCCGGCATTTTTGGTGGGGGAGAGTTTTGATTGGAGGTGCAAACTTCTGCGCGGGAAAAAGCGCGCCTATGAATCACCTCATGGGAAAGAAAGTTTGACCAGGGCAAAGCTGGTTGAAGTGGAAAATGGTATTTTTCATTGGGAATTAAACCCCGTAACTGGGCGTTCTCATCAGCTGCGCTATGAACTTTTTCGCCACGGCCATCCCATCGTGGGCGATGTTTTGTACTCATCCGATAAAAAATTAGGCGCTCCAGGTATCGCTCTTCGTGCTTTCAAAATTGATTTCACCAAAGCAGTTGATGCAAAAAAATTCGGCCTTCCGGATTTTGTCGAGATCCCCAAAAAAATATTTGCCAGTGTGATTTAAAAATCTTTATACTAAATTTATCATTAGAAATTTTTTTACTATGAGGGTGAAAAAAATGGTCGTATCACGTTTAAAAATAACGTTATTATCGCTCCTGACATTGGCTTCTTTTGAAGCTGCTTCTGCAATTAATTCGAAAGCGCTGAGCGCTCATGGATCGAATAATGCTCAGATGGTTAATTTAAATCTTTCGATTAAGTCAAAAAACCAAACTGTTAAGTCTGACCTGATGATGCCTTTTTATCAGACTGCTGAGCTTGAAAGAAAAGTCGGCAACAAAAATGTTTTAATCGAACTCAATCCACGCCGTGGAAAAACCGCTGACGAAATCAATCTTGAGTTGAAATTCTATAAGGCGAGTGGAAGCCGTGCTTTCTATAAGAAAGAAATTGTAGCTAAGGTAAACCAGGAATCGCATATCAATCTACGCGGTATGCTAGTAAAGGTAAGACCTAGCTCAGTTAACTAAATCCGCCAGCTGTTTAATAAACGGAATCAATTCAATTGAAATCAGGGCGATGATAATCAGTTCCAGAAGATGACTTCTGCGTGAAGTGATATTGTCCAGCAGGAGCTTGCAAAGCTCGGCCAGGTTGTCGAGCTTGTTGTCGATTGAGCTTTGCCAATCCGTAAACCTGAATTTGTTTGAGGCCATTCTGAAGACAGTCGAGTGATAGAGGTCCCCGATGACTTTAAGTGAGTTCTCAACAGTCTCTACAATCTCGGCGATCTCAATATACCTTTGCCCCGCTTCCAGCGCTAAATCGGTGTAGCGTGAAGAGAAGATGTTCATTTCTTTTAGTTCAACCGCTGAGTAGATATCTTTTAGTTTTTTATCCAGAAGGTCGTCGTAATAGCGCATTTCCAGCAGCTGGTTCAAGGCAAACTCGATGACATCCGGGATGTCCATGGAGCCGCTTGGCTCGATGATGAAGGCCGAGTTCCAGTCGATGATGGCCATATCGTTTTTATAAAACTGCAGTTTACTGGTGTAAATACGTTCGCGGATCTGATCAGCTAAAAGCCCCTTTTCCTCGTTAATAATCAGCGCAGCGATGTCCTCTTCCTGTAAGATTGTCGAGGCATCGGCATAGTTGTTATGGAAGCTTTCAATGTAGTAGAGAATATAGTCCTCATTGACGTCCCACTCGCTGATTTTGGCCATGGAATCTTTGATCTGCTGGGTAAGCTCGCGGGCCTTGCCTCGGGCGTAGACGTCCAGGATTTCATAGTTCTGGATTTTGTCTGAGACAGCGCGAAGTTCATCAATCGTTGTGCCTTCAGGGATAGGAAAATCAAATGTGATGGAGAGTGCTCCGAATTCCCAGATTTTTGCACTGACTTCCGGATTGAAATCGATTCCATGGTCGCTGTAGGCGTAGTTGCCAAGGGCCACGGAAAGTGGGTCGTTTGAAACCACGACTGCTTGTTGATTGATTTTTTTCAGTCGGAATTTGGAGCGGGCAGTGGTGGCCTGCTCAAGGATTTTTTCGGCCTTCTCCAGGTCGATTTCTTCCCCGATATCGTAAACTCTATAAACTAAAATGCGGCCTTTTTTGATTGTATTTTGGGTCATAAAACTATTCTAACATACCCAGATTATTTAGGAATCTTTTGGTGTCTCTAGGAATAGTTTTTCCATTATGGCCGTGTTATAAAGAAGGCCACCTGCCCATTAACCAGAGTATAGAATGATCAACGACAGAATTGGTAAACTAATCGAGGATTTTAAACGCTTTAGCGACTGGGAAGAGCGCTATAAGCACCTGATTGAGTTGGGTAAAAGAATGCCCGCCATGAACGAGGTTAATAGAATCCCCGCAAATTTAGTCAAGGGCTGTCAGTCACAGGTTTGGCTTCATGCTGATTTAAAAGATGGCAGGATTTATTTCGAGGCCGATAGCGACGCCTCAATTGTTAAAGGGATTGTCGCTCTTTTAGTGAATGTTTACTCAGGCTCAACACCTGATGAAATTCTCACCACCAAACCAACTTTTCTGGAAGACATCGGACTGCGCGAGCATCTGTCAATGTCCAGAGCGAATGGTTTAAACTCAATGATGAAACAAATTTCTTTTTTTGCCATGGCCTACAAAGCTAAGATGAGCATGCAGAAATAAAAGGATAGAACATGTTAAATATCAGCCGCCCAAGAAGAAACAGAAAAACCGACGCTATCAGAAGACTGGTGCGTGAGACGCATTTAAGCCCTAATGATTTAATTGCTCCTTTATTTTTGAAAGAAGGCTCAGGGGTGAGAGAGCCGATTGCTTCAATGCCGGGTATTTTCCGTTTCTCAATTGATGAATTAGTGAAAGAATGCCGTGAACTTTATTCACTTGGTGTTCCTTGTGTCTCACTCTTTCCGGCGATCGAAGAAAAATTAAAAGACGCTAAAGCAAGCGAAGCCTATAACCCAAACGGGATTTATCAGCGCGCGATCAAAGAAGTAAAAAACGCTCTTCCTGATTTATTGGTGATGACTGACGTTGCCCTTGATCCATATTCAAGTGACGGGCACGACGGTCTAGTTGATCCTAAAACCGGCGAAATTTTAAATGACCAGACACTTGAGGTTTTGGCAAAAATGTCAATCGTTCAGGCGCAATCTGGTTCAGACATCCTCGGCCCATCTGATATGATGGACGGGAGAGTTGGTTATATCAGAGACGCTCTTGATGAAGAGAATCTGGTGAATGCGGCCATCATGTCATACGCTGCTAAATACGCTTCAGCTTTTTATGGCCCGTTTAGAGATGCACTTAATTC
>JBEIPI010000169.1:0-4712 GCA_040377165.1 Bacteriovorax sp.
ATCATTTCAGAAATTCTGAATTTTTTACCGACATCTCTTAAAAACTCAAGGAAAGTGAACTTTCCCATCCAGTCGTAGTTGTTGACCATCGTTGCAGCATTTGCTCCATCGAGCTCCACAATGCGGTTAAATTGTTTTTTCTGGGCCTCAACGTTTTCTTTGATAACATCTTCAGTTAAAAGAACGCGCTCAGTGCTTTTTCCTGAAGGGTCTCCGATCATTCCGGTCGCGCCACCTAAAAGAATGTAAGGCTTATGGCCGGCGTTCTGGAAGCGTCTCATGGTAATCATAGTGAAGAGGTTGCCGATCTGAAGTGACCTGGCCGTTGGGTCATACCCAATATAAAATGAAACTTTTTTGTTGTTTAAAAGGTCTTTAAGTTCAGGGCTTGAGACATCGGCAATTAGTCCGCGCGCTTCTAATTCTTGGTAAAAATTCATCACTATCATCCTCTTGATTGAAGTGATTGAATTATGACAGAAAAATGCTCAGAAGAGAATCCTCCAGAGGAGGATTATTTTAAAAAGTCCTGTAGGTCTTTAATTAAGCTGTCTAAACGCTTAGAGTAATTTTGTAGAGTGGCGTAGTCGGGTTGAATTTCTTTTCTCGCCAGTGTTTCGCGCTCCTCACGGATACCTTGCAGTCTGGCAGCAAATCCAACATGGGCGTACTCGGCCTGCTCGCGAAGTGAGTCGTCATTTGAACTGTAACGGTCATTGGCCTTATTGGCCACCAGAGTGAGAAGGGCCATGGCCTTTTGTTGTTTCTCATTAACACCTTTTTCAAGGTCTTTCATCCAGAGACTTTCAGCTGCGGCGATTTTTCCCTCGGTCAGATCAATATCCGCCTGGGCAAATACCGGTGTTGAGAGCAGTAAAAAGGCAGCTAATAATGCTTTCATGACAGACTCCAAACTAAATCGACCACTAAGGGTACAGTTGCTTAAAAATTAGACAAAAGCTTACGGCCTAAACGCCTCAAATTTGATGGCCTTCACTGGTGCGAATAGGGTTCTAACTAGTCATACTGCACTGATGATGCCAAAATAGGCATGGGAGCAAATCAATGGAGAATATAGTTTTCTACGACGGTGAATGCGGTCTGTGCCAGCGCTCGGTGGCCTTGATCCTGAAGTTTGATGACAAAAAAGAATTGCAGTTCGCTCCTCTAAACGGAGTGACTTATCAGTCATTAAGGCTCCCTTTAAGCGATATGACGACGGTGGTTTTCTATTCAGAAGGCAAGCTCTTTTTTATGAGCGACGCCATTTTAAAAATCGGCTCAGTCCTGGGAGGATGGAAAAAACTCATATTGATCTTAAAAATCATCCCAGCTTTCATCCGGGATGGTGTCTATAAATTCATTGCCAGTCATCGAAAAAAAGTTTCATGCATCATACTTCCTAAAGACCAGCGTTTTTTGAAATAATCTTGTTTTTTAGTTATAATCAGGTATGGAACAAGCGAATAAAAAAATTGATCACAATACCAGAAAGATAATACCTTTTATTTCTCTGGTGATTGGTCTCGCTCTTCTTGCGATTAAGTTTTATGCCTATCACGTTACCGGCTCTCAATCGATTTTTTCAGATGCTCTCGAGAGTATCGTCAATGTAGTCGCCGGAATCATCACCATTGTCGTCATTATCATTGCAGCTAAACCTGCTGACGACGACCATCCATATGGCCATGGAAAGGTGGAGAGCATGGCCGCAACCTTTGAAGGCGGGGCCATTACACTCGCGGGGATCTTGATTGTCATTCAGTCTATTCAAATCTTTTTTCATGGAGCACTCCTCGAAGAAGTAGATCTTGGTTTGGCCTTAACAGTCGGTGCCGGTGCCATCAATGGGATTTTAGGTTTAGTGCTCAAGGCCCAGGGAACAAAACATCATTCTGAAGCCTTAGTGTCGAGTGGGACGCACTTAATAGGGGATGCTGTCACTAGCATAGGGGTTCTTACCAGTTTACTACTGGTGAAGTTTACCGGCCTTCAGTGGATTGACCCTATCGTTGCAGTGCTGTTCGGATTTTTCCTCTGTTATTCAGGAGGAAAGATTCTCATCCGTTCTGGGAATGTTTTGATGGATGGTTACGATGTTAAAACACTTAAAGTAATCGCCGGGCTTCTTGAAAAAAATTATCGCCCGGGAGTCATTGACATTCATTTTACCAGAGTGATCAGGAGTGGATCCTTTCACCACATCGACTGCCATATGGTTATTCCGGAATTCTGGTCAGTGTCCGAAGCTCATGTCTTCAGTGAAAAATTTGAACATAGTATTGTGAAGGACTATCCGATCGAAGCGGAAATGCACATTCACCTTGATCCGTGCAGGAGAGTGTATTGCGAGAATTGCGAATTGCAGGATTGTCCGATCAGGCAAAAACCTTTCGTTAAAAGAATCCCGCTTGATGATTTGAATGAGATGACGTCGCCGATCGAGTCCAGGTAATTACTTCTTGTTTCCCTGAACTTTTGTATTAATTGCCATCTCGTACTGCTTTAAAATATCAGCATCGATTTCGGTTTTTTCAATTGTCTTGATAGATTTCATTGAGGCTTTCATTTCGTCGCACGAGTGAATCCCGCCATCACCATTGATCGGACGGTTTCTTCCGCCTTCTTTCATCCAGGTAATTTCTTTGTTACAAAATTTACAACGTGCCATAGGCGGTCCTTATCATTTTTCTATACAAAAAATGCCATAATTGGCATTATAGTGATTACAAATCATACCAAGGGATGGCCATGCTAGATATTAAATTCATCAGGGAAAATTCTGACATTGTTAAGAATGCCTGTAAGCTAAAGAACATTACGCTCGACATCGACCAATTGCTGGCCCTCGATAAAGAAGTCACAGGCCTTAAAACTGAAGAACAGAACCTATTAACTCAAAAAAACGCCATAACAGCGAAGATTCCTAAAACAGCTGCAGACGAACGCGCTGTACTTATTGCTGAGAGCAAGGCCCTGGATGAAAAGGCCAAAGGTCTCAAGCCAAGAGCTGAGGAAGTGGAAGAAAAACTTAAAGGGATGATGTATCTCGTGCCGCAAATTCCTTCACCGAAAGCTCCGGTGGGCAAGGACGATGGCGATAACGTTGAAGTGAAAAAACACGGAGTGCTTCCAAAGTTTGATTTCACTCCGCTTGATCACGTTGCTATTTTAGAGAAAAACAACTGGGCCGACTTCGAAAGAATCGCGAAAGTTTCGGGCTCACGTTCATACTCACTGAGAAATGAAATGGTGTTGGTTGAAATGGCAATGCATAGAATGGCCATGGATAAACTTTTAGCAAAAGGCTTCAACCTGGTTTCAGTTCCGGCCTTCGCTCGCGAAGAGGCGCTATTTGGAACGGGTCACTTCCCGCAGGGAAGAGACCAGGCCTACTTCATTCCAGAACATAATTTATACCTTGCCGGGACTGCTGAGGTTCAAATCAATTCACTTCACGCTCAGGAGATTATGTCTGAGGCCCAATTGCCAATGTTGTATGCCGGATACTCACCATGTTTTAGAAGCGAAGCCGGCTCATACGGTCGCGATGTCCGCGGTCTGATTCGCGTTCACCAATTCATGACAGTAGAGCAGTTTGTAATTTGTAAAAACGACCCGGCCGAATCAGAAAAATGGCACAAGGTTCTGCTTGAGACGTCAGAAGAAATCGTTCAGGACTTAGAGCTTCCATACAGAATCGTTGAGTGTTGTACGGGAGACATGGGAACAGGAAAGGTTCGCATGTACGACGTTGAAGCGTGGGTACCTTCAGAGCAAAAATACAGAGAGACGCATTCGTGTTCGGCACTTCATGACTGGCAGGCCAGAAGAACTCAAACCCGCTACAGAGATAGTGAGGGTAAGGTTCAGTTCGTGCACACACTAAACAATACTGCGATTGCCACTCCAAGAATCCTGGTTCCTTTCCTAGAGAACCATCAACAGGCCGATGGATCTGTAAAAATCCCGGCAAAACTTCAGCCTTACTTAAGTGGCATGACTGTTTTAGGCAAAAAATAATCAATAAATCTCTAATCCTCCCCGGTTAACCGGGGAGGATTAGTCTGCAAAATTTGCCGGATTTAACCGGTAATAAGTACACCTAACTCATTGAAATAAAAGGCCCAAGATATTCCTTTCTAAATAAATTGATACCAATAGAATATATTTAAAACTTTTATTAAAAGCACCGATAAGACGGGTATGAGTATCAGAATCATGGTCGTAGATGACGACCAAATAAATTCAAGAATTCTGTCACAAAGACTCTCAAAACGAGGGTTCAATGTAACGTGCGTGGAATCGGGAAAAGAGTGTCTTGAATCCCTTCAAAGTGACATCCCTGATCTTATCCTTTTGGATATCGTCATGCCGGAAATGAGTGGCCTTCAGGTTCTGGAGTACGTAAGAACAGTTTATTCATCAATTGATATTCCTATAATTATGGCGACTGCTAAAACAGACGTCGCTGACATCGTTGAAGCACTTAAGTTGGGCGCAAATGATTACATCCAAAAACCGGTGAACATCGATATTGCTGAGGCCCGTATCAATGCTCAGATCAATGCCGTCAGGAACTATAGAGATGCGATGGAGAAAAAGGAAGTTGAGTCAATCAACAGCTTGATTGCGACTTATAACCATGAAATCAATAATCCGCTGACGATAGCTTTTGGTCTTCTGAGAAAGGCCAAAAAAGAAGGCAGTAC
>JBEIPI010000073.1:0-15083 GCA_040377165.1 Bacteriovorax sp.
AACTGGCAGTGAAGTCCTTCATCGCGAGAGATGAATTCATTTGAAGTACAAAGACCGGCCATCAGTCCTCTTTTCTTCAGCCAGTAAATTGAACAGAAAGACCCAGAGAAGAAGATTCCTTCGATCGCAGCGAAGGCCACAAGTCTGTGCGCGAATGACTTCTTAGAAGAAATCCAGTTCATCGCCCATTTTGCTTTTTTCGCTACACACGCCATATTTTCTGTCGCGTGGAAGAGTTTATCTTTTTCTTTCGAATCTTTGATATATGTATCAATTAGAAGTGAGTAAGTTTCAGAGTGGATGTTTTCCATCGCGATCTGAAATCCGTAGAAGCATCTCGCTTCAGGGATTTGAACGTCTTTCATGAAACGGATTGCAAGGTTTTCGTTAACGATCCCGTCACTTGCAGCGAAAAACGCCAGGACGTGAGAGATAAAGTGTTTTTCGTCTTTGTTAAGTTTGTTTTCCCAGTCATTAAGATCCGGGACCAGGTCGATTTCTTCAGCTGTCCAAAAAACCGCCATGTGTTTTTTGTACATCTCCCAGACTTGGTGATATTTAATTGGAAATAGCACGAAACGATTATCGTTAGGTGCAAGAATAGCTGACTTAGCTTCCTGTGCCATAAGTGTTCTCCTGAATGTCTCTAGTACCGTTGTGTGTGTGTGTTCATAAAGCTTTTTAAAAACGTTTCGAAGTCTTTTGTGGGCCCTTTTAGTTGCCAACTTTTAACCGGAAAATGATTTTGTAAATCGCTCTATAATTAAAAAGATAACAAGATCGAGCGAGTTTACAAATGAATTATTGGCAGAGCCTCTCGTCAAATTGGCCGACTATTTTATTTTACCACTTTTCGGAGATTCATAAAACAGCAGTCATTTCAATATATTACACTAGGCAAAAATGGTCCTATGAATCTATTTTTTCACATCTAATTAAAACTTACAGCGAAAAAATTTAACCCATTTTAAACAAAAAAAAACTAAAAAAATGAGTAGACACCACAATATATAGTGTTTTTGATGTTTTAAACTTCATATATCTAGTGGGGGATATGCCAAAAAACGATCTACTCAAGCTTTTTTTGCGACCCATTTCTTGACTTGAAACCCGCCTGGGTTCCTAATCTGAATTAGAGAAACCGCAAGTGGGTGACCGTATGCTTATCTCAAAAATCAAAAACGTTTTCATTGGTAATCCACTTACGCTGGATAAACTTGAAGAAGAGAAAATTCCCAAATGGAAGGCACTTGCAGTGCTTTCTTCCGATGCACTTTCTTCGGTGGCCTATGCAACAGAAGAAGTTTTAATTCCACTCTCATTGTTCGCTCTCGCTGCTATGGCGTGGTCGATGCCAATGGCCATCGGTGTTGCGGCACTTTTACTTATCATCACCTTGTCCTATCGTCAGACAATCACTGCTTATCCGCATGGAGGTGGGGCCTATACTGTGGCCAAGGAGAACTTAGGTGAGAGCGCAGGTCTTGTGGCAGGTGCCGCACTTCTTATCGATTACATTTTGACTGTATCAGTTTCAGTCTCCGCAGGACTTGAAAACATAGGGAGTGCTTTTCCTTATGTGGCCGAACATAAAGTGACGATAGGAGTAATGATCATTTTTGTCATTATGATGCTTAATCTAAGAGGGCTCAGAGAGTCGTCGAATTTTTTTGCGTATCCGACTTATTTCTTTATCTTTTCTATTCTGCTGTTGATTGTGGTGGGGACTTATAATGTTTTAACGGGCGTCACACCTCCTAAGCATCCGGTGCTGCACGAGAGTTATCCCGAGGTCTCCCTCTTTTTACTTCTGCGTGCTTTCTCCTCCGGTTGTTCGGCGCTGACAGGTATTGAAGCGATCTCCAACGGTGTTCCGATTTTCAGAAAACCATCTGCAGAGAATGCCAAACGTACGATGATCTGGATGGCCGTTATCTTGGGTGGATTTTTTCTCGGCATCACACTCCTTGCCCACGTTTATGGAATTGTCCCAAGGCATGGCGAAGAGACGGTTATGTCGATGCTGGCCCGTCAGATTTTCGGTGAAGGATTTTTTTATTACGCCACTCAGGTGGCGGTGGCCCTTATCTTGTTACTGGCCGCCAATACCAGTTATGCTGATTTTCCAAGACTCACATCACTGATTGCCAAAGACCGCTTTTTGCCAAGGCAGATGTCGAGTATCGGTGACCGACTGGTTTTCTCCAATGGGATTATCGGCCTCACTGTTACTGCCGCTTTATTAGTCATCATCTTTAAAGGCTCCACTCACTCGCTCATCCCATTGTATGCTGTCGGAGTTTTTCTTTCGTTTACGATTTCTCAAAGCGGGATGATTGTTCACCACTATAAAAATAAAAGTCCGGGCTGGAAAAAAGGGCTATGGATTAATGCTCTTGGTGCAAGCACAACTTTTGTGGTTTTAATTGTTATCGCTGTCACTAAATTCACGGCCGGAGCATGGATGGTCATTATCCTCATTCCCGCACTGGTGCTTTTTTTCAAACAGATCAAGACCCATTACCTGACAGTCGGCCATTACCTGGCCCGCGACAGCTATCATCAGGACTTCAAAAAAACCGATGAAAGCTACATTGCAATTGTGCCTATTTCCGGGATTCACCCCGGGGTTGTCAGGGCCGTGAGGTATGCACTTACGATCAGTAAAGATGTGCGCGTTTGTTATGTCGACATCGATAAGGAGGCCACGGCGAAGATGATCAAGATCTGGGATAAATGGTCTGAAGGGTTGCCGCTGGAGATTTTAGAGTCTCCTTATCGCTCGGTTTTGGGGCCGCTGCTTAAGTATATCGACAAGACCCATATGGAGAGTGGGCAGGAGATGATCTCGGTTGTCGTGCCGGAATTTGTGACCAGAAGCTGGTATCACCAGTTCCTGCACAACCAGATGAGCTTAGTGCTTAGAACAACTTTGCGTTTTAAGCCCGGAAAAGTTGTGACTTCGATAAAATATTACCTGTGATTTAGAGCCTGACTTTCAGGATTTTTTCTTCAGGTGGCAAAATCGCCGCACAGGTGGTCCACTCACCAATTAAAAGGGACTGCACGAATTCCTCAGGGAGACCTTCGCTTCTCATCACTGTGATCACTTCTGTGGGATCGTAATCCATCGGGACCAGTGAGAATTCAAGTTCACTGTTTTTTATTTTTGCCGTGGCATAAAAAACTCTTTTTAGCCCCTCGTGGGCAGGTCTTCCTAAAACACCGACATTGACCCATGAACCTTTTTTGGTTTTTCTGATCCAGGGAATTCCGGAGTGGGTGACGCAAACGGCATCGACGCCGAATTTCTCCAGCCAGTGGTCTATTTGAGAGTCTTTGACTTCTGATTCAAAAACAAACTCATTGACTTCATCAGGAGAGCCATGACACAGAAGGATTTTTTTATCCTGCCACTTGAGCACAATATGTTCAGGGAGGCTTCTTAACCAGGCCTTGTTTTCGTCGCTGGTATTTTTTAGTGTGTAGTCAAAGCTGATCTGGGCGAATTTTCTATCCAGTGGATCGATATAGCCACAACCGCAGTCGGCCTCGCCGCTTCCGACGGTCTGGTCGTAATTGCCTTGAAGGCAGATTACGTTATGGTCTTGTAACAGTTTAATCGAGCGGTCAGGAAGTGGTCCGAATCCTCCAATATCTCCCAGGCAAAAACGGTGGGCGGAAGACGAAGTCTCTTTTAAAAAAGCTTCCAGTGAGGAGAAATTACTGTAAGGTCCGCCGCAGATGGCGAGAATTTCATTATTGTTTGCGATCGTGATTTCTTTTGTCCTGGCCATTTTTTATTCCCGATAAAAAGAGCTGAGTATTTCAGGCGATGTCGTATTTTGGTTTCCGTCAAAAATGATTTTACCCTTTTTAAAGACGACTAGCCTGTCGGAAATTTTGTTCAGTAAATCCAGGGAGTGGACAACGGTGATAAGGCCGATTTTTTTGTCATTAACCAAACCCTTTAAGAGTTCAGCGATTTCCTGTGCGGCCCTTGGGTCAAGTGCGGCCGTAGGCTCATCGGCGAGCATGAGTTTTGGTTTTTGCGCCAGTGCGCGCGCGACGGCCACTTTCTGCTTTTCTCCACCGGAGAGTTTATCTGCGCGCATAAGCGCCTTATCCTGAAGACCCACTACTTTAAGCGCTTCGTAGGCGATTTCATAATCCTCTTCGGAAAAAATATTAAACCAGGTCTTGATGCTTTGGTTGGATGGAAGTCTGCCCATCAGAATGTTTTCTATCGCTGTTTTTCTGCTAACTAAATGCAGGCCCTGGTGAATGAAGCCAATTTTTGTCCTGATGTCATGGATATCTTTTCTGGAGATTTTAGCATTGATGGTTTTATCGAAGACCTGCAGGCTTCCTGACGAGGCGTAAATATCTCCGACCAGAAGTTTTAAGAGACTCGATTTACCCGCGCCATTGTGGCCGATCACCGTCATCGACTGGCCTTGAGGCAAATCGAGACTTACGGAATCAAGAATGATTTTTCCGGAAACCTGATAGGAAACATCAGCGAGTTTAATGGCCATCTCATTCATGCCAATAACCTCCTGCGGATTCTGGAGCTGATGAAACTAAAGCCGCTGACCAGTACAAAAAGAAATAAAAGCAGTGTCGAGAGTCTCTGCCATTGAAAAAGCGCCACGGCATCTGAGAGCAGAAGCCCCAGGCCACCAGCGCCTACGAGTCCCAGTACCGCCGAGTCGCGCATGTTGTATTCCCAGACATAAAGATGAGTGGAAATAAATTGTGGAAGTAGCTCAGGCATAATGGCGTGAAAAAAAATCTGGATGCGGTTAGCGCCGCTTAGATGCAGCGTATGAGCCTCTATTAAATCCAGCGAATCAATCGATTCAGAAAAAAGTTTACCGTAGCTTCCTGTCGAATGAAGAGCGATCGCGAGGATTCCGGCCATGGGCCCAAGACCTACGATCCCAACTAACAATAATCCAAAGACCAATGAATGGATGGAGCGCAGGAAGTTGATAATGGTGTTGGCCGCATAATAAAGCGGCCTTGGGAATTTAAGGTTTCTTGAAGCGGGCCATGAAAGAAGGAATCCAAAAAAAGCGGCCAGTGCGGAGCCGATGGTGGCGATTTTAAATGTCATCCATCCAGCGCGAAGAAGTGAGTCCAGAAAGTTTCTTTCCAGGATTTTCTGATTTTCCACGCGAAGAACCACTCCTTCATCGTTTTTGTATTCAAGCTTTTCATTGCCAGTCCAGATCCTGAAAAAGCTGGGTTGCCCGAGCTCTTTTGCAGTCTTTAGCAGGTTCTCCAGCGGTCTTCTGCCGAGCGAGAGGTCGTTTTGGGAATAAAGGCCGTAGAGACATAAAGCGAGGATTAAGAGATAAAGCCCGTGTCCGAAAAGGGAAGCGGACTTTATCTTTTTTATTTTTGTGTTCGAATCAGTCATTATTTAGCAGGAGGAGTTAACTTTCCAGTTGCTAAACCCGCGTCTCTGATTGGTTTGTAGTAAGAGTTGTCTTTTTTCACGAAGCCTGTGTAGTGAGGTGGAAGAAGTCCCGGTGTTTTTTTCAGCGCATCTCCAACTGATAGAAGTGCCTTCTGGATTTTTTCCACAAGTTTTTTGTCTTTGAAAAGCTCAGCACTCACTGCAACAGCATCGTTGGGAAGTGGATCTGAAGTCCAGATGACCACCGATTTTTTCTCGTCAATTAACCCTTGTTCAATCATGGCATTGCGGTTTCTGTTGTAGTCAGCTCCAGCATCAAGCTCACCAGCAGTGACCTGTGTTTCGATTGCCTGGTGTTTTGTATAAAGAACTTTAGAGAAGAAGGCCTCAGGTTCAGTGATGTTGAAAGTTTTTTGGAAATAGTGGAACGGGATCAGGTATCCAGAAGTCGACCCCTTGTCACCGAAAGCGAAGGTTTTGCCTTTTAACTGCTCAACTTTTGTGATTCCAGAATTTGGGTGAGTGATGATGATGGCGAAGTATTCAGGTTTTCCATCGTAAAGGATAGTTGCAATCGCCTGAGCTTTTGCCTCATTGTTAGCTAAAACATATCCCCATGGGCCCATAAGTGCGATATCTGTCTCGCCGTTAGCAAGTGACTTTGCTAGTCCTTCCCAAGTATCGACAGTTTTTAGTTCAACAGGTCTTTTAAGAACACTCGCCAGGTACTCAGCAAGTGGTTTGTAGGTCGCATCGTTTTTTTCTTTATCAGGCTGGAAGAGTCCAACACCTAATTTTAAAGGGGCATCAGCTGCACTGGCCACTAGACTCATAAACGTGAAGACACAAACTAAAAGTAATTTCATTAGTTGATTCCGGGTTAAAGATTTAGAAAATTATAAGGATTATTTATTGGATGGACAAATAAAAAAGGCCTGCATTTCTGCAGGCCTCATGTGTCATTTGATTTTATACTTTAGCAAGTTTTTTCATCTGCATCTCAAGCTTTGCTTGATTGATGAGTTTCTGCGGAACTTTTTTCAGGTCCTGAGTCCATCCCACGAATGAGAGAGTCTTAATCAGCCATTTTGTCGGATCAAAGTGGAACCAACGGATCCCGTTTCTGTAATCAGTTGGGAAGTAGTGGTGGTAGTTATGGTAACCTTCACCGTAAGAGAAGACGGCCATGATGGCGCTGTCGCGGGCCGTGTTTGTATCAGTGTATGGACGAGTCCCTACAATGTGGCAAAGTGAATTGATGAAAAATGTGCAGTGGTGAACGAAGACCACGCGGCCAACACCGGCAAGAGCGAACCCGCCTAATGCTGAACCTAGAAAGTGACCGATAACCGTTGGAAGAATGAACCCCATCACTACACACAGCCACAGGTAGTTTCTGTGTTGCCACATTACCAGTTTGTCGTTTAACAAATCTTTAGGGTATTTCGGGTCATCTTTTTTCTCCTGGAAGAAAATCCAGCCAATGTGAGCGTACCAGAACCCTTTATTGATGTTGTATGGGTCTTTTTCTTCATCCACATGGTTGTGGTGGATACGGTGGTCTGAACACCATTTTAGCGCTGAGTTTTGGAAAGTCGCCGCTCCAAAAATCAGGTAGAGAAACTTCACCAGATTGTTTGCTTTATAAGCTCGGTGGGAGAATAGACGGTGGTAACCGCCAGTAATCGAAAGTCCGGTGATAAAATAGAACGCCACCGCTAAAGCGATTTGCGACCATTCAAGACCGTTTCGTGAAAAATATATCCAACTTAAAACAACGGCAACCACTGGGGTTGATGTTAAAAAGATAGTGTTAACCCAATCAAGTTTTGCTTTTTTTGGAGCAATCTCATTTTCAGTTTGAGAAATGTCCGCACTTAATTCCATGTGTGTTTGAAAGCTTTGTGGCTTCATAAGCGTCTCCTTCTGCTAATAGTGTAGCTGAGTAGACGCTTATGAACTGTAAAACAATTGTCACAAATAGGGTGGAATTAGCGGAGGAAGTCCTCGAGAATTAACGAAGTTTCACTCTTTTCGTCACGGTATTTAACAATAATCGCACACTGCAAAGTTAAACCAAGTTTGTTGGCATAAGTATTGTCTGACTTCACTGGTCTATTTCCAGGCACAACAATGGCGTTTTCAGGAATAGGCTCGCCTTTTTCCAGCATTCTTCCATTGACGATATCATAGACAGGAATCCCTTTTGAAAGAATCACTCCCGGAGCAATAACGGCCCTTCTTTTGACTTGAATACCTTCAACGATCACAGCACCTGCACCGATGAAACATTCGTCTTCAATAATAACCGGGGCCATGCCCACAGGCTCTAGCACTCCACCGATTTGCACCGCTGTTGAAAGGTGAACTTTTTTTCCAATTTGAGCGCATGACCCTACCAGAACGTGTGAATCAACCATCGTTCCTTCATCAACGAATGCACCAACGTTAATATAACTTGGAGGCATGATGATAACACCTTTAGCGATATGGGCCCCACGGCGAACAGATGTTCCGCCAGGGACAATACGGATGCCTTGCTCAAGTCTAAAAGACTGGGGCATCAAGTTGTGTTTATCAACAAAACCATTTTCTTCTTTTAAAACACCTGCTTTGAAAGCTTCAAGGATTTGCTGTTTAACTTCAGTATTGGCAACCCATTTACCGTCAATGAAATTCGCTGAGCGGACTCTGCCGGCCTCAAGTTCGTTAAGTGTTTTTTCCCATTCTGTTATAGCTACCATTAGTTAGACTCCTTAAACCAAGTTTTTACTTTTTTATCTGCTTCAAGCACTGGTGAATTATCAGCTAAATCCAAGTGATGAAGAGGGGCGCGAAGCACGTTTGTTTTAATTTTTCCCTGAGCGTGCATTAAGTTTTTTACTGGAACGGGATTAGCGGCGATAAACAATGTATCGCAAGCTTTTCTCCAAAGATCAGCTTCTGCACTTGAGAGTTTGCCAGAGATTGTTTTTTCCACGTGAGCGCGGGTTTCTACCGGCCATGCATTGGCGGCAACCGACACTAATCCTACACATCTGTGTGGATAAAAATCAGGAACCATTCCATCATCACCGCTATAAAGTCTGGCCTTAGGAGCTGACTCTCCATATTTTTTGAAATCTTCAACTGAACCACTGGCCTCTTTTATCGCCCAGAAATTCTTATGATCTTTTAAGTTTTTAATCGCATTGAAATTCATTTTTACGCCCGTTCTGCCTGGAACGTTGTAAAGCATGCACGGCTTATTTGCTAAGTCTAAAATGGCCTTAAACCATTCTGTTTGACCGTGTTCACCTGGTTTTGCATAAAGGGGAGTGACCACTAGATAAGCATCCAGTTTTGAAAGTGTATTTAAATAAGTGACGTATTCAAGTGTGTCTTTTTGGTTGAATCCACCGATGCCAGTCATAACTGGAACTTTAAGATTCAAATCAAGACCAAATTCTAAAATTTTTTTGCATTCGTCTTTATTTAGGTTAAGTGCTTCACCGGTTGATCCTAGAATCACCACCGCAACATTGGCCGCTTCTTGTTCTTTTAAGATTTTTTCAAATGAAGTGTAATCAACTGTTGAGTCTGCGTTCATTGGAGTGACAATTGCCGTCCATAGAGGATAGTCATTGAGGTTTTTTGCCATTTTAGTGTTTCCCTTTTAAAAGTTCTTTCTGAACTACATCTTGAAAGAGGTGCAGTCCAGGTGAGAGAGTTGTTATTTTGTTGGCAGCATAAAGAGCACCTTCGGCGAAAATTTTTCTATCGAGTGCTTCATGCTTTAATGTTATTTCTTCAACTGGAGTTTTTAATTTTAATTCGTGGATTCCTATCGCATCTCCAATTCGCTCCGAAGTAATGTTTACTTCATGATCCAGCCATTTTTTCCAAGACAGTGCTGTCCCTGATGGAGCGTCCAGTTTTTTAGTGTGATGAACTTCATTCATGGAGTACTGAACATTCTTGATGATCGAGTCAGCTTCTTTCATAATCAGAATCATCTGGTGAACCAGGTTCATCCCGAGACTGAAATTAGTCGCATAGATCCATTTGGAGTTTTTCTCTTTTAATTTTTTATCAAAGTCCGAAGGCCACTCCATGCCCGTGCTTCCGGTGACTACCGGGATTTTAGAGTCGAGTAGGAGAGTCATATACTCTTTAAAAACCTCGCCGGATAAAAACGAAATGACCACATCGTGGCCTTTAAGGTTTTCAAGAGTGGGATGGTTTTTAGAGTCAAAAACGGTGTGAGGGACATGGTTTTGAACCAAAAGCTCCAAAACACGTCCTCCGGTTTTTCCTTTTCCAAGCAGTGCTATTTTCAAAAATTAAGCTCCAATAAAAGTTCTGTGCAGGCGTTTAATGGCCTCTTCGCCCTCTTTACCATCAACGATAAAGCAGAAGTTGTGTTTGCTTGCCCCAAGGCAAATCATGCGGACATTGATTCCTTCAATCGCATTGAAGATTTTTTTCGCCAGCCCGGGAGTGTGGTTGATATTGTTTCCAATTAAAGAGATCAGAGAGAGATCTTCTTCAACTTGAACCACTGCAAGCTCGGAGAGGGCCTGGATCAAATCTTTATTGAGTAATGCTGAATCATCCAGGGTCATTGAAACCGAAATTTCAGAGGTGGTGATGGCATCAACACTGACTTTATGGTCATTAAACACTTTAAAGATCTGGTACAAGAAACCGTGAGTGTAGAGCATTTCAGGAGTCGATAATGTGACCAGAACTTGCTTTTTTCTGATGGCCATGGCGCGGATTAAAGGAGCGTCTTCAACTTCTTTTTTTATCCATGTCCCACCAGCTCCCATATCAAAACTGCTTCCAACAAAAACCGGAATTTGCGAGCGTATTGCTGGCATTAAAGTCGCCGGATGAAGAATTTTTGCGCCAAAAGTCGCAAGCTCAGAGGCCTCTTTAAAAGAGATTTCTGAAATCGCGCGGGCCTGGGGCTCGATGCGCGGGTCGGTCGTGGCGATACCGGCAACGTCCGTCCAGATCTCTAAGATATCGGCCTTAATTCCTTCGGCCAAAATAGCGGCAGAGTAATCACTTCCTCCGCGACCCAGTGTTGTAGTCATGCCTTCCGCGGTTTGCCCGATGAACCCCTGAGTGACGTACACAGTGTCTTCGTGCCTGATGGCCCCGAGTTTTTTATCACAAAGTTTGATGATCTCATCTGTCTGCGGACGGGCCTTGCCGAATTGGTTATCAGTTAAAAGAACATCTCTAACGTCCAGCCATTTGGCAGTTGTCTTAAGTCCATTCTTTTTTAGTGTGATGTTCATCGCTTGAGTAAAAAGCACCGAAGAAAGTCTTTCTCCGAAACTCTGCATTGAATCCATCGCTTTAAGCGAGCAATCTTTTAGTAAATGAATCCCGCGCGACATCGACTCAAGTTCGCCCAGCATTTCATTCATTAGTGCCATCTGCGTTTCTGGCAGCTCCAGGTCGCGGGCGATTTTCTCGTGTTTAGTTTTTATTTTAGCAATAATCAACTGGGCCTTCTCCCAGCTGCTTTTTTCAGCAGTGCGGGCCAGCTCAATTAAATCGTTTGTGGTTCCACTAGTTGCGGAGACAACCACCATCTTAGATCCTTGTTTTAAGGAAACTTCGGCCGACCTGATCATGCAAAGGGCATCGCCCATGGAAGTTCCGCCAAATTTAGAAACGATAAGTTGATTATTCATAGAAATGCCTCTAAAAAATTGAAGAGAGAGTTTTACAAAGCATTCTAAAAGATAAAAAATGAAAGTGGAATTGCAAAACTAGAGGAAAACGTATGAAGTTAGGTATTGTTGGATGGAGAGGGATGGTGGGCCAGGTTCTGATGGAGAGAATGCTCCTAGAAGGCGACTTAAATCACTTTGACACGACATTCTTTTCAACTTCAAACGCCGGTGGTGAACACCCTTTTAGTTCAAGACCTAAAGTAGACCCGAAACTTAAAGACGCCCACAATATCGATGAACTTAAAAAAATGGATATCATTGTTACTTGTCAGGGCGGAGATTACACAAAAAAAGTATTCAAAGACCTGCGAGGGGCCGGTTTTAAAGGCTTCTGGGTTGACGCTGCTTCGGCCATCCGTATGGAAAAAGACAGCACCATTATCCTGGACCCGGTGAATCTGGATGTAATCAAAGCGGCCTTAAAAGAAGGAAAGAAAGATTTCATCGGCGGAAACTGCACTGTTTCTTTGATGCTACTGGCGCTGGGCGGGCTTTTTAAGGCCAATCAGGTTGAGTGGATGACATCGATGACTTACCAGGCGGCATCAGGCGGTGGGGCCCGTCATATGAATGAGCTTCTGGCCCAGATGAAATTTTTCACTGACCGAGTAATGGATAAAGAGACCAATCTTTCAGATAAAATCCTGGAAGTAGAAAAGAACGTCACAAAACTTATGGCCGATCCCACTTTCCCGAAAGAAAATTTCGGCCAGACTCTGGCCTGCAGTTTGATCCCGTGGATTGATTCCGACCTGGAAAATGGTCAAAGCCGCGAGGAATGGAAGGCGAGTGCGGAAGGAAATAAAATCCTGCAAACTAAAAACATGATCCCGATCGACGGAACTTGTGTGCGTGTTTCAAGCATGCGCTGTCACGCTCAGGCCCTGACAATTAAACTAAAAAAGAATATCCCGATGGATGAAATCGAGATGATGCTCGCCGAACACAACCCTTGGGTTAAAGTAGTGGCCAATAATAAGGCCGATTCAGTGAAGTACCTAACCCCTGAATACGCCAGCGGAAAGCTGGAAGTTCCAGTGGGGCGTCTACGCAAGATGTACATGGGGGATGAGTATCTCAATGCTTTTACAGTAGGAGATCAGCTGCTTTGGGGAGCTGCCGAACCTCTTCGCCGAATGCTGCATATCATTCTGGAAAATAATACCTAAGTAAGATACTCTGTGGATAAAAACGTAAGTATCACTTAAAATAGTGACTGACCTTCTCTATTGGATGGGGCGGGATTTATCAGGAAGATTGCATGATCAAAAAAAATCATCTGGGTTTTTTATTTCTTTCATTGTCCCTCGCCGGCTGTGCAAGTAGTAGCAATCGCCATCCTTCATCAGACGATCGCGAAACATTAGCAAACATCATTGATGAGATTCACGACTCTTCAAAAAAACAGCAAGGCTCACCTGCTGGGTGTAAAGATAAGTACGATCAGCTCTATAATAAGCTCTTCAATCTGGCCGGAGACGCCGCTTACCTGGAATTTATGGACATCAAAACCATGGATGAGGAGATTAAGTCGTCTTTTTTAGCGCGTATTGATTTAAAAGAATCACTAAAGTCATTTAGCGCTGACAGCGAGTGCTTAAGAAGCGTCACTGATGTCTTTAAGGGCCTTCGTTATGTGGAAGACTATCTAATTGAGCTGCGAATGGAGAAATCGGCCAGCGGGCCTTCAGAGTATGTGGATCTAAAAGGGGAATTTCCTTATCTCCTAGTGAATCCTAAATACTCATCGGAGTTTAAGTCATACGAGGATTTAAAATCAGGAGATGTGATTTTATCCCGTGGAAACGCTTTTTCTTCTGCGGCCATCGCCAGAATCGGCATCAATGACTACCAATTCTCTCACCTGGCCTTCGTTTATCAGGAAACGGCGGCAAGTGAATTGATGACGACTGAAGCATTTATTGAAATCGGAAGTGTGACAGCACCGCTGATAGACCATATCAATTCAAAAAATTCCCGTTCTGTTGTTTACCGTTATCAAGACCCGCAAATCGCCCATGAGGCCTCAAAAACAATGTATGACCGTGTAGAGGCCTCTTTGCAGAATAAAAAAGGCATTGAATACGATTTCGACATGGATTTCAAAGATAATACTAAACTTTACTGCGCAGAAATCATCTCCAGCGGCTTTAAAAATATGCTGCCTGATGAAGATTATTTCCCAATGTTCAAATCTAAATTCTCACCTGGAATTCTGCCATTTTTAAATACGATGGGAATTGAAGTGACTAAAGAAAGCATCGGAGAACTAGAGATCTTTGCTCCGGGCGATATCCAGTTTGACCCGCGTTTTGAATTGGTGGCGGAATGGAGAAATCCGAGAAAAATGGAAGAGGGCCGCTTGAAAGACTTTATTTTGACCGCTCTTTTTCAGCGCATGGAAAAAGAGAATTACAACTTCGATTCAAGTCTTAAGATGGACGCTGATGCAAAGGCCTTATGGCTATTAAGGCGCACGCCAGTTGTGCGCAAGTTCATCCAGAACAAATTCCCGCTTAACATGACGACCTCGCAACTGGAATTATTTATGGCCATGGATAAAGTCGGCGAGGAAATCTACAAAGAAGTTGAAAAAGCGTCCCTTGAGTTCGACCGCCCGATGACCCCGAAAGAAATTTATGCGGTGTTGGATCACTTTTTTAAGCAAGACTTTGAGCTCTATAAGCGCTATAAGAAGGGACAAGACGTGATGAAGCCGACCTTTCACTTGTTGTTTCATCCCTAAGGATAATGTGTTCCAATCAATCGATAAGGCCATCCACGAATTAAAAAGTGGAAGATTCATTTTAGTCTGCGACTCAGAGTCGAGGGAAGATGAAGCTGACCTGATTATGGCCGCTGAGTTCGTCGATACAACCCATGTGAATTTTATGATCAATAACGGGCGCGGGCTCATCTGTGTTCCGCTCTCAAATGAAGTTGCCAGACGCTTGGATTTGCCACTTATGGTGCGCGAGCATCAAGGAACTTACGAGACGGCATTTACTGTTTCTGTGGACTATAAAAGTGGGACTCACACCGGTATTTCATCAAAGGACAGAGCGCTTACCATCCGCGCGCTCAGCGATCAAAAAAGCACTAAATCCGACTTTGCCCGCCCTGGACATGTCTTTCCACTGATTGCCTGGGACGAAGGCGTCCTGATCCGCCCTGGTCACACTGAAGCTGCCGTGGATTTAATGAAGCTCGCAGGGCTTTCGCCAGTTGCGGTTTTATGCGAGACTTTGAATACAGAAGGAGTTCCTTTAAAAGGTGCAAAACTCTCCGAGTTCGCTAAGAACTTCAATATCCCCGTCATTTCGATCACTGATTTGATCGAATACCGAAAAAAACAATCGTAAATTATTTCTGGTTGAAGCTGTTTAGGTAAGCGTGAAGCCCCGGTATATCGTCTTTTAACTGAGGAAAATCCGGCATTACTTCCGACTTTCTCTTTGGCGTGTAACCAACTGGATAAGAGCGGGTGAGTACTCTTGTCGTTACTAATTCCAGGCTTGAGCCGGCAATTGCAGGGCCGATACTTCCGTCAATAGTAGGATCCGGGTTGTGGCAGGCGATGCAGTTGGCGAGGTATGTCCCCTTTCCGCGGGCCTCAAGAGGTGAGAGTGCCTTCTTGGGAGCATCGTTTTTCTGGCAGGAAACCAATGGGAGCAACAAAGTTGCCCCCAGAAGTACTAAAAATTTTGAACTTTTAATCATCATTATTTTGTTAAAACTTCGATCACAACATAAAGGATAGCTGTAAGCAGGATCCCCATGTGAGTTACACCTTTGATAGATGTAATTTTAATAGTGTCTGTTTTTCCTTTGATAGCATTTAGTTCAAGAAGACCAACGATCAGAAGAATAACAAGTGCCAGGATTTTTCCGTTGTACTCAGGGTTTACTTGAGCTGGAAGGTGAGA
>JBEIPI010000050.1:0-22322 GCA_040377165.1 Bacteriovorax sp.
TAATCACCACTAACTCGAAAGATTTAGAGCATGATTTTAAGCCGGAAGTTCTTGGGCGCTTAGATGCCATGTTGACATACAACGCTCTCGACAACTCGATCATGACAAACCTGATCGACAAGCAAGTCAGACTTCTTAACGAACGCCTTGAAGGCAAAGACCTTCATATCGAACTCGATAAGAAAGTTTATGAAGAGCTTGCTAAACGCGGATACGATCCTCGTTTTGGAGCGCGCCCTCTTCAATCAGTCTTCTCTCAGATCGTCACTCGCCCTCTTTCAAAGAGAGTGCTTGAAGGACACCTGGAGAAAGGAAGCATGAAAGGTGTATGGAAAGATGACAGCGCCGAGCATGTGACTTTTGAAATGGTTCAGTAAAAAAAGGGCCCTGCATAAGGGCCCTTTTCAATTTGATTATTGGTTAAATCCACCGCATGAAATGCTGCCGTTTGATCCGTACTTGCAACCTTCATACTGTCCACCGCAAGAAACAGATCCATTCGATCCATACTTGCAGCTATCGTAAAGACCGCCGCATGAAACACTTCCATCAGTTCCGTACTTACATCCGTCGTATAGACCACCACAGGACACACTTCCGTTTGATCCATACTTACAGCCATCATACAGACCGCCGCATGACACACTTCCGTTAGTTCCATACTTACATCCGTCGTATAGACCACCACAGGACACACTTCCGTTTGTCCCGTATTGGCAACCAGCGTACTGACCACCACAAGAAACTGTCCCGTTCAATCCGTACTTGCATCCTTCATAAAGACCACCGCAAGAAACACTTCCATTCGTCGCGTACTGGCATCCATTATAAAGCGCTCCACAAGAGACACTTCCATTCGTTCCGTATTTACATCCTTCAAATCCAGCGGCCAAGGCCAGAGTCGAAAAACAAAAAAAGAAGATTGCTAAAAGAGTTTTCATGACTTTCCCCTTAATAAAATTACTAATACATTAAAATTACTTTATCTCAATAAATCTATTGAGCAACTTATTAATTTTAGCTGCTGTTAACTTTTGCGCCAGAGCTCCTCTATCTTTACACACTAGCCCAACTTCGGCCTCAAGATTCTGATTATAAGCTCCAAGATTCAAAAGACACTGTCTTCCCCAGTCATGGTCACAGCTACTCGACTCTTCATTTACAGCAAACACAGCACCTTTTTTTAAGATCGCGTAGTGTTCATTTTTTAGTGAGCGCACTATCAGGTGGCAGTAGTCATTACCTGTAGCATTTGTTTCATTCACAGAAAAAATCAGGTTACCCGCTTCCGATATTTTTAATTCTAAATCACTCTTGAGAGTCACGGCAGTAAACGCATGAACTTGAACTGAACACGCAACAGCTAAAAAAATCATTAACATCTTCATGTTGTTCTCCTGTATTAGACATTAAAATTTATTTAGCACCGTTAAGGCACGGCTTCAACTTTTAGAGCTATCGTTTTTTGTGAACTTGTTGCAAACCATTTCGGCCGCATCAGTAGGTTATGTCACACCCGAAGGTTTTGGTCTTGGTAAGTGAGAGTTTTTTATTGGAAAGTGCGCTATTGAGAGCATCATCCAGGTAGTGTTGTGTTGCTTTTTCACGGGTCACATCAAAAGTCATCTGATTGTTGATTGAACCTTTATACAGAACTTCATTGCTGGATAATTTTACAACCGCAACTTCAGACAACACTGTAAAGTTCAGCTCTTTTAAGAGCGGCGGCTGCTTGCCTTCATATACGGTATTTCCGACAAAATAATCTTTATTATTGGCAAGGATTTCATCATCTGTGCTGCTTTTAATCGCATTGATAAATATAAAAGACACATTTTTTTTGCTGTATTTTTCAACCATCGCTCTTAGTACCGGCGTGTGCTTGCGAAGAATCGGGCATTCAAGTCCATAGGCGACCAGTACTACCAGATCCCCTTTAGCGATATCTTTCAGCATAACTTTTTTAGTGCCGCCAATTTCACGAAGCACTGCCTCGCTGATTTTTTCTCCTGAAAAAGCGGATGAAGAAAAGATCAATAAAAGGGCCAATAAAAATTTCATTTTACCACTTCCATGTAAAAGAATCTTGGCAAGTAATTTTCATCGTGGACAATTGAAGTTCCGATTCTCACTTCTTTAGATGGGTCAGGGTTACTGAAGTTCTCTTTGGAATTATCGTAATGCATCTCATGAGTCAGCATAGTTCCTTTCGGCAAATGAATTACATCATTCACAAATGAAGTTCGCTGGAATTTATACTGATAAGTAGGAATGGAGAAAATCAACTCGCGGTTTTTCTGTCCCGGGTAAGTCGCATACAGCTTCCCCGCTTTTCCGCGGTAATGCATATGCAGCCCATAGGCCTTTAAATCCATGGCCTCTGGCAGGATATAGTTGACAGTGACTACACTGTCCTTCTCATTTGGTCTGGCCACGACTGAGCCGTCGTTAGGCATCATTGAAAACCGCTTTAGCATTCTGAGATTTTTTAGATTATCACTTGCATAAATCTTCAATGCATTTTTTGAGACTTCATCCTTTCCACTCGGACTGTAATGGATCTCAAAGTTAAGGTAAGAGCCCTTCGGTATGAAATAGATCGTGCCCGGAGGAGCGAAACTAATTCCCGAGGTACGCGAAATATGGATAATGTTCGGGTCCTGGAATTTAAAGGCCGGTATTGATTTACCATTGTATGCTGCCGTTGTTGGAATTCTATTATTTCCATAAAGAAGCATAGTGCTTCCATCGAGAGGATTTCCGTTTAATCCGACTTCAGGAAAAGGCTCCATACTATGGTGCAAGGCCATGTGATGGGCGACAGTCGGGTTAACGGAGACATCAAAAAAAGAGAAGTAATAATCTTTAGTAGTTTTCTCTTTGGTTGTGTAGTGTTTATAAAAATCCCCACCAGAAGCGCTGACTTTTTCCTCAATGCCTGAAAACAGCACGATTTCTTCGGCATCTTTAAGGTCATCCAGATTGCGTTTTCCTCTTCCACCTCTTTTAATATACTGCTCATAATATTGAGCATCTTCAGCGCTCGCCGGTGCTCCGGCCTCCAGCCATTTTGTTACTTCAAAAAGATCCTGTGGCGTGATGTCTGATTCCAAATGAGAGTAATAAGAATCTGCTCCGGGAGGCATGCGGTTGAGCCTGATAGTTCTCAACATCATGTTCTTCCAGCTTCTGATTTTATCAATGCTCTGAAAATAACTCAGGTCCGTACCACCACTGTGACAGGCAATACAACTTTTTATCATGGCCGGGACAACCTTATTGCGAAAATCCGAACTCTCCGCCGAGTAAGTTACATAAGGAATGTCGCATTCTTTGGGGAGCACTTTTTTTCCGAAGATATTTCCTGTTTTAGTCACTAGTTGCTTTTTCACATCGTACACGACGTAGTCACCACTTCTTTTAAACAGGAGTGAGTTTGATACCTGCTGATTCATATCAATCAAGATAGATTGTGTCGGATATACTTTCTCTAAATCTCTTCTGTCCGCATTGATCTCTGCGTTGATCAATAAATGGGCCTGTGATTTTTTCGATTTCATTTTTTTAAATTTCGTCATGAAATCTGAAGCATTGCACTTTGGTAAAAATGAATAGAGATAAATTTCCTTTTTATGGTAATAACTGGAGAATGAGACTCCATTGGCATATTGATCAGGCAGCCGGAATTCCAGGTCATTGCTTTCAAGAATTTTATTGAGCCTTTGATCGGCGGTAATACTAAAGCCAGTGGTGTCCACCATGTCTGAGAACACGACTCCAGGAATCAGTAAAATCCACGCAAAAAATAAGCTTTTCATTGAGCTTAATTATCGCCTGATAACATTCTTTTACAAAGCTTTTTCGCAGGAATTACTCAATCCAGTTCTTTAAGTCCTCTGAAATTTGCAATTGCCCTGCTTTTTCGGCACGTTTTGGGGAGCGCTCTATCCCGAGCGCATTCATGCCAATTGTATTGGCAGCGGCAAGGACACTTCCCTCCCCGCAAAAAGGATGTACGATCCGAGTGGAATTAGTATGATTTTTTATGAAATTAGCAATCATCAGGCAATTCTCCAGCCCCATTCCTCTCTCCCAGGTTTTTTCCCCGAGATCTGGAATTACGTCTGCGGTGGATTTGCCCAAATCGACGAGTCGAACATTTTTAGAAAAACACAAAACATGTGAATATGCTGGTCGACCGAATGTAATATAACCAGGCTTAACTCTGCAGACTATTTTATGCCAGAGCAATTCAAGGCCAACTTCTTCCGCCGCTCTTTGCACCAAATACCCTTTATCAACCCAGACGCCTTCATACTTAATATCTGATTGATAAAAAATCACCACGCCGTCATCAGGGGTTTTCTCCATGATAAGTGCCGCTGTCGATTTAAACCAATCTTTCCATTTTTGCAGTGACCATTTTGGGAATTCCGAGATATCCGGCATTGAAGCGACTAATGAAGCCCCAGCTAGTTTCTCCTGGGATTGCAACCACTCAATAGCGTCTGCACAGACAACAACACGCTCTGCTTTATTTTCCATACACCTTTTCACCGGCAATATAGACAGATTTTGTGGCGCGGTCGTCTCCTAAAGTCATCAGGATGAAAAGAACTTCGTTGATGTCTTTACAGAAACTCATTCTGAAATCTATTAATGGTGTCGCTTTTAAATCTAAAACTAAAAGATCCGCTTCCATTCCAGGGGCAATGGATCCAATGCTATTTTCCAGGTAAAGCGACTCTGCCGCTCCTCTGGTTGCCAGATAAAACGCCATCACTGATGAAAGCGAAAAGCCTTCAAGCTGGGCGATTTTGTAAGACTCATTCATCGATTGCAGTTGAGAAAAACTGGTCCCGGCCCCGATATCCGTGGCAAGCCCTACGCGTACCGGGCGCTTTTTATCTTTTGCTTTTGGGAATGGGAATAAACCACTCCCTAAGAATTCATTTGAAGTCGGACAGTGTGAAACGGCTGAGCCACTCTCGTGCATTCTCTCCCACTCGCTGTCGGTTAAGTGAATGCCGTGACCAAAGATAGCGCGCTCTCCGACCAGTCCGTAGTGATCATAGACATCAAGGTATCCTTTTCTCTCTGGGAAAAGCTCTTTTACCCACTCGATCTCTCCTTTATTTTCAGAAATGTGTGTCTGCATATAGACGCCTGGATTTTCTTTCCATAACGCCCCGGCGAGTTCAAGCTGCTCAGGAGTTGAAGTTGGAGCAAAACGCGGCGTGATCGCATACGAGAGCCTGCCTTTACCATGCCATTTTTTAATGAGCGCTTTTGAATCATCGTAAGAGCTCTGTGCTGTATCCAAAAGCTCAGGTGGCGCATTCCTGTTCATCAACACTTTTCCAGCAATCATACGCATATTGAATTTTGAAGCTTCTTCAAAAATAGCATCTACTGAATGCGGATGAACCGTTCCGTACACCGCGGACGTAGTCGTTCCTGCGCGGAAACTCTCCTGAACAAAAACTTTGGCCACATTTTTAGCGTGTTCAAAGTTAGCAAACTGTTGTTCAGCAATGAATGTGTAATTATTCAGCCAATCAATGAGCTGCTTACCGAAGGCCCCGATGATCTGAGTTTGTGGGTAATGAATATGAGTGTCGATAAACCCAGGAACAATCAGAGAGTCTTTATAAACTTTAATCTCAATGTCTTTGGGAAGGCTGTCTTTTAAATTTGAGTAAGAACCAAATGAAGTGATTTTACCATCTGTAATCACAATCACTGCATCGCTTTCGTAATGCAAGGCTGCTTCGTCGCCGACCAGAAAAGGATCCGCTTTAAATGTGACCGCCGGGCCACGCAATATTTTTGTTTTCATAAGGGATTTATAGCACATGAGAAGCGGTTCCACCAGTGCATAAGCCGCACCGGTGGAACCTAATATTTATTTAATAAAGTTTGATACTGATGAATGGTCAAGAGTTTCACATCCAATAACTTTGGCAACGTTCACGCTCTTGTTTGGCGCCACTTCTACGAACAAGTAGGCCAGGTCAACAGCTTTACCATTGATCTTTAGCTCTGAATAAATTTGTCCACCAAGAACTCTATCTTCCACTTTTACTGTCTTAACAACAGAGCGCGCTTTAATTCCGTTTTCACACGGCTCACAGTAGTCTGTCACTACTGAGTTCTTTTGGATTAATAAAGCTGCTCTTTCCGCTTCTGCACGAGAGACGGCCTGGCACTGGTCGGCCATCGCGTTGATTGAGAAAAGTGTCGCCATTGTAAATAGAATCGCTTTCATTATGGGCTCCTCATTTTAGGTGTATTTGGTGAAGAGCCTTTTAACATAAAAATCGATCTGCCAACGGCTTTTGTATTTTTTACAGCCCTTTCTGACCGTGAACAATGAAGGCGCTAATGAGTTTTTGGGCCCTTTCGTATTGGGTTTCATCCTTTAGGTTGCCCTCGACATCAAAGGCCTCATGGGCGCGGGCCAGTCCGAAGAACTCGGGATAAACAAAATTCTCGAGTTTTTCAAAAGGGGCGCGGGAGTGAAGCAGGCCTCTGACTGCTCCCAACCCTCCGGGAGAAGCTCCCATTAAAAGAATTTGTTTTTTCTCCAGCGGCATCGGCTTGACCCGCGAGACCCAGTCAATGGTATTTTTTAAAGGACTGGAAATTGATCCGTTGTACTCTGGTGTGGAAACAATGATCGCGTCCACCAACTTTATTGCTTCAGCGATTTTCAGCACGCCCTCAGGAATTCCCTTCGCTTCAATGTCACCATCATAAACCGGCAACTGATATTTCTGCAGGTCAATTAAAATGGCTTCAGCGTCAGTACTTTTTTCCAGAATCTTTTTTGCCACCCTAATTAATTTCTTATTCAATGAATTTTCTCTTAAACTTCCGGCAAACATTAAAACCTTCATTCTAACTCCTTTGTCGCACCATTCTTATCCAGCATTGTGGATAACTTTACTTACCGATTCATTCAAAAATGATTCCATCACCTTTTTGCCACGGCAACCACACTTATTTGCCTCAATCCTTCCAGGAAGAAATGAGAGCTAAAGAAAAAAATTGGCATAAATCATGCTTCGATAGCTTGCATGTAACAAAACCACGGAGGATCTCATGGTACAAAACAAAAAAAATTTTTCATCTGGAAGAAAACTATCTGAGGACACACAAGACCTGGATAGAAAAGGACAAGCACGCAACGCAGACAGATCTGCCGACAGTCGCACTGGGAACGTAAAGAATCAACCCAGCGCTTCAAAAGACAAAGCAGCTACACCAAAACGCGATATGGGTTCACGCAAATAATTTATTTGCGGTTGAACGTTGAGGCGCTCTTTAATCAGAGCGCTTCCTCATTATTATTTGCAAGAAGAAAAAAATGCACTCAGTTACTCATCTAAATAAAAGCCTAAACGCCGTAACTCTCTCAGTGTTTGGTATCGGTATTATTATCGGTGCCGGAGTTTATGCTGTGCTGGGTGCTGCTGCAGGTGTGGCAGGAGACTCGCTTTGGCTGAGTTTTATTTTCGCTGCCCTGGTCGCTATCCTCACCGCTTTTTCATACTGCGAGCTTGCGTCGATGTACCCGATGGCGGGTGCTGAATATATTTATTTAAAACGAGCGTTTCCTAAATTAAAACTCCCATCTTTTTTATTAGGATTCGTCTTGTTTTTGGCGGGGGCCGCATCTGCGGCCACTGTCTCTCATGCTTTTAGTGGCTATCTATTAAATTTTGTCGATACCTCGAAAGCTTTGATCGCTTATGGTCTTTTATCCGCGGTCACTCTTATCAATCTGATGGGAATCAGCACTTCCAGTAAAACCAATATGCTCTTCACGGCCATTGAGGTTCTGGGGTTAATCGCCGTTATTTGGTTTGGCTTTTTCCTGGGGCCTAGAAGAGAGATGGATTTTGTAATTACCACCAAAACGTTCACCGTCTCTTCAATGATCTTTTTTGTCTACCTGGGCTTCGAAAACATCGTAAACCTGGCCGAGGACACTAAGGAGCCACAGAAGAATGTGCCAAGAGCGATTATCTGGAGTTTGACTATTACAACTGTCCTTTATATAGCGGTGGCCATTGCCGCTTTAAGATTAGTGTCACCTGAGATTTTATCAGCGAGTGATTCTCCGTTGGCAGACGCGATTAAAAACGTTGCTCCAAGATGGGTCAATGTACTCAGTGCAATCGCACTGTTTTCGACTGCTAATACGGCCCTCATCGGACTCCTTTCCATCAGTCGAATGATTTATGGAATTGCTAAAGAAGGGGACCTGCCTGAGCTCCTGACAAAAACTTCAGGAAAATCTGAGACACCTGTCTTTTCTATCCTGGCGGCCAGCTTATGTGCGGCGGTCTTTTTACTTTTGGGAGAATTGGAAATTCTGGCAAAAGTCTCAAGTTTCGCCGCTCTTTGCGGATTCCTGGTAGTCAACTCACTTCTAATCGGCATTCGTTACAAAAAAATTCCTCTCCAGAAAGCGTCGTTCAAATCCCCTTTGAGTATCGGCAAATTCCCCACTCTCGCTTTTCTCGGCGTGATTCTTGTCATTGCCTTATGCACGCAGTTTGAAATAAGAGTCTATGCTATTACTTTTGTGATGCTCTCTCTAGGTGCAATCTTGTATGTTTTAACCAAGCGCTTTCGTTAGTCACTTGCGCGCAATTTCCTTTTTGCCTCAGATTCTTCCACAAAATGCCCCATCTCCATTTTTTCACTGTGTATTTCAGAGGTTTAGAACGCCAAATATTTGGCACAAAAGATGCTTCACATAATTTGAGTCGTTACAGAGTAAGTGAGCAATCACTTTAGTAATATGAACTACGACTTAAACGGTTTGGTACTTTCGAATAAGATTGCTATCAAGTTTTTTAAGTGTACGACAATTACAATCATGCGAAGAAAAAAAATGCAACTACCAGTCTAACATTTTTGTCTTTGCTATGAACTCTCTGGAAACGAAAATACGACTGGGTTTTATATATACAGAATTGGAATTTTTAAAGACAAAAACGACATTTAAGATTAAGGAGGATTAGTATGTCGCCGGAACTTCAGAACTACTATAAAGCAAAACAGCGGAGAATGGCTTTCTATATTGTTGAAAACGAGGGAGTGAAAAAAGAAAACCCTCCCGAAATTTCCGCAATCATAGGACTGGATAAAGAACTCGAAGCCCTCTACTATGCTGACCGCAGACCTCCGATAGAAAAAAATCCAGTTATGCATACAGGGATGAAGATAAGACGAAACATCAACTCCAATAAAAAAGAAAAAGATGATAAAGACAAAGAAAAAGTGCCAAAACAAATAGTAAAAAAGGACCGGTTTCATTGTCCCAGCCTGCCAACACAATGGAGAAGCAATTTAAATATTGTGATCCCTAAAGCAGAGTTCGGGCATTTTTATGCTAAACGAAAGGTGGTAAAATAAATGGAGAATAGTTTAAAGAGAAATAAATTCTAAACGCTGGAGAAATTCATCTCATTGAAGACTATCCGGCGTTTCCCCCCTCTCATATTTATTCAACAAAAAAATCTCAACAGGTAAATAATGCGCATTGAAAAAGATGGTCTAGGAGAACTGCAAATCCCTGATGACGTTTTGTACGGCATTCAATCTCTTCGCGCCTCCCGCAATTTTCCGATCAGCGGAACTCAAGTTCACCCTGAAATGCTGAGGACTCTTTTACTTTTAAAAAAGTCCTGTGCTCAAGCAAATATGCTGGCAGGAGCGCTGGAGAAAGAAAAATCCAACGCTATCACTCTGGCCGTTGAACAACTGCTTAAAACTGACTACACAAAACATTTTATAGTCGACACCTATCAAGCAGGTGCCGGCACTTCACAGAACATGAACGCCAACGAAGTGATTGCCAATCAAGCGAATGTTTTATTGGGAGGAAGACTGGGAGTCTACGATCACATCCATCCCAACGATCATGTGAACATGTCCCAAAGCACGAACGACATATACCCCACCGCCATGAGACTGGCGACTCTGATCCTGTCCAAAGAGCTGATCCGGGAATTACAACTGCTGATCGATTCTTTTTCCAAAAAAGCGCAGGAGTTTGATCATGTAATCAAAGCGGGGCGTACTCACTTACAAGACGCCGTCCCTATCCGCCTGGGCCAGGAATTTTCCGCTTATGCCTCCACTTTAAGCGAACTAAAAAAACTTGTGGTTCACTCCCAAGGATACCTGCGCGATCTGGGAATCGGTGGATCAGCGGCCGGCACAGGCATCAATGTCCCCCGCGGTTTTAGAGAAGCTGTCCTCAATGAATTGAAAAATGATTTTGAAGATGGGGAGCTGACTCTGGCAAAAGATATGTGTGCTTCCATGCAGTCGCAGTTTCCGATGATGGTTTACTCCAACGCTTTAAAGACAATCGCTCTGGAACTTACCAGGATAACCAACGATCTCAGACTTCTAAGTTCTGGCCCGGCCAATGGCCTTCAGGAAATCTCTCTTCCCTCCACTCAACCAGGCTCAAGTATTATGCCGGGAAAAGTGAACCCATCTATTTTAGAAATGGCCAATCAAGTATTTTATAAACTTTTGGGCAATGACCAGGCGATGGCCCATGCCATGACAGCGGGCCAACTGGAACTCAACGTTATGATGCCTCTAATGGCCCATCTTGCGCTGGAATCAACTCACCTGCTCACCACTACTGCAAAAACGATGAGAGAGTTGTGCATTGATGGCATCACGGCCAATGAAAAACAATGTGAGAAATACGCTGCCCAGACATCGCAAATTGTAACTGTCCTCAATCCTATTATCGGTTATTCAAAGGCCGCTGAACTTGCCAAGGAATCGTTGCAGTCGAATAAGACAATCATTGAACTGGTTAAAGAGCGCAAATTGCTAAGTGAAAATCAGATCAAAGAATTAATGGACCCAATGAAGCTCACTGTCCCGCATTAGGACTGGCCGTGGCAAGAATCTTGGAATTTTGCCACGAGTAGATTTCTCGAATATGTCATTTCAAACTCTTTTAATCTGTTTTTTCCGGCACACATTATGCAAATAAAAAAAGCAATCACTCACTTGGAAAATGAACTCCTTAGGTGCAACTAATGGAGAACGCGCGCAAGTTATCATGAGAGCGATGATAATTTGTCTTCATCTACGATTGCCATCCCGAAAGGGATGGCCTTTTCTAAGCTCACGAATGTTGTTTCTTACATTTGGTACTGAACTTGCTCCTTACAAAGCAACTCTCTCAAAAGAGTCAAAAACAAATCAGGAGTGTCTTTATGAACGAAAACATACAACAAGGAGAAGAGAGTTTACTCGATTGGTTTGAGAAGCAACCTGAAGGTCACTTTAAAAATGACAAGACAGATTTTGCCAACGACCACCATCATCACGATGAAGAACACAAGTTTGAGTTTCTCGTTCAAGACATGTTTTTAGATCATTTCTTTCCCTGAGTCATGATTAAATAAATCGGGAATACGGGGCACTTTTTCGAGGAAGAATGCCTCATGGTTATCAACATAGAATGTATTTTCAATAAATTCCACCTCGAAAAAATTGGCACAAGACCTGCAATTTAATTAAGTAAGTTAAGAAAAGCCGACAAGGTTTATCTTAGCGGATGGATCGCAAGACAAAAGTGAAAATTGAATTGTAATAACTTTTGTACAAGCATGAACTAATAAAGAGTTGCCCACTCCTAGAGAGAACGAGAGTTCGATTCAAAGATAGGCAAAAACAAGGGAATGGTAAAACATTCATCCACTCTTTAGATAAAATCTATGTCTTGGTTCCAAAATGGCAATTAGAAGCCACCCTCCGGGTGGCTTTTTATGTGAGAAACTTTTTAGCTAAAGTAGAGGGAAAAATTAAATGTTTAAGTCTAACTTGTTTTGTGCACTCGTGGCCTTAATAACGGCGGTAACTATTTCCTCTGCTTTTGCTAAAGGGTATCTCGCTCACGATGGTGGCATCGTGAAAACAAATGAAGCAATAAAATTAGAACTACAAAAATAAGACTTAAGGGGACGCAAGACTTGGAGAAACGTATCAATAGACCATTTGTGCAAATCACGAATTTGATCCCCAAACATTGATATTAAAAAAAAGCCACTACCCGTGGCTTTTTTCTTACCTGCTCAAAAATTCATGGAGGATTTATGATTGTAAAAGATACAAACCCTCAGCCGATAAAACCAAAAGACCTCAATGAGGTCAAAGATGACGAAATCGCCCCAAAAGGCAGAACCAAACACATTGTTGAAACAGATTGGCCAACGAAAGAAGCCGTTACACCTGTGAAGAAGAGAAAAATTAGAAGGACGGAAACGGCCAGGTTACCATAAGGGAGGTATGAGATGAATCACACAACAAACGCCACTTTAGACAGGCCATTAGCAGTTATTGCCGGCAACGCTTGTAATGAAAGCCATGATCTCGCTATGAAGTTTGCTGAAAACGGTTATGACATTATCGTTGCCGCCGGAAATCCATCAGTCGTAGAAGAGGCCGAGGAATTTAAGGAGCTTGGCGTGGACGCTGTCAGCTACCAGCTCGACCTCTCAACTCCCGAAGGAATAGAGCAGCTTTACCGCAGAGTTGTTGCTACAGGGAGACCTGTTGAATCTCTAGTAATCAGCTGCCGCCTAAGTGAAGACAACAGCCAGGAGAAATCACTGGCACTAAAAATACTAAAAGACATGTCAGACCGTGGGCATGGGCGGATTATGTTCGCCAGCTCAAAGGATGAGGATATGACTAAACTTCAGGAAGAGATTAAAGAAGAAGCCAGAACCAGCGGTGTTCAGGTTTCCATGGTTAATTTCGATGATAAAGAGATTTATTTCCTGAAGGAAGGATACCAGGATCCTCCCGTTTTTCTGCACTAAAAAATCTTAACGGTCCGGCCACATGAAAGTGTGGCTGTCCTCTAAAATCTTGCTGATTGGATCCTGACTTGATCTAACCTTCTCCTCAAGAGTCGCCCAGATTTTATGATTAGTATTTTTAGGATGGCGTAGAATCGCAATGGTTCTCGGGTCAATCCCTTTCGCCCCTCTGATGATTCCTTCCGTAAAGGCCACAGTGTAGGTTTTAAAAGGATTAACATTCTTGCCGTTGACGGTGATCTTTTTTATTTTAAAACCGAAAGGCCCTCTTTCATATTCCATTTTCAAACCTGAGAAAGTCAAAGGTTGATCAAAATGAGAGAGTGCCTCAATCGTCACTCGAAGCCACGTTCCTTTGACTTTAGTGGTGTAAATATCCCAGCCGTACTTCTGCTCGAATTCAAAAATTCTTGGAATCGAGTTCAGGATAACCTTGCGGGTAATGTCCCCTACCGGGTAATTAGAACCATTCATCTCTGGAGAATGGATGGCGATATCGGCGTCTGATTTCTCTTTAAGAGCGTCAGTGATAAAGAAGGCCCATTTACGCGCACCTTTTTCGTCTTGTGCCTGAAGGTCCGAGAAGCCTACTTTTTCATCCAACCACTCTTTTCCGTAATAAGCGTCGAGCTCTGTGTCCGCTTCTTTTACTCTCGCCTGCATTTCCTGATCAGCAAACGACTCATCAAGGGTCACTGGAATCAATTCGTAACTTACGATCTTTAACGGCTTGCCTTTTACCAGGTCAACGACCAGACGCCCGAGGTATTCAGTGTGCATTCCCGCCTGTACAATCGGAACTCTTTTTTTAAGTTTATTCACTCCATATGCTGGCTCATAAAGCGCCGTATGTGAGTGCCCGCCAATGATCAGGTCAATAAAGCGGGTTTTTTCGGCCAGTTTGATATCCCTTAGGACGCCGATGTGTGTGAGAGCGATAATGAAATCATTGCCTCTGTTTTTCAGGATCTCTTCCTGCTCTCTTCCTGAATCGATTGGATTGATGATCGCTCCGCGTGCCAGGCGCCACTTATAAAAAATCTCATCTGTGGTAAGGCCGAATATACCAAGCTTCAATCCTTCAATTTCGATTTCTTTGTAAGGTTGAATCTTAGCTTTCAGGTTTTTATGTTTACTGCTGATATCAAGGTTGGCGACCAGGAGAGAGAACTTCAGATCGATTTCGCCCAGAATTTTATCCAGCTCCGCTGAACCCATCTGGTAATCGTGGTTGCCCAGTGTTCCTACATCGTAGCCCATTTCGTTGTGAATCTGAAAGGCCTTGCGTCCGTTTTCGGCCATGTAATAAAGATTTCCTTCCAGGAAATCACCGGCATCAAAAACTAGAGTTTTTACGCCTTCATCGGCCATTTTATTTTTGTATTGATCAATAAGAGCTTTAAGTCTTGCGGCCCCCCCACGAGTGGTGGAATGAGTGGAATTGTCGAGGTATGAATGAGTATCGTTCGTGTGCAGAATCTGCACTAATTTAGCTTCAGAGAGACGAGGGCCCATTAAGGCAACGGCCAACAACAATAATTTAAGACTTAAATTTTTCATTGTGGCTGAAGTATCCGAAAAATGGGCACAACGTCAAGCACCAAAAAGGGATTTAATAGTGCTCCTTTCATTTATTTTAGTACCAATACTTCAAGGCCAGTCCCGCCGAGAATGAGTCCTGGGTATCAGTGGTGTAAAGATATTTAGCCTGTAACCCTAAAGACAGGAAATCGCTTGATTGGCCGTAAGTGAGAGGGATATCAAAACCGGCCAGAGGCCCTACTGACCATTCAACGTCGTCACCATCCAGGAACATAGGTCCAGCAGTCACTCCCACAAACGAGCTTCTTAGTACCGGGATATCACCACCAAAGTTATATGTCCCGCGGCCCAGGACTGAAGTTCTCTGGATGTCACTATCGTCTAGTTCGGCCGTAACAACTTCCGCCCCTACTCCAAAAGGGACATACGGTTGAAAGCCAACGTTAATCCCGAATTCTGGAGAAGACTCCGCATCACCGTTTGGCGAGTTCACACCGGCGGTTAGTCCCATGTGAATTTTGTATTCATCTTTACTGGTTACTTCTTTCGGCTCAGGAAGGGTGCCTTCCATTTTATTTTCGATGCTGTTTTTTTCATCGCGGGACATCTGTGCGTGTGCCGAAAGTGAAGTCATTAAAAGTGCGCAAACTAATGATGTTCTAACCATACTTATTCCTCCGTGTTTTTTAAAACCGCATTACCAAAAGAGTAATAAGGTTACGTCTGGATGATAACTGCAAGTGGTGTACCAAAATTATCAAAGGAAAAAAGGGGGTTTTAGAATTATTTGTCCAAAAATGTCTTAAAATCGCGGGGCAAATCTTCGGTTTCCTTAGTATTATTGTGGCTTGAACTTTGCTCACTATATGTTGGGGGAGTGCGTGAATATGCGTTTAAAAATTCTTTCATACAACATCCACAAAGGATTTGATTGGAAAAATAAATCCTATTGCCTCAAAGAAATGAAAGACCTAATTAATAGTTCGGAAGCGGAGGTGGTTTTTTTACAGGAAGTCGTCGGAAAAAATGATATCTTTAAAGAAAAAGGTTTGATTGATACGCAGTTTGAGTTTTTAGCGGATGAACTCTGGCCCCACTACTCTTATGCGCAAAATGCGCTTTATGATCACGGACATCACGGGAATTTGATTCTCAGCAAATACCCGATTGAGCATTTTGAGAATATCAACCTCTCCACTAACAACTGGGAGAAGCGCGGGATGCTGGTCTGTAAAATAAAAATTCCACCTAATAAAGAGCGCATTGGTGAAAAAACAATTTACGCCGCCTGCCTACATCTCAATCTCTTCCATTCAGGCAGAAAGCAGCAGTATGAAAAGATACGCTCTTTTGTCGAAAGCAAAGCTGAAGCTGAACACGCTCCATTTATTATTGCCGGAGATTTTAATGACTGGAATCAGAAATCGTTTTTGACTTTTGAAAAGATCCTGGGAATGCATGAGGTACATAAGCATATCAATGGAAGTTTCGCCCGTACCTTTCCTGCGAAAGTTCCCATTCTCTGCCTCGACCGGATTTATGTGAAAAACATGCGGGTCCTCGACTCCCACGTTGTCTTTTATGATCAGCACCTGTCTGACCATCTTCCTATTTTTTGTGAGGTAGATCTGACATGAGCAAAAAAAAGCTTTTCCCCGTTACACCGAAAAACCGATGCGTTTTCTACAAAGACGGCAATCATTATTACGACCAATACATCTCGATGATAAAAAGTGCCACTGAATGCATTCACCTGCAAACTTACATATTCGAGATCGACCGTTTTGGAGAAAGAGTTCAGAATGAACTTCTGGCCGCAGCTTCCCGGGGAGTGCGCATTTATCTGCTGGTCGACAGCATCGGCTCACGCCACCTGACTCCTGAGCAGGAAGCAATCTTTGAGAATGCCGGAATCAACTTTTGTCGCTTCAATACCATCCAGTTTAAATGGCTTTACCGCTGGGGCAGGAGACTTCACCACAAAATCCTCCTCGTCGATTACAAAGAAGCTATGATCGGAGGGATTAACGTACTCTACGCTTGTCCAGAAGGGGCCACGCACCCTCAGCTGGACTTTGCGATTCACTTAAAGGGCCCGGCGATCGTTGAGCTCTCATACTATTGCCAGGTTATTTTCAAAAAGGCCTACAAAAAAAGATATTACATCGAGGTGGTGCCCGAGCAGCCCGACCACGCGAACGGATACGAGTTGGAAATTTCCATCAATGACTGGATTCATGGGCGCTCGAAAATAACCAAACAATACTCTCGCATAACGACTGAGGCAAAAAAAGAAATAACTATTATCAACTCCTACTTCTTCCCCCGAAGAAAATTCATGAAGCAACTGACAGCGGCCGCTGCGCGAGGAGTGAGGGTTCGGCTGATTCTCCCCAAGTACTCCGACTGGCCCAGCTACATACTGGCTTCAGAGTACTTATACGAGTATTTTTTAAAGCGCGGAGTGGAGATTTACCGTTGGGAAAAATCAGTGCTGCACGGAAAGCTTGCGACAGTAGATGAAAGCTGGAGCACAATAGGATCATTCAACCTAAACTACACCAGCTACCAGCAGAACCTGGAGATGAACGTTGATATATACTCTGCTGAGTTTACCCGCTACCTGAACATGGAAATAGAGCAGATCATTAAAAGCGGCTGTGAACAGGTGGACATCAACACTTTTAACCGCAGGGCCCCTTTCAAAATCCGCGCGGCCCGCCTTTTGTTTTACGTGCTTCTTTCTATCATCGCCAATTTTTCTATCGGACTTTCTTTTCAGGAAGACCATAATAAAGAGCACCGTTTTTATCACATCCTGAGAATCATCGGCTCAATCTTTTTTTTCCTGATCGGGGTGGTCGGTGCAATCCTTCCCATTATTCCCGGCTTCCCATTTTTTATTTTGAGTTTCCTGTTGGTATATCGTCAGATATTATTAAATAAACGAATCGTTTAACTGGTTAGAGCAATGAAAAATAAAAAAATATTCAATACTATTTTTTTCGCCGTCATGGTCTACGCCCTCTACTTGCGTTTGCCCACAATCTTAAGTCATTTTAGCTTTCAGGATAAAAAGATTCCGGTTCTTACAGTGAAGACAATGAATCCTGACAACACTGTCACCATCGCCAATCAAAGATATGTACTCGTCTTCTGGGCCACCTGGTGCGGTCCCTGCGAAGTCGAACTCAAACGTATCAACGAAATGATTATGGAGAAAAAACTCAACCCGCAATCAGTAATCGCTATCGCATCACACGAAGATATAAACCTCATTGAGGAGACAGTTAAAAAAAATAAGTATCTTTTCCCCATTGGGCTCGATACTGATGGCAAAATTTCCAACTACTTTAAAATCTCGGCAACTCCTACTGTTGTCTTTATTGATGAAAATCAAACAATTAACTGGATGACATCAGGGATCAGTCCCTCTCTTACCTTTCGCATATCCTCCTTTTTTTAATAGTACTGATTCATTTCTAAGTGGCATGAGTTGTGCTTGGTAAATAAGCAAGTCCAACAAGGAGGAACTTATGGAACAGAACAAAAATCAAAAAAATTTTTCTCAACAACAGCCAAAAAAGCAGGAAGCACCCAACAGAGGAAATGCTCCTCGCCCAGAAATTGACCTGCCGGTAAAAGGTGGTCGCCCAGAAACTGAGTGGTCTCAACAAGGGCAACGTGACCAAAAAAGAGAACAAGGACAGCAAGAACAAAGAAACGATGATCAAAGAACAACTCGCTAATTCCCTCAATTAGTACAGTTCCAGACCCACTTAGTTTTATTTTATTGATAAACCTAAGTGGGTCTTTTTATTAATCCCCCAATGAATTTTGGCAAAAATACTGTCTAAACTTTAGCCGCTCCCTATGGATTTCTTTCAACTAAGCTAAAAGCACTGCTTTCTGGTGTAGACTGACTTTCAAATGAAAACTCTACTTTCTACACCTGTATTGTTCTTGTGTATCCTTGCGCTTTTCCAGGGATGCTCAACAACTAAAAGCACGAAAAAAAGCAAATACAATCTTGCTCGCGAGAAGTTCGGAAATTTTGACAAAGTCTATATCCCGAACGAAGCCCCACTAATCGCCCAGATGATTTCTATCGTTCAGCCAGAATTAGAGGTCAACACCCGCAACAAAATTGCCAACAATATTCATCACGCTATCAAGAAATATAAGGTGGAGCCACAAATCGTCGTGGCCTTGATAGATACCGAAAGCAATTTCCAATACGACAAGGTTTCCACAACCGGGGATCTTTCCCTGGCCCAGGTGAATGTTGAAGTATGGAATGCGGAATTCAAAAGAATGAAACTCCCGCTGATAAAAAAGGACCTACTGATTGCTGAAGACCAGGCTTACGCCATGGAGATGATGGCGAAGATCCTAAGTATTCTTAAGGCCCGTCATGCAAAAAAAGATAGGAGGTGGTATGCGAGATACCATTCCAATACAACTAAATACAAAATTGATTACCTAAGAAAAATTGAAGTGCGCATGAAGTTATTGTCTCAATCTCGTCTACTTGAGACGAACAAATCCCTAGCACTCTCTTCCCAAAATTCCCCATAAAAAAAATATCACCTTTCCTTACTCCATCAATTTACAGTTAATTGGAGCATCTCTCGTTCGGCATGGTTATTGTAATAGTCTCCTATTATAGGAGGACTTATGAGTCACAACACTCACCCTGAATTCGACATACCGTTGAGCGAAAAAGTAAAAATACTCCCCGGCTTCTTCGGCCTTGCTCTGGAAGAGCAGGCACCTTACGAAATCATAAAAAACGACAATGCCATCGAAGTTAGATCCTACTCTCCTCAATTGCGGGCCAGCCTCGTTGTCAGGGGAGACTACAAAGAAGCCTCTAAAGAAGCTTTTAACGCCCTGGCAGGTTATATTTTCGGACAGAATAAGGAGAACAAGAAAATTGATATGACCACACCGGTGCTTTTGCGTGAGCGCGAAGAAAATAAGGAATGGCTTATGTCTTTTATTCTACCAGCTAGCTATTCACTTAAGGACGCACCAAAGCCCGAGGACTCCCGCATCTCACTTAGCGAACACCCTGCCCACTTAGTTGTGAGCATTAGTTACGCCGGGATTAACAATGCGGAGAAAATTGAGGAGTATTCCGGGATATTAAAAAGATGGCTGAAAAAAAGACCGTGGTATATCCCGCTAGGAGATTTTCAGACCGCCCAATTCGACGGCCCGTTAACTATTCCTTTCTTTAGAAAAAACGAAATTCACGTGGATATCAAGCATACACACTAGCGATTGCCGTTAACATCGCCCTTGGACTTGTTGATGCCCGCAACTGCATCTTTTGCCAAAGCTATCTTAATCGTCTCTCCATATTCCCTACGAAACATTTTTTTGATCGAAGTTTCACTCTGAGCTGTTTGCCTGAACTTATCTAAAATCTGTAATTGATCAGCGCATTTAACACAAATCCATTCCGCCTCAGTTGTCGGGTTTCTGTGCTTGTAAAACTCCACATCCGGGCGAACCTGATTGCAGTTTTCACAGAAATTTCTTTGGATCTGGTGAGAAACTGTTTCAGTAATATTTTTTTTCGCAATTTTCTCGCGCTCATTCTGTTTTTTAGGCGCCTCAGTTGCCTTCATGCCTGCTTTTAATAATGCGTCTTTTAAACTTGCCATAAACCCCTGCTCGATTTTTTTAGCTCTATGATAGCTATTCAATGCAACTTCATCAAGAGCCGATGGCGTATAAGCGTTAATTATTTTTGCCTCGTATAGTTGACTAAATTGCCTCATCCACTCCATTTTTTCCTGCAGAAACCCCGCACTTTTTGGCATGGGATATGCTTTTAGTTTTTATTGGAGTCCTATGGACGGAGGTCGCCGTGATCGAAAAATCACCTCTCGAAATTCCATTCAGTGAAAAACTCAAAGGCATTCCCGGATTTTTCGGCATCCGTTTTGGCGGCGATGATCTTTATGAAGTCGAATGCACCGAAGCTGAAAAAGAGATCCGAAAATACCGCCCACTCATTCTCGCCACCATCACAGCCTACGGCACTTTCGAGGAAGCTAAAAAAGAGGCCTTCTCCTGCTTGACCGGTTATATCTTCGGCCAAAACAAAGACAATAAGCACCTAAAAATGACCGCCCCCGTGATTCAGGAAGAGACGATCGATCAATCACTGCTCTTTCAGGAAGCGGCCACTAATGGGTGGACGATGTCGTTTGTTCTTCCGCCCGGGTACACCCTGGCCACGGCCCCCACTCCAGTCGACAAAAGGATTTACCTGCAAAAAACTCCTGAGCGCCTGATCGCTGCTTACCGCTACTCCGGAAAAAATAACCAGGAAAAAATCAGGAAATACTCAGTTGAGCTAATGGACTGGATCAACAAAAGCGATATTTATGTCCCCACCGGAGACATTCAGTTTGCTCAGTACGATTCGACTACGACTCTTTCTTTCCTCAGAAGAAATGAGATTCATCTGGAAATCAAACAAATCTAAAGCTGTACCTACTCAATATTTTCCTAAGGAGGAAACATGCAACAGACAGATACTAACGCCATCCCGAGAGGATATCACTCAGTCACTCCCTACATTATCGTCAGCGACCCTAAAAAGGCACTGGATTTTTACGAGAAGGCCCTAGGGGCCAAAGTTCTCTATAAAATGGAGATCAAACCGGGAGAAATCGTTCACGCCGAATTTAAAGTCGGCGACTCAATCATCATGATGGCCGGGGATCACCCGAGCATGCACCTGGAACCGCAAAGAGGTGAGCACCGATCGGTGAGTTTTATGGTGTATGTCCCTGATGTTGATGCGGCCGCAGAGCTCGCACTTTCAGCAGGAATGAAAATGATCCGTGAGGTGCGCGATCAATTTTACGGCGACCGCACCGGGACTTTTGAGGATCCCTTTGGTCATGTCTGGACACTGGGATCACATGTAGAGGATTTATCCCAGGAAGAAATACGGAAAAGGGCCGACCTGGTCTACAATTAAGAAAGTCTTTAGTTCAACAATGCCCGGAGTAATGTATGATACTACCCGGGCATCATGAAAAAAATTATTGCTATTTTATTATTAAACTTTTCTTTGACTCAAGTAAAAGCTGATGAGTTGCGTGTGGCCATTACCAACATTCCACCTTTTTCTTATGTTGAAGACCAACAGTTTAAAGGTTTTCACATCGATATTTTACATCAGATCGAGCACAACTCTGGACTTAAATTTAATTATACCCTATATCCTCATGCTCGCATCACCACCTATCTTGAAGGATCAAACCCTGACCTCTTCATCCTCTCAAGAATCATTTGTGACAGATCAGACAAGTATGAAGTGCAAGAGACTCTCTATAGAATCAGGCCTGCCATTATGGTCAAACAATCTGTTTATAAAAAAAACCGCAATAATTATCGAATAGGAAGGCTGCTGGGAACCTGCACGGAGCTCTTTAAAAAATATGTCGGCAAACTAGGCACAGATGTTACATCAATGGAGCAAGCGGCCGATATGCTAAAAACAAACCGACTGGATGGCATTTGTAGCATAACTCCAATCATCAACTATGCGTTCAATCGCAAAAACTACAAAGAGAAGTTAGTTATGCATAAACAGCAGCCAGATACTCCTCTATTCGATGCTGTTATCTGCCGTAAAAAAGATCTTTCTCCGCAAATAAAAAGGAAACTAGAAGCTGCGTCTAAAACAATTAAGATTCCCGACATGGGCATATAACAAAAAGAGCGTGACTGTTAACTAATCCCCCGATTAAAGACCTCGCATTTGAAAGGTCTTTTTGTTAACAATCAATCTCCTCTTGCAACTTCCACAATTGTTGACACTAATTTATCACCTGGCAGGTAAACACTGTACAGGACAGCAGTTTCACCCATCGGTGA
>JBEIPI010000099.1:0-10479 GCA_040377165.1 Bacteriovorax sp.
ACCTAAGGCAATCCATGAGTAAGACTCTCGTTGTTTGTGACAATGAATTTTTAAGCACGCTGTATGTGTTAAACCTTGAGGTTTATCTGGCGACTACTGTCGAGCTGGTTACCAGCGTTGAGGCCGGTATCGCTGTTCACAAACAAAAGAAAAATTTCGATCTCATCATCACTTTGGATAAAGTGGAAAAGAAGGATGCGCTCAGGGAAATTAATGAGTACCGTGGCTCTTACGGAATCAAGACTCCAGTGATCACGGTGGGAAGTGATCAGGATATGGATGTCGATGTAAAAACATTCCAGATATCTTCGCGCTACAATCTCCCTTCAATTTTAAAAAAGTCAGCTTCTATCTTGGGAGTGACTGCCAAGCAAATGGCAGAGATGCAGATGGGTGCCTATTACCCGATCTCTCTGGCCCCTGTGGATGGTTTGACTAAGGCTCCCTGCAATCTCTATCTGCAGGTGGATTCAAGTTTTAAAATGATGGCAAGGGCCGAGGAATCGATTGAAGAAGGTCTGAAAAATGCCAAGGCCGGTGGAGTGGAAAAGATTTACGTGAAGAGTTCTGACCGCCTGGTTATGGTTAATAATGTTTCACTTAAGCTTATTGAGCGAATTACTAACGCTCTAAAAAACAGTGCAGGTGCCTCCAACGAGAGAAAAGTAGAGATGCTCAATGATGGCTTCGAGTTCGCAGCGGCGAGCTTGTTTTCAACAGACGAGATCAGGCAGGAGATGGCCGAGATCGCCACGGCTTCAGCTAAAGTCATGTCAGATGTCGTAAAGGACAATTCTCAGCTTAAAGGCCTGTTGGCGACTATGCTTAGTAACAAAAGCGGATACATTTTCACGCACTCGATGATCACCAGCTATGTCGCCAACCATATTATTAAAAACGTCACCTGGGGTGGAGATGGACAGTCAGATAAAATTAATTTTGTACTCTTTTTCCACGACATTTACCTGGCACCGATTTATCTGAAATACCCACAGTTGAAGTTTGAAAAAAGCCTACTGGAAAGTAATCTTTTGACTGAAAAAGAAAAAGAGATTGTGATGAACCATGCCCGCCTGGCGGCGGAAATGGTGGTGACTTATAAGAGATGTCCGATGGGAGCAGATGTGCTCATCAAACATCACCACGGGATGAAAAAAGGCTCGGGTTTTGCCAACAAGTACCCTGAGGATCTCTCGCCGTTGTCAAAAGTTTTGGTGATAGCGGAAGCTTTTGTGGAGCATTTTGTGGCCACCACAGATAAAAAAGAGAAAGTTGAAATGCGCGCGATTATCCCGAAGTTGATTGAGGAGTTTGTTTCTCCGTCTTATATAAAGATTATTCAAACGCTGGTAAATCTTCCTTTGTAAGTCGTTTTTTGTGCCTCGAGCTCATTGATAAGCAGAAAGTCTCATAAGTCATTCAAAAATACTAAAAATGCTCCAATGGAGCATTTTTTCTCGGCACTATATAAAGATTATTCAAACGCTAGTGAATCTTCCGCTTTAATTTTTCTTACAGAACTCATTTCTGAATTCAGTTTGAATATCGACAGCGTCCCACTCCAGGCTTTCATCATTTAAGTCCCAGCCCAGGTATTTCACCTGAACGTAGTGGGCCAGTTCGTGGACAACTGAATCGTCCATGCAGCGCTGGTGGCTTTCATAGTAATCAGCATCATCAAGGATATAAATCTCATTGTTGTTTACGGCGAAGGCGTTAGTGAATACGTCCGGTCTGAAGCCCCATTGTTTTTCAATGGCGTCTTGAAATTGTTTTAAGGGAGTTTTGCTTGCCACGAAAAATTTCGGGAAAGGGATGCTGTCTTTTCTAGTGAGTTTTTTTCTCTCCAGAACTTTTTCCAGTAGGAAATCCAGGGAGTATTTAAGCTGTGCCGGTTTTTTGGCAAAAGCATTTTGAGTGGTAAAAAGCAGAGTGGCGATTAAGATTAGTTTTTTCATGGCATGAGTCTAGATTCTCTTACCCGAAGTGGCAAGAGAACCTAAACTATTGAAATATTATTTGCTCTTATGGGTATATGAACCATCCCAATTAGGTGGAGGAGGCACATCCATAAAATCCTCGCACATATGGAGCATTCTCTCGAAGCTTTTGTCCTCGGGAAAACGAGTGTGAAGATCCTTGAAGATCGCGGCAGCATCCATGAATTTCTGGCCCAGGTACATCGCAAAGGCCCTTTCGTATGCATCCAGGGCGTCTTTTTCGTTGATCAGTGGGTGGCTTGGATGAAGTACTTCATAAATGGTAACGGCGTTTTCTTTTCCTTTAACTTTTACTTTATCCAGTGTTCTAAAAACAAATTCCTTTGCCAGGTTTTCCGGGATCGCGGCCTTGGTATATTCGGAAATGTTCAATTGAACACCGTAGTACTTACAAAGCGACTCAAGTCTCGCTCCCAGGTTCATATTATCGCCAAGAGCGGTGTAAGAGAAAATCTGGTTGGATCCCATGTTTCCGACAGAACATTCACCGGTATTTAAACCGATCCCGTGTTTAAAAAGCGGGAAGCCGTCTCGTTCGAACTCTGCATTGATCGGCGGAAGCCTCTCAATCATCTGTACAGCGCCTTTTACCGCCCAGTATGCGTGATTTTCTAAATCAACTGGAGCACCCCAATAGGCAACCATCGCATCCCCGATATACTTATCGAGAGTCCCATTGTGTTCAAAGAGTGTATCCGTCATCATGGTCATGTACTTATTCAAGCAGAGAGTTAACTGCTCCGGAGTTAACTTCTCCGAGATGCTGGTGAAATCGCGCACATCCGAGAAGAAAACGGTGATAACTTTTTTCTCTCCTCCCAAGCGCACTTTGTCCGGGTTTTTTAGAAGGTCGTTAACGATTGAAGGCGCGAGATAGCGCGAGAAAGTCCCTTTGATTTTTTTCTTCTCTTTGTTCGACTGGTAAAAATGCAGGAAGGTCGACCATGAGTAGCAGCTTAGAACCGAAAACAAACAGAAGAAAAGTCGGTTGTTATAGCCTTTAGGGATAAAGTAATAAGCATCGAGATAAAAAAGCCCGGCCATGATTGAAAACACCGCCACAAAATCCAGAATGGCGTTTCCTAATAACATGATCGTGACAATCACCACACTTCCACCAATCAACATGATCCATGAAATTTTGGTGGACTCCATTTCCGAAACCAGGAATTTTCCTTCAAGCAGCATGTGAACCATGTTCATGTGGAAAACGATTCCGGGAAGGATCGGGTCGACGGGAGTGTTTCTTAAATCGTTTGCTCCGAAAGCGGTAGAGCCGACAAAAACCAGTTTGTCTTTGAAGACTTTATGCATTTCCGGATCGTCTTCTTTTGCCTGAAACAGGTCCCAGATGCCAACGGTTGGGAAGTGATCAAGACCTCCAAACCATCTGACTTTCGCCTCACCGTTATAGTTCAGATAGAGTTTGCCTTTTTTAGTTTGAACGAACGAAGTTTCGCTTGAAGGGATATTGATTACACCACGGTCTCCTGAGAAAAGTTCATAGGCCTGAAGCGAGAAGGAAGGGTAGTAAATGGAGTCGACGTTAGCGGCAACAGGGTAGTGACGGAAAACCCCGTCAGCGTCCGCTTCGGCTTCAATATGGGCGATGCCGGTATCAGCATTGGCCAGCACTTCAATGGGGTAAACTTTTTTCTCAACCAGGTATTCCTGAAGATTTGTGCCTTCGGCCTGTCTGGCGTCCATCATGAAATTTAAAAGCTGGTCAGGTGCAGTTGTGAAATAAGACTCTTCATCGATCTCTTTGGTTTCTCTTTTAACCACTGAATAGGGAAGTACAATTTTATTTCCCGGAGTCGACTGGAAATCTTTAAATGTCTGGGCCAGAAGAGTGTCAGGTGACTCAGCATTACAGGCGACTTCAGGCTCGGAGAAAAAAACGTCGAAGGCCACAACTTTAGCACCAAAGTGGTTAAGCTTGCTGACTAGTTTTGACATCTGAGTGCGGCTCCATGGCCATCTTCCTATTTTAGTCAGAGACTTGTCATCAATGGCAGCAAGGACCAGGCGGTCGTCTTTTTTCTCGCGGTCAATAGTGAGCTTCATGCGAAGATCGAAGAAGCGGTCCTCGAAGAATGAAGCGTAGTTAAAAAGAAAAGACTGGTTGGTGTGGGCATTGAGCTCTCTTGCGCTGGTGGAAAGAAAGATACTTCCCGCACAAAAAGTAATGATCGCCAAAATTCCCAGGTATTGGAAGATTCTAAAAAACATTGGTATTCCCCGCTAATATTTAAAAGCTGTAACGGTATTCTGTGGTCAGTACATGTTTGCGATATGAGTAATTATTGTCCTTTGATTTACTCTTGGTGAAATCGTAGTTCACACTGATCTTGCTGGTGTCACTCAGTTCGCGGGATAAGTCGATGGAAGGGTTGAATGAAAGCTCCGTCCCTCGGGTGGCTTCCTGTTCCTTGGTGTCCGTCATTGTCGTCGCCATCGCCAGTCCCAGGTTATATTGAGGCATAATGGCCGGGATGATGTAGTCGAATCGCAGGAGGTAGGTGTCAGTGTTTGATGAAGTGTTGTTGTAGTTGTCGATGAAGCTCGCATCGAATAAGGCGATCAGGAGATGCTGGTTAGAAAAGAAGAAAGTCTGGTCAGCGCTTAAAGTTGTCGTATGGTTGCTGATGGCCTCGTTTTTACCGGTATAATTCTTTCTTTTAATTTTAAGTGTGGTATCCCCGATGTCAAAGTAGCTAAAACTCTCACCAATAGTGAAAGTCATCGACTTGGCGTAGAACTCTTTTTTCTTCCGTGCATTCCAGTCTTTGATGATGTGAGAGTAATCAATGTCAAAGAGGAAGCTTGCCGGTAGTTCTTTGACTTTGTGTTCATATTTATTCTTCAGGTTGAAGTTCATAACGAAAGAGTCATTCTGGTAAACTTCCGGGCTTGACTGATCGCCGTGTTCAGTGAAAGTGAACCTGGCCTCAGGGGAGATCACATAACGCTTTTTCAAGATGAGGTCGTATTTAGCGTAGCCTTCTGTCTCGAAAATATAAGATTCTTTTCTTGATTGCTGAATATTGTTTTCTTCATTGCTAAGGGAGATGTTGTTGTCGAATTTCAATTTTTGGCTTAAGTAGCCGCTGTATCTTTTTGGGCTGATTCGACGCCCGTTGATCAGCATGTTCGGATCAAGGTTGAACTCTTTCATGAGTTCTGCGGTTCTTTGGTTGATATCGGCCGCGACCCCTGAGCCTTTATCAATATTGAGCGCAGTGGCCAGCATGGGCAGAATGAATTTTTCCACACGTCTGCTCAGGTCTTCCGGCTCTTTTGATTTCTCACGGGCAATATTGAGCAAAGTCTCGGCCAGTTGGAAACGGGCGATCTGCTTCATTTTGTCGTCAATGCCTTTTTCTCTCAGGAGCTTGGTGTAGGTGTCGCGGGCAGTTTCCATTTCCTCAAGGATCTGTGAGATGTGGGCCACATAATAAATGGAAGCTGGGCGGTTGAAATTTTTATCCGCAGAAGTCTTGAAAGCTTCACGCGCCTTTTTTAATTCGTTAGCGGCATATAGGGACTGCCCGTACTCATAGTACAAATCAGCGCTTTGATTATTTTCTTTTATGGCAATGGCAAATTGAGCTGAGGCCTTATCGTATTCCTGCATTCTGGAATAACTCAGACCGGTGAGATACGCTTTAGATGAAGGGGACTGATCACTTGATCTCTCCAGCACTTCAAGCGCCTTTGGGTATTGTCCGCTTTTAAAAAGTTTGTAGAATTCTTCGAGAGTAGTGTCAGCGAAGGCGTTTGAGCTCAGGAGAAAAATCGCTGCAGCTGTAAAGGCATGGGCCTTCAGACATTTTTTGGTCATTTGTTACATCCCTATAACAAAAAAAGCACCCTTTTCAGGGTGCTTTTCAATTTTTTCTATTCTTAATTATTATAAATGAGAATTGCTTACTGTACATCCAAAATAATCTTTACTTTAGTGGTAGGAGGAACCACCACCCCACGGTCTGTAGCCGTCTGTTTTGATAAGTCATTTTTTTGAAGCACGTCGGCCGCGAGATTGATTAAAGTCGTTCTCGTTGCCGGAGGCGGCGGAGGTGGAGCAAAGACTGGTGCCGCAAAAGTCTGGATAAAGTTCTGCGCTCCCGCAGAGAAGATCTCAGGCGGCTTGATTTCAAGTGGAGCAGGACCTACGCTGGCAGGTGCTCGCCCTTCTTCTGTGCCCGTACTCGCAACATCTCCGGTCTTTTCACCCTCAGGTGTTTTTCCGTCAGGTGTCTGTTCACCTTTTTCTTCTGACTTCTTCTCCTCTTGCGTATCCTCTTTTGAAGGTGCCTGAGCTTTTTGGTACGCTTCTGGATCTACGACGGTAAACTTACCATCAACACCTAAAGCGAGACCTGCCGGGGCCTTGTATTCACCCGTGACTTTATCGATTTTACCAAAAGACTCCGGAACAATATAAGTCCCTGAGTTAGTGTCGAATACGGCATTTGATGGAGGTGGAACAATGTTGACTGTATTTAAGTCGACGATACTTCCCGCTGGAAGTTTATACTCACCAGTGTTCATATTGAAGAATCCTTCAGGAGAGGACCCTTTATCAGAGGCCGCAACTTGAGGGAGAGCAGCTTTTACATCAACACCCATTTTAGCAACTTCTTTGTCCAATTCCGATGATGTGTTAGAGAAGGCGGTGCCTTCTGCTCCAGGAGGAATCGGGTTTCTAAATTGTTTTGCACTTGAATCAATCGAAGATTCTTTTAAACCTGTCTCGTTGCTTTCCAGGGCCTCAATTTGTTTGGTGCCCAGCTTTGTTGGGACCATCGCTCTTTCGGCCACGTTTAAGTTAACAGCTGAAATCTGCCCTTGGGTGACCAAAACCGCTTTTTCACTTGAGACCACTCGCTCAAGTTTTCCCTGGTCAAAGCGCTCTTCACGCACACTGCGGTCGATATGGGCCATGGCCACTTTTCCCTCGAAAGTGATCAGTGCCGTGTTCTGATTTTTTGGGTTGTAGTTAACCTGGAAATCAGTTCCGCGGATACCCATCGCAGCCGTTTTGGTTTTGATATAAAGTTTGGACTTACTCTTGTCATCCATTTCCATATAATCTTTTGTAACCTGTGACCTGATTTGCCCTTTCACCAGCGTGATGATCCCGGCTTCTTTCTTAGGAAAAGCATTGATAATCATCTGTGAGTTCGGCCCCAGGTTCATTTGCGATTTATCAATGAAAAGAAGTTTTACGAAACTTTTATCAGCTGTCTGAACAGTCGCACCTTCGGGAAGGGATTGATCCGCTTTGACATCTACAATGCTGCCATCTGTGAGTTTTGCTTTTACCATTCCTCGCATGATGACGACTTTGGCGACATTTTCAGCAGACATCGCGGAAAACGAAATCGTTAAAAGGGTTAGAGTGGTAAATAATCGGGCTCGTAATTCCATAAAAAATCCTTCATTTAAAGGCGCTTATCTATCTTCTCTTCGTTAATTATAAGGGACTTCTTTAATGGTTATTTGTTGAGTGATAACTGCCTAGAATCGGGAAGTTCGCAGGAGGGAGGCGTTTAAAAATGGCGAGTTTTATTGCTATTTTTGGACTAAAACCGTGATTTCAAAAGAGCGCTTAAGTCGGATATAGACCAAGTAGGATTTAACTTAGAAGAGAGTGAAGCCCGCCCGAAAGATAATATAATGGGCGGAGAATTCATTGGATTCACCTTCGCTTAAAGTAGTTACTTCTGCAGTGTCGGTTGCATCGAGCACAGAAACTTTATAGGAGTGCATATAGTTGTAACCGATTTCAAGAAACATTGGATGATTCTCTTTAAAAGGAAGAATTTCTTCGAAGCCGATGAAAACACCTCCTCCGTAATTTTCAAAACTGATTCTGCGTTTGTTGTTGAAGTTCCCTGTTGTTCTTGCGTCTCTAAAGACAAAAGTTTGAAGACTCCAGGCAGGGCCGAAGCCTAAGTAAATATTTGCTTTGTTTAGCAGAGTGTAGGGAGTGAAGAATTTGATCTGTGGCCCAAGACTTACCAGACGGGTGTGGCCTCCACCTCTGATGGAGTTGGTGTCGTAGATAAACGTGATATCTTTGAATGACCCGAAAACCGCGTCTGAAGCGAAGACAAATTCCCAGTCATCCCAGCGGTAAGCCACTGAGGTCGCGAGTCCAAAACCTAATGTTTTCGTTTCATCTTCAGGCTCGCCGTCATCACTTTCGTGGTTGTCGATAAGGCGGTCGGTTTCAAGACGTGAGAGATTAAATGAGAAGCCAGCGCGCAGAATGAAATTATTATTCATCGGCGTCTCGGCTGCACTTATGCACGTTGAAGTCAGAATAAGTAGAATGAGAATCAGCGTCTTCATCAGTAGCGCATCTCCATTCTGATCATCGCTCCTTTGTCTTGGTCTTCGAAACGAGGAATGATCAAAGTTCTGCCTTCATAAAAAGGAAGGAGAGTGGCCGGGTTAATGGCGTGTCCGATGATTTTTCCCAGTGTGGTTCCAGAGTTTAGCAGTGACATTGAGGCCGTCTCAATTCCTAAACCTAAAACGGTCCCCAGGATAGGTGTCTGGTAGAGATCCTGCACACTGGCCGGCTCCGTCAGGATTTCAACCGTAAACTCAAAAAGGGTGGAGCTGATCGCGGCCATCCCCATTGCCTCAGTTCTTGTGTAACCGTCAGCGCGGTAAAGTAAATAAAGCTGGGAGCCGCTGATTGGATGGACAAAAAAGTTCCAGATAGGCTCGTCCTTATCGAAGACAACTTTCCCGAAATTTTTTCTGAACTTCTCCGGAGCGTCGTTAATTTTAAAAACTTTGGGTTGAATGATAGGATAGAAAACCCAGGTCAGGCCGTAGACGATGCCGATGTTTTTCACGTTCTCGGTCAAGGTGTGTTCGCGCTCGACGTACTTGTACTGATAAAGTGGAGTGCGGCTGTTGTCTTTTGGATTGATGATGACATCATCCTGCAGATAAGGTCCCTGAATGGCGTTTTTTGAAATAATTTGTGCAGAAACCAGTGAGGATTCAATCAGAGAAAATAATAGCACTAGTGAGAGGACAAACTTGGTCATATTGTGGTATCTGTTAAGCACTTCTTCCGGGCCAAAAATTAGCCTTTTTTTAACACATTGACTCCTTAATGGAAATGAAAATGGAAATAACTAAGACAGAATTAGAAACAAAAAAAAGCGACTTTCACAAATATGTCAGAGAACTGCAGGATCAGATTACTAAGGCACTTTTTGATGCCGATCCAAAGCTTAAGCTGGAGGAGGACCCATGGGAGAGAAAAGACCATAAAGGCAATCCTGGCGGCGGTGGAATCACGCGCGCCTTCACTGGCGAGGTTATTGAAAATGCAGGAGTCAACACTTCGATGGTTTTTGGGGCCATTGACCCGGTATTTGCCGGTCGCCTCGGAGGTACTGGGGACGAGATGTGGGCGGCGGGAATCTCGCTGATCATTCACCCGCGAAACCCAAGAGTTCCGACAGTTCATGCCAATTTCAGGATGATCCACGCCGGTGAAAAATTCTGGTTTGGTGGTGGGGCTGACCTCACTCCGTATTACCCGCATGTGGAGGATTTTGAGTACTTCCACTCAACATGGAAAAAGGCGCTGACTCCATATGGAGTTTACGAGGATATGAAAAAAGAGTGCGATAAGTATTTTGTGAATTTTCACAGAAACAATGAAATGCGCGGAGTGGGTGGATTCTTTTTCGATCACTACAATACCGGAGATATGGAAAAAGACATCGCCATGATCAAAGATATTTCTTCAAACTTCATCAACTCATATTTCCCATTGGTGGAAAAAAGAAAGAACGAAGCCTTCGATGCCGACGATGAGGATTTCCAACTTCATCGCCGCGGCCGTTATGTGGAATTCAACCTGCTTCATGACCGCGGGACCATGTTTGGTTTAAAAACCAATGGCCGCACGGACTCGATTTTAATCTCTCTTCCAGCAAGAGCGAAATTTACTTACAAGTATAAACCGAAGGCGGGCTCAGTTCACGAAAAGATGATGGAGTTCTACTACCCTCGCGAGTGGAATTAAAATGATTTTAAACGTAGGCCTCTTGCTTTTTTCAACTGCTATCTGGGGCTACGGCTTCATTGCCACCGGCGAGGATGATGGGCAGGTTTTGGTTGCTGTGGGAGTTGGCATTGCCGAGGCAGCTTCCGTAGAGGATCTGCGTGTGATCGAGCAGGGTGCCGCCGGTTTCGGTGACGTTGCGGAAGCTTTGCAGAAGGTCGCCGAAGGCTCTGATCTGGGCTTCCTCGATTTGGCGCAACTCGGCGATCTTGTCGGGCTCGTTGCCGTGGTGGGTGAGGCCGTGGGTTTCGCTTTTTACGCCGGGCACGTGCGGCACGACATTGAAGCTGCTGAGCGTGAGGGTGACGACACGCGTGCTGTCGGTCTGCAGGGCGAGGCGGATGAGATCAAACATGAGCCGGTAGCGTGCGATGA
>JBEIPI010000128.1:0-7725 GCA_040377165.1 Bacteriovorax sp.
AGCCATCACGTTTTTATCCTACAGCTGGAGAAAATTTCACAGGAAAAATGATTCAACTTCATGGTGTTGATAAAAATGACATCATTGTTTATCCAGATTGCTTAACAGTAACTTATGGAGAGCCTAAAGCAACTTATGGTTATATTTATCTTCAAAATGGGACTCCAAATGTTAATACAATTGAAGTTAAGCTGAATGGTGTAATAGTGCCGAAAAGTGCATCTAATGGATGGAGTTATTTTGGTCAATCTAGTGTCGGTGCGCTTGATCCAAATCTAAAGGTTTCTGGAATGCCTGCAGGATCTCAATCTGGTATATTTTTAAAACTCAATGGTAGCTATCAAGTAACAAATAGTTCTTCAAATACATTTGAAGTTTGGTATATCTCTACTGTAACAAATTAATTACGAATTTGTTTTCGCCTTCGACTCGTTCACACGGTTGAGGGCGTTCATAAACCTCACTACCGGATACATTTTCCTCAGGTAGTCGATGTTGATCGTGGTGCTAATGCTTCCATTGTCACCCATGCGGTATTCCCCGCAGAACTTGGCCTTTTTAGCGCCTTCAAAATCATCCATGGTGATCCCCATGTTGTATTGTTTGAAATAAGCCGCTATTTTCGTAAGCTCAATATCCACCTTGCCATCAACCACCGGAAGGGCCTCACACTCTTCCATGACCTTGATGATAAACTTCTCGCATTTCGCCGAAATGATCAGCTTCTTCTCATCGCGAAGGGATCTTTGAGTATTGAAGAAAACCTGGAAAATCCTGAACGTATCCGGCTCGCGGGTACTCAGAACTTTTGATGAGTCCTGCTCATCAATGGTAACTTCAATCAACTTCTCATCCGTCAAAAGCTGAATAAACTCTTCCAGCTTTGCTTCGTTGATATTAAAGATCTCAAGCGCGTAAGTTTTAATTTTATTGTAATTAAGCGACCATCTTCCGTCTTTGTTCTCTCCTAAACTTCTGAAGGTCAAGAACATTACCGAGAGCATCTTTACGATATCCGCCGATTGAAAAAATTTGTAATCGGAAGAAAATCCAACCGAGTTATTCTCGAGCGCACGCACTCTCTCATTGGTTTTTCTCAGGCGCTCAGCAAGTGTATTGATCAGAGTTTTAAACCACGGATTTAAACCGGCCATGGTTTTTTCAAGAGCATTGAAAGAAATTTCGATGATATCGACTGAAGTGATTGCAGAAGCAGATACGCTTCTGGTTTTAGTGTCTGGATCGAAGTAGGCCATCTCTCCCAACATCTCTCCAGAGCGAAGAACGGCGATTTCTACGAAGCCTTTTCCTTTCGGGCGGAACAATCGTAGCTGCCCTCTTTGAATAATATACATTGAATCAGCAGCGTCGCCTTCATTGAAAAGAATCTGCCCTGGGGCAAGAGTTTTTATTCCTGATTTCTTTTGGGCCGTCGCTGCTGTTCCAGTCAGTCCAATCCTTGGGATGGATTATGTATTAGAGTCTTTCTAATACTAGAGCGAGTGCTTCTCCGCCACCGATACAGATTGCAGCCATTCCATACTTCGCTTTTTTGTTTTCCATTGCAGTCATCAATGTCACAACGATTCTGGTTCCGCTACATCCGATAGGGTGACCTAAGCTCACTCCACCACCGTAAATGTTAACTTTACTATGGTCTAATTTTAACTCTTTCATGGCCGCTAGTGCAACTACTGCAAAAGCTTCATTCACTTCAAATAGATCAATTTGATCAAGTTTAAGTCCAGCTTTGCTTAGGGCCTTGTTAACGGCCTCCACAGGAGCTGTTGTGAACCATGTTGGGTTCTGAGCGTGGCTTGCGTATGAAACAATCTTAAACTTAGCTTGAGATTTATACTCTTCTCCACCAAGCACAACTGCAGCTGCTCCGTCGTTAATAGTTGAAGCGTTTGCAGCAGTAATTGTCCCATTTTTATCGAAAGCAGGTTTTAATGAAGGCATTTTTTCGAAATTCGCTTTCCCCGGACCTTCATCAACTGAAACAACTGTATCGCCTTTTGGCCCTTTAATTGTCACCGCTGCGATTTCTGCATTGAAGATTCCATCTTTGATCGCCGCTTGAGCACGCTTGAAAGATTCAATCGAGAAAGCATCTTGCTCTTCACGGTTAGAGTATTTTTTCGCCGCCTCTTCCGCGCATACACCCATTGGTACACCTGCATAAGCATCTGTCAGACCATCAAAGGCCATGGCGTCTTTCATGTTGGCATCACCAAATTTAATTCCATTTCTAGAATTTAAAAGTAGGTGTGGTGCCATTGACATATTTTCCATTCCACCAGCAACAACCAGTTTGTTGTCTCCAGCAAGAATTGTCTGAGCTCCAGTAATAATTGTCTTTAGTCCTGAACCGCAAACTTTATTGATCGTCGTGCATGGAACAGATTCCGGAAGTCCTGCGAAGATTGCGGCCTGACGAGCTGGTGCTTGTCCAACCCCCGCACTCACAACATTCCCCATAAAAACTTCATCAACTTTCGATGCATTTACTTCTGCTTTTTTTAAAGCAGCTTCGATTGCAACTGCACCAAGTTTTGGAGCAGAAACACCGCTAAGAGACCCCATGAAACTGCCGTTTGGTGTACGGGCACCAGAAAGAATATAAACGCTCATTATTTTGCTCCTTTTTGAATAAATTTTCCCCATATATAACCATATTTTCCACTACTTGCCTACCCGACTTTTTTAGTGTTTTTCCTCAATAAAACCCCTAAAAATCCCGATAATACAAGAGATGAATATCATTAAAAATCAGGCCATTTTCGCCCTCCTATTTCTTCTGTCAAAGGGAGTTTGGGCATCACCACTTTGCCAAAAAGACGAATCCCTTAGGGCGTCATGCGAGCAAGGAGAGGAAAAAAGGCCTGGTCAGTCCGCATTAAAAAACCTCTCTTCCATTGATATGTACCTTTGGCTGGAGAGCGAAGCAAAAGTTCACCAGGATATTTACCGCCAGAAAAAAGATCAATTTGCCAATGTCTTTCGCTACCTAGAACACGGAAAACTAGACGACCCAAAACTAGAGCCTGCAGCGAAAAAAGAATGGGAAGACACTCAGGATGACTTCCACACTCTTTATCAAATCTCAAAACACATCCGCGTGATCGAAGCAAGATTACAAATTTGTTACCAGGGTAATTGCAGCGCAGGTCGCAGGGCCGATTACGAACATGAGTTGATGCAGATTCAAAAATCAAAATCACTTCTTTTAATCAAGCGCCCACTTCTTAGTCACGACTCCATTGAAGATTTCATCAAAAAGCAACCGCAGACTTTTGTCGATGACGAGAAAAACCCTCCGCTTGAAATCACTAAAGAGCTCATCAAAAACGCCAGCAGAGAAACAGGAAAAACACTTCTGGATAAAGTCACAAGCTTTGAGCGGTATTTAAACGACCCGAGAGCTCCTTTAACTCACGCTAAAAATCAGGACTACGCCGCTAAATACTTAAATGATCTTTCCGGCTCGCATCCCGAAGTGGCCGATGATTTACTCAACCGCTTTGAACTCATCACTCCTCCAGCAGACAAAAAAGATTTCCTATGCGCTCTTGCCATCAAAAGGCAAAAAGAGCGCGAACGCGATCTTTTGATAAAAAAAGGTATCGAGACTTCTCTCTTTATTGCTCCTTTTGCTTTAGGTCCCTGGGGACGCGCTGGAGTCATGGGCCTTGAAGGTGCTCTGGGCGCAAAACTTTTAAGATGGGGATTAACCGCCAAAGAACTTGAAAAAGGTGCATGGATTGCCAGAGGTTCACTCGCTCTTGGTGTTAACGGATATCAAAGTTATGAAACAGTAAAACTCGGTGAAAACTGCAAACGCCTGGAGCAAAAATATTTTATCGCCGCCGATGCAAAAAATTTCCAGGAACTCGCAAATTGCAAAACTGAGTATCAAGACAGTGTCTTCATCTCATCTCTCGGTTGGATAACCACTCTGGCCCCGGGAATCCCTGCGCCTGCGCTCAAATTTTACCGCGCCAAATTTACTCCACAAATGACAGAGCTTACAGCAACTTCTGCGCAAATCGGCTCACAACTAAAGTCCACACCCCTTGCCAAAAACCAGTGGGCACGCGAATTTAAAACGGCCGATCAAGGAAGCTTTACTTACATGGATCTTTCAAAGATCGACAGAGTCAGCGACCAGCACATGAAAAGTCTTCCTGACGATTACTGGAAATTTGTTGGAAACATTTACTCCGAGCGCTTAAACTTAACTCCTGAAGAAATCAAAGGCTTCATAAAATCCAGCCAGGACTTCGCTCCTCGCACGAAATTAATCGTCAACACCAGTGGATCCATCAAAGAAGCTGACAATTTCAAAGGTGGTGTTGGTGTAGTTGTCTCTGGAAAAAGCGATGAGCTACTACCGCTAGAAAAGGCCATCGGGAAAAAACTCGACAGAAACCCGGGTGAAAAATCCGCCGAAATCGTCCGTCTGACTGTTTCAAAAGACGCTGATGCCGAAAAACTTTCCAAGTCCCTTATCAACCAGGCCGCAGGTGTTGTCCTTCAAGACCCGACGATCACGACTGTCTACATTTACACTTCCCGCATCCACAAAAGGCTTTATAGTAAGCTCGGAGTAACTCCAACAAGTATCAGTCAGGTCAGCGAACGCGACGTTCTAGTGACCCTGAAACGCGAAGATATCGAACGCCTGCTCGCAAATACAAAGAATTAGAAGCTTCACTCTCGTTGCAAACCTCCCCTTTTCTTGTTAAACCTATCACTCATTTATCACTGGAGAATTTGCATGTTTTCACGCCTCGATCACGATATCCCCGCTGTCCTTTTTCCAAAAGAATGGGCCGACGGATTAAAACAAATTCTGCTTAATATTTACGGCGAAAAATGTATTAAGGCCGAAAAAACTTTCGAAATCTTCGGCTTCTCTTATCCAAAAGAAGTTGTTCTCATTATCTCTTACGTTGGCCTGGATAAATTCGAAACCCCGGTCACTCTTTTTGTTTCAAGTGACCTGACTGAAAAAACCAACACTGAAAAAGTGCTTGATACCATGTTCGATAGCGCCGGCGTTTTCTTTGATCAGTATTTTGCGACTGAAGAAAATATCGATGAAATCTGGGATGACTACGTCCTGGATTGGGAAGAAACAGAGTTTGGAAAAGAGAAACTCTTCTATAAAGTGACTCGCGAGAATGTCGGCCTTTCAATGCAGGCAGATTTGCTTTTAGGCGAGTAATTTTTTGATCTTCCCATTTTTTTAAATCAATAATTACAAACAGTTATTTTTTATGACTCTGAAATTTGGTTGCACTCTCCCATGATGATATAATCACAACATGGGAGCATATGTGTTCAACAACCAAATTTTCGACAGCTGGCTTAATCACAAAGCTGACGAAATCCTATCTAAGGTCAATCGAGAAACAATTTCGACTGAAGAAATGATCGTTCTTATTCTCAAGGCCCAAACCAATCACTTTTATCACATGGACCAAGAAACAAAAGAAGACATGACCGGTCTTCGATCTGAGATGAAAGAATTTAAAGCAGAAATACGCCAGGATATGGCAGATTTTAAAACAGAAATGAAAGAAGAATTTAAAAAGATCGATACAAAATTTATGTGGTCGACAGGAGTCACTGTCACGATGTTCTTAGGACTCTATTTAAAATTATTCTTAGGGTAAAAAAAAGGCTCCTTTCGGAGCCTTTTTTGTTACATTTTTCGATAACATCCTATCTGGCTAAACACCGTCGTCGCAAACTCTCCGGCCTCATCGATCCAAGATGTCTCCACGGGATTAACCACTAAGTTGCGGTCCACAAAAAGCACAGTCGCTTTTGTTGTCGCCACTTTAGCCAGATTATATGAATACGCCCGCTCATGCCCCATCAATACACAGATGATCAAAGCACTGTTAGCTGCCATGGCTTCAATATTCACGCCTCCGACAGTTGCATTCGTTTGATAGTCATGAGCAAACACCGCCGCAAATGGAAGACCATTCAAAGTCGGATTACTGTACATTACCACTCTCGCAGGAACTGGTATTTCCTCAGCGAAAGCGGAGAAACCAAAAACGAATGTCAGTGCCAGGACTAGTTTTTTCATATTATCTCTATGCCTCGGACTAATCATCAAATGAAGGCTTAACAACTTTCGTCTCGAAAGCGATATCCTGATCATCATCCAATAATTCATCGTCATCAAATCCATCGATCTCTTCTGCATCTGTCTCAATGTCCAGATCCTTAAGTACGTGGTTGAATGCTTTGTCATCCGCTAAATCCTGGATGATTGTTTCGATATATTTCATTGGGTACTTGCGGACAAGTTCCTCGATGATTTTCGCCAGACGCCCTTCTGAAAGGATAAGCTGTTTCTTCTTAACGTCTTTCCATAGCTTAATATAGTGGTAACGGCAGTACCCTGAAGTTGTTGAAGGGTTATCGCAACCACGAACAACACACTCATCAGTCTCTACCTTGAAAAGCTCCATACTTCTGATTGAACCGAATACATCTTCAATCGAGAAATCTTCAGAAAGGGCGAGGATTTCTTCTGCCAGGTTTTCTTTGATATCTTCATCGATTGCCGACTTTGATTTTTTTCTAACAGGAATGATTTCCTCTTCGATGTCTTCGTCAAAAGTCATTTTAACTTTTTTCGGAGCCGCATCCTCGAAGTCATCATCTTCTTCATCTTCGTCAACGCGTCTTTTAATTGGAGTCCCGTCTTCATCCAATTCTTCCTCTTCGCCAGAGTCTTTAGCACCCTTTTTGCCTTTCGCTTTCAGAAGCTCTTTCTCTTCTTTCTTCGTCAGTTTTTTTGGTGGTTTCGCCGCCTCTTTAGCTGCGATCTTCGCCGCTTTCGCAGCTTCTTTCTCTGCAAGTTTCGCCGCTTTCGCCGCTTCCTTTTCTTTTTCTTTGGCGATCTTATCAGCCTTCTTCTGCGCTTCTGCGAGTTTGGCCGCTTTCTTTTTATCTTCAGCTAACTTTTTTGCCAGCTTCTCTTTTTCTTTCTTCGCCGCTTTATCAGCATTGGCCTTTTTTGAAGCCGCGATCTTGTCTTGAATCTTTTTTTGAAGACCCTGTTGAGATTTGCCTTTAACGTCTTTTTTCACTACTCCCTTTTTGGCAGGAGCTGCTTTAGGAGCTGGTTTTTTGGCAGCAACTTTCGCTACCGGCTTTTTAGCAGCAGGTGCCGCTTTTTTCGGTGCAGGTAAAACTTTCGGCTTTTTAGCAGGAGCTGCTTTTGCCGCTGGTTTTTTAGCTGGCGCCGCTTTTTTGGCAGCAGGAGCTGGTTTACCCTTTTTTGGGGCTGGTTTCGCAGGCTTTTTCATTCCAAGATTCTCCAATATTTTTTTTATCAATTAATTACCTATTTAATTACATTCCTTTTAATTCATTTGCCGCAATAACAATGCGCTGGATTTCCGAAGTCCCTTCGTAAATCTCAGTGATCTTCGCGTCTCTGAAATGGCGCTCTACTGGGTACTCTTTGCTGTAGCCATTACCGCCTAACACTTGGATTGCCTTGGTTGTAATTTTCATACAAGACTCACTCGCAAAAAGTTTCGCCTGAGCCGCTTCTTTTGAATACGGAAGGCCGTTATCTTTTAAATAACTCGCATGCATAATGAGGAGTCTAGAAGCTGCAATTTGAGTCGACATATCAGCCAGCATAAATTGAATCGCTTGAAGCTCAGAAATTGGTTTTCCAAATTGAAT
>JBEIPI010000156.1:0-5534 GCA_040377165.1 Bacteriovorax sp.
CACACTGCTCACATACTTAAAAACATTGGTGTAAGTGGCGATATTTAAGGTCTCAACAAAGTCATTGGAGGTCATGTAGCGGGGGTTTAAGTCGCCCTCGCGGTTCTGGGTTAAGGTTATCGAAGGTATACCAGTCTCGGCCAGATTCTGGGCGGTCTCAGGGAATCCTTCTGTGGTATGAATGGCGGTGGCAAAAGAGATAATCCCATAATTTTTTGATCCTCGCTCGATCACGTATTTTGCGAAAGTCTGGTCCTGCTCGTTGTTTGCGCGGGTGTAAATGCGAAGATTGTTTAATTTTTTATCGACATCCGCACTTCTGGAGTCATGAGCAAGCATGGTGAGGTTGATGAACCCTACTGTCTTTTCTTTGCTGATTGGTTCAGCGTATTTTTTAGCGAAGGCCTTTGATCCGGCGGAGTTCCACTCTTCAGCATCAAAGAAAACAATGCGCACAGTTTTTGGAAGATCGAGCTTATTTAAGATCTCAATCATCGATAGAAGAATCGACACTCCTGAGGCGTTGTTGTCCGCTCCCGGCATCTCGCCCTTTAAAATGATTTTTTTAGTTTTTACGTCTCTTAAGAGTGTATCGTAGTGAGCGCCAAGCATGATCACTTCATCAGGTTTTTCCAGCCCTTTCTTCTCCCAGATGAAATTCACTCCGTTTTTATCCTCAAAAGAAAATTCATCTTTAGTAAGAACGCCGGTGCTCGCCAGTTTTAACTTATTCTCAAGATACCCACGCGCTTTAGTATGGCCGGAACTTCCGACCAATCGTCCAGGCCTTGATCCGGCCACAAAAGCACGCAGGGACTCTTCAATGTCTTTTCTCGGCATTTTTTCAACCAGTGTCCTGACTGAATAGGAAGTCTTCACTTTTTTCTCGAAGCTCTGGTATTCAAATCCAGAAAGCTGAGTCGAAAATATAAATGAAGTCATGATGATACTAAAAACGAAGTTTTTCTTGAAAGTTAGGTTTTGACACTTCTGCCTGCTCTTCATCGGTTTCCTCTTTTCTATCCGGAAGTGTGTTGTATGAGAACTCGTCGAACATCCCTGAGACTTCGACCAATCCCGATCCCAAAACCTTTCCTTTGTCATTCTGGCGGTGATAAAACACTAGAAACTGACCGGCCACTAAAAGACCTGGCCTTGCCTCATCAAACTCAATTAATGCCTGATTGTTATTCTTGATAAAGAGTTTGCATGGGATTTTTTCTCCTTTAGGAGACATCTTAACATAACAGATCAACGGCACTGACATATCCAGATTGGCCGCTGGATTAAACTGAGTCACCAGCACCTGCTGGTATTTTAATTTATTCGGGTAATCGATAAAAATGTTGCCTTTGAAAGGGACAATTGAAATGACCTCTTTTAAAGGGTCGATTTGTATTTCCGCTTTTTTATCGAAAACGATGTTGTTTTGCCCAATGTAATGGCGATGAATCCCCAGGTGCTCACAGACGGATCCCTCGGTGACATAATCATAAATTGATCCCAGTCTCCGCAGGTCTTTTGAAGAGCGCGCTTCCACCAGACGAATCATGCGCGGATCGTGCATAATATGTTTGTAATTGCTTTTTATTCTCGGGATGAAATCAACCTTAATCAACTCTCCGATCTTCTCTACTTCTTTTTTTCTGATCTCTGAAAGCGGCAGAATCAAATTCTCCAGGTGCTTTTGTTCAAGCCGCGCCAGAGAATACGACTGATCATGTTCAAGGTCATTGGCCACCATCAATTCGAAGGCACCCGTCTTCTGGTTTTTTAAAACCTTCGCGTAATGAGCGGTCGCAACCAGTGTCGTTTGAAATTTTTTCGCCTTATCCAAAAGCACATCCAAAAGCACGGTGTTTAAAAACACCAGTGGCTCGAATGTCTGTCCACTTAAGATTCTTCCAATTAATGGATCTAAAACTTTATCAGTGAAAATATCAGATGCGTTGACGGCATAAAAAGGAATGTCGAGATAGTTACAGATGTTCTTTATCTTATTTAAATCCAAGACTGCGACGTCCGCAAACGGTCCGGTCTCTTCGCCATCAGCAAATAGCTGCAGTCCAATTCCGATGCAGCGATAGCCTTGTTTTTTTAAAAGATAAGCGGCGACGGTGGATTCTACTCCACCGGTCATCGCAATAAGAACTGTTTTGGAGCTGGCCTTTTCGATCATAGATCCATTATAGCGTGAACTTTTATTTTTAGGGACTGTTTTAAACAGTGGAAAATAGTGATTTCCGAGCTGGGCACTCGGGCAATCTTTTTCTTAAGATCACCCCCCATCAAGTCGATGAGGTCATGATGACTAAAATCAACTTCGAAGAAAGCTTCGAAATTTATTTATTTGCCTGCACACCTGAAACATCCGGTTCCTCAAAACTGGGTGAGTTCCTGTCGTTTTTAAAGTTCAACAAAGTAAATCTTCCCTATAAGTTTTCATTTGTAAGCCAGGAAGCCAGCCTGATTCCGGAAATGACGTTGAATCAGAACATCCTGATTGATTTCACTCCGAATTCTTTGACTGAATCCAAAGAAGTTCAATTCCAGGATTTTCTGAAAGAGCAGAATAATTATGCTCTGGAGAAGCTCTATCACAAGCTTGAACTCCCCCATGAGATGCCTGAGCATTCAAATGCGCAGATGAAAAAGGTTTGTTCATTGATCAAATCCCTGCTCTATGAAGGCCAATTCATTTTTCTTGAAGAGCCGGAAACTATGCTGGAAGCCGAGACCCTCGATCTCTTTATCAGCTCGCTAAAAATGCGCGTGAAAGAGCAGAAAATCAACGTCTTCATCTTCTCAAAAAACATGTCATTATGGATGCCTCACGCCCATAAAATGGTCCAGAGAACGCCGGATTATAGCTTCGCAGTCTCTACCGTATCCCGCAATTACCTGTGGGATAAAGAGCGCGAGACTTTCTACGCTCCTTCAGAATCCAAGGACGCCCATGGCCTGAAATTCACCCTGCCTAAAACCAACGGAACTAAAAAAAGCGCCGCTTAATCTTAATATTTGACAAGATCCCTAGGAAATCGAGATAATGATTTCATATTGCAAAATCAAAATCACAACTCAATTTCATTGACCTTTTCTCTGGCGCCGGCGGACTCTCGTGCGGTCTTGAACTAGCTGGGATGAACTGTGTCTTAGGTGTTGATATGGATAAAAACGCCATTGAAACATTCAAAGCAAACCATCATACGGCCAGCACTTATTGTGGCTCTATTGTCGATTTAACAGCGGCAAAAATAAAAGAACTAACAAAAAATCAGGAAATCCACGCTGTCGTGGGTGGACCTCCATGCCAAGGGTTCTCGACAGTCGGCCTGGGAAATCCTAACGACCAAAGAAACCAGCTATTCAAAGAATTTATCCGAGTGGTGAAAATCACTAACCCATACTATGTAGTTATTGAAAACGTTACCGGCCTTCTCGCCAAGAAAAACGAAAAGACCATCCAGGCGATCTTTAAAATCTTCCACAAAATGGGTTACTCACTTGATGTGCAGGTTATGTCAGCTGAAAATTATGGGGTTCCTGAGCGCAGAAGACGCACGATTATCATCGGCTCAAGAATCAACCAAACCATCACATTCCCAAAAACTCAAACGAAGATCATGACCGTTGGAGATGCACTAAAGAATTTGAAAGCTCCAAACGGAAAATACTTAAACCACGATATCGCTTCAGCGAAGATCAAATCAGCACTTGATACTGAAAGAATCGCCTGTATTCCGGAAGGAAAGGGTGTGCGCTACGAAGCTGATGAGAAAAACTATTTCAAAAAGAAAAAGTTAAAGCTGGGTGTGAACTGGAAAGAGCTGCGTGAAAACAGATTCAGACAAACGAAGTATCAGCGTCTGGATAGAAAAAAGCCAAGTCCGACTATCATGACCCACAGACATAATTATTTTCACCCGACTGAAAACCGTTACCTCACTCAAAGAGAAGCAGCGGCCCTTCAGAGTTTCCCGAACAACTTCCAATTCTTCGGACCTCTCTCTGCTCAGTGGAGACAGATTGGAAACGCGGTTCCACCATTATTGGGCAAGGCCATTGGATCTGCTATTCTGGAAATGCACGCTGAAAAGACTCGTGCTAAGAAGGAAGTTAAAAAAGATGTTGTGGCAGCAAAAGAGCTGGTCTTAAACGTCAGAAAAAAAGCTTTCCTCTACAAAGAAGCCACTATTTCTTAAATTCAATTAAAAATGTCGTATGAGGTGCGCTATTGTCTATAGCGAGCTTCCCACCATGCGCTTCTAAAATCTTTCGGCAAAGAGAAAGCCCAAGCCCTGAGCCCACTCCACGGTCTTTGGTTGTAAAAAACGCATTGAAGACTTTTTCCTGATACTCTTTAGGGATTCCATTACCGGAATCTTGAAAGCGAACCACATACTTATCGCCCGCATCTTTAACGGTGATTTCGATTGCCTTCTCCTGAAGATTTGAAATCGCATCAACAGAATTAGAAATGAGATTGACGAAAACTTGGAAAATCTGGGTGAAGTGACAGGGAATTTCAATCTTATTAATGGCCGGGTCCAGCGTCACTGCGACCATGTGGTCCTTCAATTTATTCTCACAGATCACCAGTGCATCATCGATAATACTTCCAAGGTTTTCGCGAACCATTGGCTCGTCCTGGCCATCTTGCCTGATATAAATCTTGATTCCTCTGACAATTTTGGAGATTTTCTGCGAGCTCATAATCACTTTGGTTAAAAGCTCATTGACCTCTTCATCTTCCACGCGCTTTTTGGCCCGCTTGGCATTGGCCTCAATCATCATCAGAGGATTGTTGATGTCGTGGATAATCCCAGCGAACATCTCTCCCAGGTTGGCGAGTTTTTCCGTGAAGGAAACATGGTCTTTTAATTTGGTCAGCTCGGTAATATCAACCCCAATTACAACGGCCTTGTCCTTATTTTCAAGTTTTGTTCCTGATACAAGATAAGTATGATCTGAGCCTGCGATTCTCGCTTCCAGCTCGCGGTAAATCGTATCACTTTTACTTCTGAAGAGCTCTGTTACAAATTCATAGAAGAAGCGCTCTTTGGTATGAAAGCCAATGGTTTTTCCAACGAAATCTTTGGGAGTCACATTGCACGTGTCGGCCAGGGCCTTGTTGACTCCAAAATAAGTCATATCACTATTAACCCATGAAATCGTATTAGGGATGAGGTCGATGATGACACTCAATCGCTCATACTCTTTTTTGATTTCTTTTATGCCTTCCCTTTCGCGGGTCAAAAGCTCATCAAAGGCCTTCGCCAAATCAGCAGCAGATGGGTTTTTCTCAAGGAGATTTTTGATTTCTGGATTATTGAATTTCATATGAAATAAGTTTAACTAAATACGGGGAAAAGTAAAACTTACGGAAATTAATGTACCGACTGAGCACTATGAAGACGATAAAAATAGTTCCCCTGACTAAGAAGCTCGGTTAACGGTCCTTCTTCCACCAAAGTCCCTTGATTGAAAACCAGGATACGGTCACACTGTTTAAGCGTCTCAAGCCTATGAGC
>JBEIPI010000159.1:0-5431 GCA_040377165.1 Bacteriovorax sp.
ATGTTCTACGGATATTTTTTTGATTATGTAATTAAATCAAGTATTAGGAACGTAGCGCAAAAATGACCGGTTTTCTATAGGACCAGTGAAATCTCTAAAGGAGAAAGGCCTCTGAGTCGAAACAGTTTCGAGGGAAATCGTTTCCTTGAGACCGCCGGGACAGGCCATATGCGCACATTAAAATTTTCGCTCTTCTCGATTCTTTTAACGATCATTTCTTGTTCACAGATGCCTATCGCAAGTAGAGACGGTGGGTCTAAAGAAATAAAGTTTAATCCCACCGCAGAGTTGGGAATTAAAAATGGTGATCTTCACGAGATGATCGAGAGCGCGAAAAAAGTTGGAGGAAGGGCTCCAGAGTACCTGGCCACTGATTTATTTATTAAAGGCAACGACGCTTCAATGAGAGGGGATTTTCAGACGGCTTCGAAGATCTTCAAGTCAGTCGTGGAATTGCAGCCGGAAGATCAATACCTGAAAAGAAAATTAGCTTTCGAGTTGATTCGCTCTGGTGAATTAAAAGAAGCAGAAAAACTGCTTGAAGGTGTCTTCAAAAAATCTGATTCAAAAGATGAAACTGTCGGGCTTATTCTGGGCAGTGTTTATTCGACTCTGGAAAAAAATAAAGAGGCCAAGGGAGTTTACCAGCGACTGTTGGCAGTGAATCCTGAATCAGAAGAGGCCTGTCTTTATTTATCCAGGTCATATGTGACGGAAAAACTCTTCAAAGAGGCCCATGCGCTTTTAACCGGCTGTGAAAAACGTTCGCCGGAAAGCCCGGTATTCTCTTTTTTTAGAGGGAGAATGGAGTACGACAGGGGTAATAAAACTCTGGCAAAAACTTATTTTGAAAAATCGCTGAAAAAGGACCCGACCTATAGTCAGGCGGCACTGGCAATCGGCGCCTTGTATGAAGAAAAAGAAAACTTCACGGCGGCGATGAGGCTCTATAAAAAGTTTGTTGATCACGAAGAAAATATCAATAACACTCAGGTGCTCTCGCGCCTGGTGACGATTATGTTCTCACTGGAGAAAACTGAAGAGGTTCTTCCTTACGCAGAAGTCTTAAGTTCAATGGACAATACGGACCTGAACTTAAAAGTGAGACTGGGGCTTTTGTACTCGGATCTTGAGCGCTTTGATGAAGCTTCAAAACTCTTCAAAGAGGTTCTGGAAGTGGTGCCGGAGTCGGATAAAGTTCTATATTATCTTGGGGCCCTTCATCAGCAGATTAATCAACCAAAAGATGCGATTCAATACTTCAAGCGCATTCCTGTAAACAGCCCGCTTTTTGGCGAGGCCGGAGTGCAGGTCGGGCAGGTTTTGGGGGCGATTGCCCGCGAGGAATTCGTTCAGGGCAGAAGTGTTGCTTCGGCGGATTTCCATCATTTCATCGATGGAAGAATCAAAGAGAACCCGGAGATGCAGCTGGAGCTAAAAATGCTTCAAGCGAGCTTTTTTGAGGATACTTTTCAGTACAAAGAGGCAGTCAACACGCTGGCCTCGGTAAAAGACCACAAGAATTTCACTGAAAGCCACAGCTATTACATGGCCTCGATTCTGGAGAAAGACGGGCAGTTCAATGAAGCGAGAAAGTTGGTTCAAGTAATCATCGACAAGGACCCGAACAATGCTCACGCCTTGAACTTCATGGGTTATTCATACCTGGAAAGAAACGAAAAAATGGATAAGGCCTTTGAGTATATTTCTAAAGCAGTTTCATTGAAACCAGACGACGGTTACATCAGGGATTCCCTGGCCTGGTACTTTTATCAGGTAGGAAGATACCAGGAAGCTTTAGTTGAGGCGAAAAAAGCGATTGAATTAGTAAAGGGTGATACGACGATTACGAAGCACCTCGGAATGATTTATCAGCGCCTTCAACATTATGATAAGGCAAAAATGTATTTGACCGAGGCGCTTAAAAACGCTCAGGCGCAATCAGAACGAGATGATTTATTAAAGTTATTACAAGACGTAGAGAAAGTGAGATTACCAGCATCAAACCCTTAGGTTTCCTGCTCAGTTTCCTATTTTTTCTGGCCTCTTGTGGAACTCCATCAATTAATAATCAGACTGACTATTCCGCAGAATTTAAAAAAATTTGTGTAGAAGGAAGTGGCAATGGACGCATTGAACTTCTTTCTACTAAACATACTTTCTCGTATGAATCCCAGATCGACCGCAAGGGAAATAAGTTCGATTTAGTTTTAGATTTTCCGGTTGTTGGTGAAAGAGAGATAGCTTTGTCGCTCGATCCGGAGATTGTAAACCGTTCAATAAAAAATTCTGACATAACTGAAATGCTTAAAGAGCAGCTCGGAGAAAGGGCCGACCGGGCCAAAATCGCCAAAAGCATTGAAGAGTTTTTTGTTTTTGCATCAGATTTCATGCGCTTCAAAGCGGTAAGTATTTTTCCTAAACACTACCAAGCGTCATTTATTGATGGTCATTTCATCATGGAAAGAAGTACACCTTCTTATCGTTTTGTTGTGGATAACTTTGTACCTAATCAAAATTTCTACGAAAGAGTCCTCTTTAAAATCTACATCAAAGAGCTTTCGGCCGATCCCATTTTGACACTGTTTTTGATTCCAAAAGAATGCGACAAGTAAGTATTGTGACGCATTAAAAAAAGTTCCCAAAAAACATGACAAATGCAGAGAATCATAGATATAAATAAAAGTCCGACAATTTTATTTTGTTAATCGTTAATCGAGGTTTTTAAATGAAAATGCGAAACATTTTATTGGCTTTGGCCCTTGTCACAGCAACTGTGCTAACTGGGTGTACAAAAAAACAAGACGCAAGCGAGCGCGTTCTTAACGTGGTTAGTACTGCAGAGATCAAGGGGTTTGATCCAATCATGGCAGACGATCTTTACTCAAGCAGAGAAATTGCAAAAATCTATGAAGGTTTACTTGCATACCACTACTTAAAAATGCCTTATGAACTTATCCCAAATCTTGCTGAAGCAATGCCGGAAGTTTCGCCAGATGGAATCACTTATACATTCAAAATTAAGCAAGGCGTCCTGTTTCAAGACGATGCTGCTTTCCCGAATGGAAAAGGAAGAGAAGTGGAAGCTTCGGACTTCGTTTACTCAATTAAGCGTTTAGCTGATTCAAAAAACCAAGCTCCAGGCTGGTGGGTTCTTGATGGAAAACTAAAAGGACTAAATGAATGGCGCGATAAAAACGCAAACCTTCCTGCAACAAATTATGATGAAGAAGTTGAGGGGTTAAAAGCTCTTGATAAATACACGCTTCAATTCAAGCTGGCTAAGCCATTCCCACAATTCTTATATGCTCTTGCAATGGGCTTCACGACTGTTGTTTCAAAAGAAGTTGTAGCTAAATACGGAAAAGAGTTCATCAACCACCCGGTTGGAACTGGACCTTACGTTCTTCCAAAGTTTGACCAAGGTAAACGCCTTGTTTATACAAAAAACCCTACTTTCAGAGAGAAGCTATATCCAAGTGACGCTTCTCCAGAATACAAGCATCTTTTAGGAGATGCAGGAAAGAAACTTCCACTTGTTGATAAAGTTATTGTTCACGTAATGGTTGAGTCTCAACCAGCATGGTTAAAATTCAATAAAGGTGAAGTAGATTATTTTGGTGTTCCAAAAGACAACTTCGCTACAGCGGTAAAAGACAATAAAATTTCAGGTGACCTTGCTACTAAAGGAATTGTTCTTGATATCACTCCACAACTTGATATCACTCACACAAGTTTTAACTTCGACAATAAACTTTTCCAAAATGTTAACCTAAGAAGAGCAATGTATCTTGCTTACGATGAAGCAAAGGCTAACGAACTTTTCTACAACAACACAGCTTTTCCGGCCCAATCAGTAGTTCCACCAGGAATTGCAGGTAACATCGCTGGATTTAAAAACCCATGGAAAGGACCAAACCTAGAGCTGGCCAAGAAAACTCTTGCAGCTGCAGGTTACCCAGAAGGAAAAGGTCTTCCAGAAATTATTTACGACATTCCAGATTCGACAACATCTCGTCAAATGGGAGAGTTCTTCCAGAAACAAATGGAGCAAATCGGAATTAAGATCAAGATCGCAGCTTCTCCATGGCCAGAATTTCAGGCAAAGGTTAAGAAGAGATCATCTCAAATGTACGGTATGGCATGGGGAGCAGATTACCCGGATGCTGAAAACTTCCTACAACTTTTCTATGGTCCAAACTCTTCTCCAGGAGCAAACGGATCTAACTACAATAACCCGGACTTCAATAAGCAATTTGAAGCAGCTGTAAAAATGCAGGATTCTCCAGCGAGAACTGCACTATACGAAAAACTAAACAAGTTCCTTGCAGAAGAAGTAGTAAGTTTGTTTGGTGTTCACCGTCAGGCTTACACGCTTCAACAAGCATGGTTGAAGAACTACAGAGCGAGTGATCTTCACAACGACAACATCCAGTACCTAAATATTGATACAGCTAAAAAAGAAGAGATGATCAAAAAGTTCTAATCTCTTCATAGGTTTTGTTAAATGAATTTGTATTCTTATATTATCCGCAGACTCCTATACACTATCCCAGTGCTACTGGGAGTCTGTCTTATTATCTTTGTTATCTTCAACGTAGTTGCACCAGACCCGGCGTTTATTCTCCTGGGAAAACATGCAACTCATGAGCAGATCGCCCAGCTTCACCATGAGCTTGGAATGGATCGCCCGTTTTGGGTACAGTATGTTGAAATCGTAAAATCAGCTTTCACGTTTAATTTTGGTTACTCATGGTCATCAAAACAACAAATTTGGGAAATGATTAAAGCAGGTGCGGGGCCGTCGTTATCGATTACATTCCCCCTGTTCGTGATTGTTAACATACTTTCTATTTCAACAGCACTTCTGGTGTCATTCTATCGCGGGAAACTTATCGATAAGACTGTTCTTATCATGTCGATTGCGATGATGAGTATTCCAAGTTTGGCTTACATTCTTTTTGGGCAATGGTTTTTTGCCTTTTCATTAGGATGGTTCGAGATCTCTGGGTATGAGGCAGGATTTCCTAGCTTCATCCCTTATGTTATTCTGCCGATTCTTCTATACACGGCGATCAGCTGGGGACCAGACACGAGATTTTATCGTTCGGTTATTTTAGATGAAGTTTATCAGGATTATGTTCGTACTGCCCGTGCCAAAGGCGTGGGAGAGCTTTCTATTATGTTCAAACACGTTTTGAAAAACGCGATGATCCCGATTTTAACCTACGTTATTATCCAGATTCCTTACCTAATTCTCGGGTTATTACTTGCTGAAGCCTTCTTCAGTATCCCAGGTCTTGGTGGAATCACAATCAAAGCGATCAACACCAGTGATTTCCCGGTCATTAAAGCGATGACTATCTTGAGTGCGGTGGGATTCATTATTTTCGGTATTATTACAGATGTTCTTTACACTGTAGTAGACCCA
>JBEIPI010000142.1:0-6528 GCA_040377165.1 Bacteriovorax sp.
CTTTCAGAAAAACAAAAGATTGATTTTATACTTGTTGAAACTTTATTAGATAAATTAAATAGTATTAAACCTTCTCATGTTAATCTAAATAAATTAGAATATATAAATAATTCTTTTAAAGGAGCGTACGGACAATTTTGGTTTGAATCTTCAAAAGTGATTGAACATAATAAACTCTTAGTAGGAGCAATTTTAGTAGTATATAAAAACTCTTGGGATGATTCAATTACATGTCCCTATATTATCGAGTTATTCGTTAAAAAAGAATTTAGACATTTGGGATTAGCACGAAATCTTATCATCACATGTTGTACTGAACTTAGAAATGCAAAACAAGATGAGGTTGCTTTAACTGTAGTTGCTAGTAACTACTCTGCAAGAAATCTATATAGAAGTTTAGGTTTTGATGAAAGCACGATTTGAATTTAGAATTTTAGACAAAAAAAAGCCCCAGAAGGTTAACCCGGGGCTGATTATGATTACTTCTTGCGAAGGTCGTCACTCAAATAAAGTTACGAATATATGGTTCCCACGTTTGATGTACACGGATGCGTACAAGAAAGAATGGGGTGGCTGATGGGGCTCGAACCCACGACACCTAGAATCACAATCTAGTGCTCTACCGACTGAACTACAGCCACCATATTTTTGTAAGCACATTTATAGGGAAATCCCCCTTCCCAGTCAATGAAAATGTTCTCGAATCACAGGGTTAATGTACTTTTTACCCGTTAAATTTTGACTCTTTAGCAAATCTGCTATTAAATAAAAGAAATGACATAATGTGCATTAAGGAAGGTAAACATGAAGAATTTAAAAGGATTATCGCTTTTAGGCTTAACCCTATCATTAGGATTGGGATCTAGTGCAGCATTTGGATATGGGATGGGGATTTCGACTTTCCCGCTTGAGCAAGACAAAAAGCTTCTTTCAGCTGAAGTAACAGGCATCGTCTCTAGTGGGGGCGGAGTAGGGCTTCAGGCCAGATATACACAAAAACTTAATGAAGTATCATCAGTGGACGCAGGTCTAGGGATTTCAGGCGGAGAGCGCTCAGCTCGTCTTTTTGCCGGATACGACTACGAACTTTTCCCTGACTATGATATCCAGCCTCGCACGTCAATTAAGGCCTTCATTGAAAACTCAAAAGAGTTTGGAACAAGAAGAAACATCCTGGGGATTGCTCCAACTGTTTCAAAAGGTTTCAGTGTTTATGGGCAGGAAACTTTCCCATACCTTTCTCTTCCATACGGAATTAGTCTTGATGGAAGAAAGAACTCATACGAGACAACATTGAGCGCGAACATTGGTTTCTCTACAGTGATTCCAAGCGAACAATCAATGACAAATAAGCCAATCACAGCAAACGCAGAAGCGATCATTGGTCTTAAAGACAGCTTCTCTGGTGTGTTTGTTGGTTTTGGTTACCCAATCGAATAATTAAGATGCACAAAATTGTTTTTTCCGATTTTGATGGGACTCTGACCTACAAAGAAGGTTTGGGTCCCATTTTTTTTGATATCATTTCCCTTTTGGAGAGTAAAAAAACTCCATTAGTGATTGTCACCGGCCGCTCGCTTTCCTGGGGGCATTTTCTTTTGACTCATTTTCCGTTTTTAACCGATGTGATTGTCGAAGGTGGTGGGGCGATAGTTACCCGCAATGGTAAATTTATTACGGAAGAATGTCTGATTTCAAAAGAAGAGGTAAAGCGCCTGGCGGATTTCTGCAAGGACTTCGAGGTGAAGTTTCCGAACGTGCCCTTGTCTGTCGACTCTTTCGGGAGAAAAACGGACAGAGCGATTGAGCTTCACGATTTACAGGATGGGACTCTTTTCCATCATATCGAGGATTTTCTTCGTGAGAAGAGTATCAACTTCTCAACTTCAAATGTTCATTTAAATTTCTGGTGCGGTGAAGTTTCAAAATACAAGGCCGTCACTCATTTTTTGAAGCTTAAAAAAACCGAGGCTTCTGATTGTGTTTTCTTCGGTGACTCTCTCAATGACCAGACTATGTTTAAGTCATTTAAGAATTCAGTAGGGGTCGCTAATATTAAGGCCGTCATTGACAGGCTTGAGTATAAACCGGCGACGATTCTTACAGGTGATGAGAATGTCGGGCCTTGGGGTGTACTGAATTATTTGAAAAAAACACTCTAATCTATTGGTATTTTCGATTATAAAAAAATCCCCGCATCCCTTAATCTTTCTAAATGAATTATAAAAAGAAACCCCACCTCGAACTCAAGAGCAATTGGTCTTATTTTTATCAACAACTTCTAAATACCGACCCGAGAATGAAGAAAAAAGTCATTGTCGGTGCAAGCATGATCATGATTGTTGTCGTCACCGGCGTAATGCTGGTGGCGACCTCTTTAATCAGGTTGGGCGGCAGTTATATTGAAGGGAAGATTGTTGATTACAAGACTTCAAAAGCAGAAAAGGACAGTTCAGAGAGTATTTAAAAAGGTGCAGCGGTTAAGCTGCACCTCTAATCGTTATCGGCCCAATGCGGATTCGATCGCGGCCTTCAAATCCTGCTGGCTAAGGTTCATAAGAATCTTGCCATTAATAAAGAAAGTAGGAGTTCCTCTTACGCCAAGCTGCTGCCCTTCAGAAACGTCTTTTGCCAGTGTCGCTCTGAAAGTGATGTCGTCATAAGCTTTGTTGAATTCTGTAAGGTCAAGCTTCAGTTCGCTAGCGAATTTAGAGAAAATATCTCTTACTGGTTCTTTGCGGTGAGACCATTCATTTTGTCTCTCTAGCATGAAATTGTACATTTCCCAGAATTTGCCTTGTTTTCCGGCCCCTTCAAGTGCCAGAGCGGCTTCATGAGAATTGCCATGGTAGAGCATGTAGCGTGCCACGAGCTTTACGTCATCAGGGTATTCGCTCACAATTTTTTGCAGGATTGGGTGGAAAGCTGCGCAGCCTTCGCATTCAGGATCAAAGAACTCAACGACAGTGACTTTTGCGTTAGCTGGTCCTTTGAAATAAGCGCCGTCTCGTTCAGTGCTTAGTTGTGGGGCCTGGTTAGCAGCGGCCATGCTGGCCTCATCTTCTTTATTTTTATTAAAGAAAAAAAGTGCTCCACCGAAAATGATAATCGCCAGAAGGGGAAAGAGAATAAATTTAATGTCTTTTTTCATTGGGAAACCGTCCTTTTATTTTTTAGAAACAATACAATTAAAATGAATGTGAGAGTCAAAGCGGTAAACGCCATCAGCGGAATTGTGACAAAGCCCAGGTACTCAATTTGTTTGCTGGTGCAAGAGACTCCGCTGGTGCAGGTTTTAATCGCTTCAGGAATAATCTTGAAGTAGAGCAGGTTGTGGTAACTGGAAATGATCCACCCAATAACGACAAGAGGCAGGGTGTACCAAACCACGTTCTCATCCTTCCTCAAAAATCCTACGGCCAGAATGATACTCAGAGGATAAATGCAAATCCTTTGATACCAGCAAAGCGTGCAGGGTGGGTAATCTAATACTTCGCTGTAAAACAAAGACCCTATGAGGGCAACAATGTTGATCAGCCATGCTATGTAGACATACATAAAACGATCTTGGAATTTCATAGGTATCCTTGCGCTAAATTAAAACGGGAAATATCTAAGAGATAAAGGCAGGCGGGCGATCGGGTTTGTAGATAACATTGTTTGTGTCTTGGTGAATATGTTCAAAAAATATTTGCCCGAGAAGTTTTGGGCTGAATGCAAGAATTGTTGCTGTTACATTGATGTCATAAGCTGACTCAACATGTGTAGTGCAGGTGGCGCACTGTGAGCTGGATGAATGCTGATCCTGGCAACACGAATTTCCGCTGTCACATGAAAATAACAGTGACACTGACAAAAGGATTGAGAGGATAGAGCACAAGATGAAAAGTTTCTTCATTTAGAAACTATTATAGTACTTTTTTACAGTTAATTGAATCTTTTCTTCCAGGTCACTTGTTTTGAAAGTGGTTTTTTTCTCAATCCACTCCGCAAGGTCTTTTGGTATTTTAGTGATAAAAAGTTTCTCTTCTTTTTTGTAGGGTATTTTGAGCGCAATGGCATGCAGTGCGTGTCTAGGAAGCTCCATCTGCTCGAAATCTTCTTCTTCCGCTAAATGGTCCTTAAAGCGCTGGAACATCTCGTAATTTCCCAAATACAACTTATCGCCGACCAGAGGGATTCCGTGGGCCTTTGCATGAACACGGATTTGATGCTGTCTACCTGTTTGCGGGCAGGCGATACCGATAACATATTTGTCGGTTTTTTCCAGAATGTAGAAGAATGTGCGGGCGTGTTTTCCCTCGTGTGAATTCTCCGGATAAGACTGCACCAGAATGCGTTTTAATCCTTCATCGGGGTTGCCCATACGTTCGTTGGCCACAAAATAATCCTGATGCTTGAAATGATCCTGGATTTTGGCAATAAAGAGATAACATTTTTTTACATCGTCATCTTCAAAGCGCTCCATCATTTCCGTCGCCATCTTTGGATTTTTTCCCAGCATAAGAATGCCGGATGTCTCGCGGTCAATGCGATGGAGTGAGTGAATCGTATGATTGTATTTCATTTCAAAAAAGACAGTGGCGCAGTTAAAAAGATGTCTTCCTGCCGGATGCGTGGACATGAATGCAGGCTTGGAGATAACAATCAGGTCATTGTCCTCATAAACAATATCGGGAGTTGTCTGCAACTCAAGCTTTGCTCCCTTCCAGTACTCATCTTCATATTGACTCTTATAGAACCTGATAATGATTTCATCGCGGTGATGAATTGGACTTGAGGGTTTATGGACGCCGGGGCGACCGACAATCTCAATTTCACCGCTCTTGATTTTTTTCTTGATGATTTCTCTGGAGAAAGACTCCAGATAGATTCCCAGGAACTGATCGAGGCGCATGCCTTCGTGCTCTTCGTCCGCCATATGGCGGACTTCGAACACATCATCTCGGTAAATTTTATGAATAACAGTCATGGTTTTTTAATTTAGTATCTTTCCTTAATCAGGAATTTTACCAGCGACATTGCCGCTCCTTCAGTGTAACCGAAACGGTTTTCCAGATTGGCCAGCACAGACTTGATCTGTTTTCTGTTTTCATCTGAGAGAGGAGAGCTCTGCCCCGGGCCAAGAGTTTTGGCGTATTCTGCTTCAAAAAAGACCATATTGCGAGAAATGTTTTGAATAACTTTCTTCTGCTCGCTTCTGTATGATTCTTGCAGACGATCTACCAGGTCAGGGAAGACTTCAGTGTAGACAATTTGCTTTCCGCGATTGTCTAACGAGTAGGCCCCCAGTTTTGAGAGAAGAAGTGAGCGGTAGTTCTTAGGGTCTTCTTTCAGGCCGATGGCTGCTTCGAATTCTTTGATGAAAAAGTCGTCAGGGTCAACGAATTTGCCCATCGCTGTGTTTTTGATTTTCTCGCCTTTGTTGAGTGCATTGATGTTCTCAATGTAGCGGCGGATATAATCTTCATATGAGCGGTCGTCCACTAATCCGAGTGAGCTTCTTAATTCGCGGTCGAAGTTATTCAAGTTGTATTCTTTGATCAGCTCAAGGTAGCGACTCGGGTTATGGTAGTCCGCTTGTGGGGCCATATTCAGGAAGTCGTACTCGCTCTTTTTCTGAATCAAGTGTTGTAGGTATTCCAGGACTTCTACGAACGTGACATTTTTATGAAGCGATGAAAGCCTGAAGATAATATGCTTTAGGTCTCTTGGAGAAAGACCAAACTTCCCTTCGTACAAACTGTCGTTGACGTATTCATTGGCAATCTCATCAAAACCTTGTTTCAGGATTTGTTTCGATTCAATATCCAATCTCTCCGGCATTTCCATTCCGGCCAGGTAAAGCGCTTTTTCAAGCGGATTTAAGTTAGTTGCGATATTGGCTAATTTTTTATCGTTGTAGTTTTTAGTCTGACAGACTCTCAAGCGCGACATAACGGCGAAAGAGCAAAGTGCGTTTAGCGCGTGTGGAGAGAATTGAGAGCGGTCTTTGATACCTTCGACTTGATCACCGTAAATTTTCTCTTCATGTCTTACGTCCAGAAGGTAGGGAACGGTTATGAAATTGAATCTTCCCTTGAATGAATTGAAATCCGGGTGCTGCTTAAAGGCCGCAAGGTGAATTTCATTTGAAGTTCCGATAAAGAAAATATCCAGCTCAGTTAAAATCCCTTGCAGATTGATTGATCCGGTTTCCATTGTCATTAAAAGGTATTTGTAAGCATCGAGTGGACGCTTTAATAAGTCTGAGTATTCCAGAACCCCGCGGTTGGCGAGAACTGCTTCACCTTGAAGTGAGAACAGGTTTAGTGACTGCAAGCTGGGAGGAAGACTCGCCAGTCTCTTATCCATTGTGATCTGCTGCATACGAGCGTCGACATGGATCTGAGGTTCAATCGTTACAGCAGCTGTTGAGTAGCGTTTGCTGATTGAGAATCTTTCAACACGGATATGCTTTAAGACATCTTGATGCTTTCCTTTATAGTTTTTTAAAAGAGCATCGTAGATCATGCGGTTTCTTTTTGA
>JBEIPI010000082.1:0-13638 GCA_040377165.1 Bacteriovorax sp.
ACTAGATTGATATTAAATTTTAGAGAGTTGGTGACGATAAGGTCATTGTACGAGAGTTTGAAAGTTCAAAAAGCTTTGTGATTCAGACGAGTTCATAAAGGCATCCACTGTCAAAAGAGTAGAACCCTAAAAACTTGATTTTTTTCTTCAATCTTTAAAAATTGCTCTTCTTGTCTTTTGATTTCCAATTGTGAGTTAAGTTGTCTAGCTCTGACCTTAGCTTCCTCTAGAGTCATATACCGATAAAATCCAAGTGCACACCAACGATCTATTGAAATATCCCATTCTTTTTTAGGAAACTTTGCCTTTGAATCTTTGTAATCTGATTTCTTAAAAGATACATATTGCACTTTCCAGTTTGGCTCACTCTTTTTATTAGGCAAAGCTCTTACGTAGTAGCCCATACGAACTCCTTTTCTGATTGATTTTGTCTAATGAATATTGTGGAGATGAAATGTCGTCTCCATCGTCCTAATCGGACGATGGTTTTAATTCTAAAATACTAGAATTGTTAAAGGCCATGGTGGAGGTGGTGGGAATCGAACCCACGTCCAAAAGGACATCTATAAAGCGGACTACGTGTGTAGTTCTGAATTATTGTCTCAGAACGAAGACTAGAAGATTCGTGAACCTACAAGCTCGGTGATTTTAAAGTGTCACTCCCGACTACTCACTTGCCTCATTAAAGTCGAGACAGACCTGTTGCTACACTTGTTTTTATTGGCAGTAGCTTCCGCAATGACTAGGCTTAAATTAATAAACCAGCTAGAGCATAGCCGTAATCCTTAGATTCAGCATTTAATTTTTGATCCCCTTTTTACCAGGACCGTGGTGATCAACCTGGACACGCCCACTAAATTTCAGTACCCCCTGTCGAAACCGGTGCACCCCCATTTAGAGATAGATTAGTGTAACATAGGTAAGACTCAATTTCCAGTAGACTGCGGTGCGCCTCTGCCCTACTATTTATCTCGGAGGTTGAAATGGCCAAGATTTACCAAGTAAATTCCCCAGAACAAGCTGTTCTTATCGATAAAATCAAAAATTCAGGCTGCGAAGTCATTCAAGTCAGCAATGGCCTTCTTGTAAAGACGTCCAAATCGCTTTCTGAGCTTCAAAGCATACTCGAAGGCGCCATCATAAAAGAACTCGATCCGAATGACCTGAATCTTTCAAAAGACGCCAAGGTGCTCGCAGGGATTACTCAATCTTCCTAAGATGATCCATTCTCCCATTCTCTAAATAAGTATCAATCGCCTTGTCCGTACAAAGGGCCGGATCTGAATACATCTCCAAATAAATTTCGCTAACAGTGTAAGGATACTTCTTGAAGAGATCTGACAAAGTTGGAATCCCTGGCTTTCGAACTTTTGAAATCAACTCACGGCCAATAGAATATTCGAGTGCATCCCAAGTTGAATAACTATCCTCTTCTTTAGCTTCCAATCCTTCTTTAACCATAAAGCGACCGAGACGTTCCAGGTTCACATTTAACTTTTTAGCAAGTTTACCAATTTCAGAAAAATCAGGCCTTGGCATAGCACTTATAAACATCACACTTCCAAGATATTCCTCAATATTTTTAGAAAAACTCTTTATAAGATTTCTGTTCCAGTTCAGGTAATAAGAGTTGTATTCGCGAGCGGCTGTATTCATTTCCGCTAATGTCGCTTTCGCGGCTTCAGGCTTTCCTAGTTGATTTTCAACAACCGCTTTATAAGCATAAAAAATTGCATTGCTTGGATCTTCTTTTATCAGAGCTTCAAGTCTGCTTAAGCTATCAGGAAGATCCTTTTCGATGGCAACTCCAGTAGTCCACAATAATTCTGCACGTGCGAGAGCGTAAAAAAATCTCCCTATGCGAGTGGTTTGAACCTCTGATGGTTTTTTATCTTTTACCATCCAGCCATCTTTCACGAAAGCGAATTGATCATACACTCTCGAAGCCATGATTTTTAAAAACCATTCCTGATCATAAGACCTTTCATAACGTTTGTAGAGAACGTCATAACAACTGAAGCGCTCTTCTGCTTTGATCGCAGAAGAAAACAGAACTAATAAAACAAACAATAGAGATCCTTTCATTTTCATAATGACTCCTTTCTTTCAGCTTATCGGAGACTATTTTTTGAAACAATGAAATGCAGTCGCGAAACTTGTGAAACTGTCCTCATACTGTGTACAGGTGTGGCATAAATATTAGCAAAGGCTCCAGCAGACTTTGCAAGGCGTAGAAAGAGGGGGCTAATCATTTCATTAGGCTAGCTTGAAGGGTTTGCTTGAGGGCCTGCATTGAAGCAGGCATGCCTAGAAAACCTTTAATACGCTCGAAAAATCTTCCTTATCACGTGACCTCAAGGTCGCATAACAAAACGCCATTCTCAGTGCCAATGCCCGAGATGTGGAAGCTAGTAAATGAAAGCTTCAAAGAAGCATATGCCGTTCACCCAATCGAGCTTATTTCGTTCGTTCTGATGAGCAATCACTACCACATGATCCTCATTACTCCTGAAGGTAATCTTGATGAGTTCATTTACGAGTTTAATAAAAGACTCGCTTTAAAAGTACAAAAATTATCGGGGCAAATTAATCAGGTCTTTGGCGGTAGATACAAATGGTGCCTAATACAGTCACAGAGCTATTTCATGAATTGCTATCGTTATGTTTATCAAAATCCAGTGCGGGCCGGAATTTCGCGAGATTGCCAAAGCTATCCCTATAGCACGATCCACCATATTCTTGGAAAAGAGTCATTTGTTATCCCTGTTCACGACCGGTACGGGTTTAAAGATGAGCATGGGATCAGATGGATGAATCTTGAGATAGCAGAAAAAGAAAAGGAAGTTTTGCGAAAAGGACTTTATCGGTCTTTATTTCCCTAAAGGCTCCAGCAGACTTCGCTATGCGAAGGTGATTAATATTTACTGATCCCCCATCAAATATCGAAGTTTTCTACCATTATTATCCGTGTTTTTGGTGTCTTATCTATTCGCTATAAATAAGTCTTTGCATTCTAGAGAATGAGGAGGACTTACATTTTATTGTATGTTACAATTTTACGTAAGTTTTTAAAGTGTGGACAGTCACTTTAAGCGACAAAGCAGAAACAGAATTCAAGGATGACCTACTCAAAAGGCGCTGGACTTTGGATGATATTAAAATCCTCAAAGCATGGTGCAGTTTTATTGAGTACTATAGCCCTCAAGCGTTAATCCATGATTACAAATGGGATGATCATCCTCTTTGGGGACAATGGGAAGGGTGCCGCTCTTCTTGTATTAGCAACTCAGGTCGAATTATTTACAGAGTAAATAACAATGAGGTTACTGTTTTGGTCTTAAAAATAACACCTAACCATGACTATCGGTGAAACATGAAACCATTAAAGAACATCCTTCACGAAATCGATCCTACAGAAGTCAGCTCGGGGCAAATTATTCGCGCAATAAGAAAATCTCTAGGTTTAACCTTAAAAGATGTAGAAATGATTTCTGGAATTAAAGGACCTCACCTTTCTGCTATCGAAAATGATTCTTATGAATTGACAAAAAAGTACGCTGAAAAGCTAGGCGCCTCTTTAGGTGTGCATCCGGCAATTTTGCTTTTTCCAGAAGGCCATGAGCCGAGTGCCGAAATCAAAGCGATTGAGAAACGACGAAAAAAAATTCTCGCTTCTAAATAAGGCCCAAAAGAGCTTCTCACGAAGCTTCATTCATTTGCGTCTCTTTTAAATTCTTCCTCTGCTGACGAGTGACAGTTGCATGAGCTGTATTGAAAAAATTATCTAATGTTTGCTCATGGTCTTTAAGAATCGCCTTCTTGATTTCCTCCGGAGTGATATTAAGAATTTCCGCAATCCTGCTCATCATCTTCAAAGGCACATTACAAAGTCCCCTCTCTACGTTGGAGATAAATTGTCCATTTTTGTATCCTAATTTTTCCGACAAATCTGACTGGGAAAGGGCGTCTGGATGGGCCATTCTTTTAATACGAACAAGGGTAGCAATGTGATTGAAAGATCTCATAAAATTAATTACTCCTTTAGGTTGTAAATTTATTTTATGAGAATCTTTTAAATAAAATATGATGGATGATGTTTAGGAGGTATGATTCTCATCATCTTTTTATTGAATGGCCTCTAAGCCTTCTTTATTAAGTACGATAATTTCCCTACCTCTTATATCAACTAGCCCCTCTTCTTTCATATCGCTTAAGCAACGGATGACTGTTTCAGTCGTCGTCCCCACGATTTTACTCAGGTCTTCGCGGGTAATCTGCAGGGCAACCTTCCCATCTACCTTTTGTGATGATGTTTTCTTCAAGTTCAGGATCACTTCAGCTGTGCGCTTTCTTACTGAATCGTAAGCAAGTCTTAGAAGCTGTGTTTCCTGTCCTTCGATTTTATTCGAGAGCATCTTAATGAACTGATTGGCCACATCGCGGTTTTTATAAAGGAGTGAAAGGAAATCCTCTTTTGGAATTTTACAGATCTCACTTTTCTCCATAACCAGAGTTGAATCCTTGTAAGGCTTGTCCTCAAACAGCGCCACGTGACCGAAGAAGTCTCCATCAGAGGCGATATCGGTAATATACTCTTTTCCGTCTTCGTGAGTTTTAAAGGTTTTGATTTTCCCCTTATTCAAAAAGAATAAGAAATGCGGCATATCCCCTTCGTGGAAAACCACCTGTTTTTTATTATAAATTGATTTCGGGCAATTTTTAGAGAGATTCTGAAGCTCCTTGAATCCTCCAGCGTGCTCAAGAAATTCATTGAGTCCTTCCACATCGCGGGCGAAATTCTTCTTTAAGTTATCGAGCTTTTTAAGTCTCACTTCAACCGCTTTTAAAAGCTCCGTGTCCTCAAAAGGTTTTGTCAGATAATCATCGGCGCCCATCTCCATTCCTTTTCTCGCTTCACTTCTTTCTGCTTTAGCAGTTAAAAAGATGAATGGGATTGATGAAGTTTTGGGATCCTGTGAAAGGACATGAAGAACCCCATAGCCGTCGAGTTCAGGCATCATGATATCGCAGACAATAATATCCGGCAGAACCTCCTTCGCTAAGGCACAACCTTTTTTCCCGTCTGGTGCTGTGAGAACTTTATAGCTGGCAAGCTCCAGGATCTCGGCGGTATTCTCTCTCATGATTGTATCGTCTTCAATTAATAAGATTGTTTTCATGACTTCATTTCCATTGGTAATTTAACAACAAAAGTTGTTCCTTTATTTTCAACACTGGTGAAACTGATTTCACCACCCATCATATTTAAATATCGTTTTACAATATTGAGCCCAAGACCCGTCCCTTTAATCGTCGTGACGTTATGGGCCCTGAAAAATAACTCGAACAAATGCTTTTGGTCGGCTTCAGGAATTCCAATTCCCTGATCCTGTACTTTTATCACGACATCTTCACCTGCCTGCTCAGCAGTCAGCGTGATTTTACTTTTTTCCGCCGAGTACTTAATGGCATTTGAAATTAGATTCACGAAAATGTTTCTCAACATATCGCGGTCCTGAAACATTTTAACTGAAGCGATCACCGGCGTTTCAATGAACTGCTCCTTTTCCGATACAATCCTGAATTCCTCGACGATCTCCTCCACTAAATCTTTTAGCATGAATTCCGAAGGCGTCGATTTAACTTTCCCTTCATTGAGTTTATCAAGAGAAAGGAAGTCGTTTAGGATGCTGGTTAAGTTCTTCACCGATTTTTTAATCGTCTGAACGTGTTTTTCTCTTTTTGGTTCATCCTCAGGTTTGTGATAGCTGGAAATCAAAGACACTGAAGTCATGATCCCGGCCAGAGGCGTCCTGAATTCGTGGGATGCCATAGAGACGAAGCGCGATTTTAACTCGCTTAGCTCCTGCTCTCTCATCAGCGTGTTTCTCATGCCCTCATTGATCTCACTTAACTGCTTAAGCGCATTGGATAACTCCTCGGTGCGCTCCTCAACTTTGCTCTCCAGCTCTTCAGTCAATTTCTTCAACGCTGTTTCAGACTTTTTTCTGGAAGTAATGTCGTTGATGAAACTGACAATTCGTCGGTAGTTGGTTGTCTCAAAATATGAAAGAGAGATCTCGACCGGAAACTGATTCCCGCATTTTTTCACGGCCAGTAGATTGAGGTTACTTCCCATCGTTCTAGGCTGTGGGTTCTGGTTGTACATCTTGCGGTAAATGATATGCCTTTCTTTCAAGTGTGGAGGAATGAGCACTTCGATTTTCTGACCAATGAGTTCGTCACGCTCATACCCGAACATGTTTGAGGCGTAGAGATTAGTTCTTTCGATCTCACCGTCCTGGTTAGAAATGATGATTCCGATCGATGAATGCTCAAACAGGGCCTCAAAGGGCATATTGGTCACAAAAACCTCATTGTTATTCGTTTAGAAATATACATTCTTTAGATAAATAAATCGAGAAAGTCTTTTAATTGCGGTGCATTGTCCTTTTATGGACAATACCCGAGCGTTAAAGTCCTGATTATTTTAATCCGACAAAGAACAAACTGACTACTTCCACGAAGGACCCCATGAACAATATCAACATTGCCCTGACTCTCCTCTTTTTGGGACTGAGTTTTCCTCTTAAACTGGCCGCTATTGAAGAGTCCATTTACCAGGTGAATGGATCAGACCCTGAGGCAAAAACACTGGAAAAACTAGGTGGGCCCAAAGGTGCTAAGCTTCCAGTTAGTTTTAAAAAAGGTGGTGTGTCGATAAAAGTAGAGATACTCCCAAGCAAACACCTCTCTGTCGATTTCACTCCCCCTCACTCCTTTACTATAAGCGACGCCGATCTTTTTGAAAGAATCGAAACATCCTCTCCTCACGACATTATGGATGCAAAACTTTTAATCGCCGATCCGAAGACCGGAAGAATTTTTCATTTAAGCCGTGAATTGAAAGTAAGCAAAATGGATATTCTGAAGCCGTGGCCTTCTAAAGCGAATCTTAGAACCCTGAAAGAAATTTTAGAAGAAATGAACTCTTCATCTAAAAAAATGATGGAGAAGAGCAAGTGAACTTTTTTTTAATTTTATCACTGATTGTTAGCTCTCTGTCTCTCCATGCTGAAGACTGTGTGAATTGTGAAAATACCTCAGGGAAGAGCTCTCTTGAAGAAAAAATCATGTCACTAGAGTCCTCTGTCGTCGTCAATTGCGCTGATCAATTAAAAAACGACACTGAGGATGAGTATAATGCTAACTTTAAACATCTTCCTAAAAAGACAGCTGTCATTAAAGGTCTTAAACTAAGAGGCTCTGCAGATGAGCTTAATTTTTTAAGCAAGATGCTGGGGGAAAAACCAACGAATCAATGGTCAAAGGCCAAGTCATGTGACGATGTCCTGTGTGCACTTACTGCGATCTATGATTCAAAAGAAGCGGCCCAAAGAACGCTCAATATCGCCAAAAGAAACGGCTATATCGTTTCTGCCGGCAAAGATTTTATCAATGAAAAAGATGTTTGGATTGGAGAGCTTTTTTCACCGGAAGAAATTCAAACAATCGATCTTTCTTACAAAAAACTTCCTCCAACTTTTAACAGACTAAAGACACTCAACCGTATCAAGCGCATGCCACACACTAAGCACAAACCAGGCTCTCCTACAGCTGCTGCTTATGCAAGGCCAGGCTATTATTCTAATGAAGGTGAGATTGTTTTTATCGACACCACCTTTAGTGAAAATAAATCGTGGGCCGCTTTGGTCGCTATCCACGAGCTGGCCCACCACGTGGATTTTTCTAAATCGGATAAGACCCAATTCGGTCTTTCTGAAATTTCTGCTTTTATGAAGTTGAGTGGTTGGAAAAATAATGTCAGCTATAAAACGGATGAAAGAGGAAGAAAAGTTCAAGTCGACAATTGGACACATACCAAAGACAAACAATTTGTCACCAGCTATGCTGCCTCTGAGCCCGCAGAAGACCTGGCCGACTCTGCCGCTTATTACGTTCTTGAGCCACAAAAGTTAAAGAGCATCGATCCGGAAAAATACGACTATATCAAAACTAATCTCTTTGGCGGAAAAGAGTATCTAAATGAGCCGGATCTCCAAATCAGCACGGACGAACTTTTGGCAAAATGCATGGAGCACTACAAAGAGTTCCCGATCTATGGCAAAGCCTTCTACTCCTCTAGTGAAGTTAACAATAAGTGCTTAGACAAATTCATTGCCGACTACAAGGTGACTGACCCAAAAATTTGCGACTATAGCAAAGATCAGATCAAGACTTACCTTTTTGATAAAATGGCCAAGACAATGGAAGATGTGAACACATCGCTTAGAAGTTGTGTTGGAAAAATTGAGGTCCACAGAAATGATTGCATGATGAAAGACAACGACTTTAGGTCAAACTGTGCAGTCGAGCGCTGTAATGTTCACGAAATGGTAAAACCTAAAATTCGCGACGCTAGTTATATAGATCGAAACACTTTGGCGATGGAGTCTTTAAAAAAGAAAGTCGGTGTCACTGCCATTGTCACGCAAGTGCTCACTTCGGCCTTTAAAGATAAGATGGGCGTGTCCTTTGACTTTAACCTCTACCAACACCGAGACTTCATTGAGCGCGCAAACCCAGCTATTTCACAAATGCTTACGGATAATAATTACAAGTTCGATGCAAAAGAATCCACGAGCAGTATGGCCCAAATGTTTTTGATGACAGATAAAGATGTCACAAAGGCGTTTAATACCTTTCAGCACAACGTGCTTAGGGCGAAAGAAAAATCTAAGGAAAAGAACCTGGAACTCATTAAGGCCTGGGCCCAATCCCAGTCCCTTGAAGACTCTCCCCAGTTTGATAATCTTGCTGAAACAATTACTCAGTTTAACAAAGGAAAGGGCTGGTTTGATCGATAACGCAAACCTATAACCCAGTAAACGGCTCGACTAACAAATAATTACAGAGAGTGCAAATCGCTGGCAAAAGATTGAGCGAGGTTTATCATCTTTAATATCAAGGATGGTAAATATGAAAAGAACTTTCGCATTAGCTGCACTCTCTCTATCTCTTCTTTCAAACATGGCAATCTCTAACGACAAAATTGTCGGTGGAGAATTAGTTGATCCTGCAAAAACTTATACAAAATATATTGTAAGCATTGGTGGTGGATGTGCTGGAAGCATCATCGCTCCAAAGTGGATCTTAACAGCTGCTCACTGTTCATCACTATTCACAAGCAAAATTACAGCTGGTGGTATTGACCTGAACGCCAAAGACAGAGTTGTTCTAAAAGTTAAGAGATCAATCATTCACCCTAAAAACAACTCTTCAACTTTCAAAAACGACTTCGCTCTTCTTGAACTTGAAAGCCCAATCAACTTCGAAGCAACTCCAACTCTTGGAAGCATCTCAATGGTTGATCCTGAATTAATGCAAACTGGTGCGATCGACGAAGGTGTAATTGCTAACGTCCTGGGATGGGGAGCAATGAACGAGTACGGTGGAGTGACTCCACTTATGAGACACGTAAACGTTCCAATCGTTAGCCGCGAAAGAGCTAACGCTAAAGATTCTTACGCAGGAAAAATCGATGAAACTATGCTAGCTGCAGGTTTCGATGCTGGTCAGAAAGATTCTTGCCAAGGTGACTCTGGTGGACCACTTACAGTTATGGGATCAGATGGAACTCCGGTTCTTGCTGGTGTCGTAAGCTGGGGAAGAGGATGTGCGAGAGCTAAGTACTACGGTATCTATGCTAACGTAGCAACTGCTCACGCTTGGATCATGGAAACAATTTCTAAGTAAGCTTTTAAAAAAAGGCCACCTTCGGGTGGCCTTTTTTTTTGTCTAATTTTTACAAGTATAAGAAAGAAGCCCTACCATCTCTTTTACCAAAGTCTTCTCTGAATCAATCCCCTTTGTGACTTCCACTCCCGGGCATTTCGTGTTGTCACAGAAACCAATCTCAAAATAATTCGAATAAGCGCAAACCACGATTCCTTTCGCGAAAGCTTTCACTCTCACATCATCGAAAGCAGCCAGGTCTTTTTTGAACTCCTCACCTCTTTCGTTGTTGATCGAATCCAGAAGAGTTTCCCAGTAAGCATGGGTCAATCCCTCGTACTGCTGAAAGTTTCTAAAATATTTGGCCGCGATCATCTCATTGATCACCGGAAAATTAACCAGGAATTTCTTCTGTGACTGCTCGTCCATTTTAGTAGAACTAGCGCAGCCAAAAACCAGAGAAGACAAGACAAGAATTAAAGATAAACGCATAAAACCTACTTACAGTCCGCTTCTTTCCAGTCAGTCAGACTGGCCGGAACTCTTCTTGTTTCAGGGAAACTTTGGTCAAAAGCTATGCCCGTTACTTTTTCCACATTTTGAACCGGAACCATTCTTTGAGCGAGTACATCGCCTTTGTCAGTCTGGTAGTACAAAAATGATAAAGTCTTTTTTGGTGGAGTTTCATCAATGACAATTTTAAAAAATTTCTGCGGGATTTCTAATCCGCTGGCAAGTCTTGGAAGATTTTCTTCAAGCACGGGTCCCGTGATAACCGTCACCTTCTCTTCACCACAGGCCCATTTTCTCACCTGCTCCTCAAGCTTCTTCCAGGCATTGCGGTTTAAGTCAGGTGTCTGAGGCGCCATGTTCGACATAATAAAAGTCAGGTCATTGGCCTCCTGGCTCCAGGCGAAGTCAGCTGAAGGAGCAAGATGTCCCCGGTCGTAACCTGTTTTAGTGTATTCTTTCGTCACAACATAAGGCAGATTTTTTTCAACCAACAATGGATCCGGAATGAACTTATTGTCTCGTTCTGCGCGCTTATTTCTAAGCTGCTCGGCCGTCAGCTGATAGGTCACATAATTCGCGAGGCGCTTTTTTATGTTATAAGAGACTTTGAAGAATTTATGATCGAGCATTACAGAGTCGTCGCTTGCAACCGGCATGGCCGGGGCCTTAGTGGTTTTCGTGCTTTTTGTCGCACACCCTGCCAATAAGACCAAAAGAACTAGAACTGAAAATTTCATTATTACATCCTGAAAACAAAACTAAGCATGATAAACCATCCAATCACCGAGCTTGCCCCCGCTCCCATCACCGGAACCGGATAATGCCCGAATTCTGTGACGACAAAAGATGTCGCGAGGTAAACAATGAAAGTCACCGACAGAGTCCTGACTGTTTCAATGCGCTTAAAGCTCATAAAAATGAAAGGGAAAAATAACAAGAGAGAGATTGCTGTCATCGCGATCAATCCCATCGGCCCTAGGCTCGCCATTAGATAGAAAATATCCTCTACATAGGCCACAGGCTCAAGCAGATCGATGCGGTTCCACGCCAGACCAATTGTGATGATGGAGATAAGAACCGCGGCTGCACGGATCTTCGCACTCATTTTGTTTCTGAAGAAAAGAACAAGGCTTGCTAATCCAAAAGCACTCGCCTGTCCGGCATCCGGCTGGAAACCAAGAATCGTTCCAATTGCCGCAAACAATACGATCCCGTAAAGATATTTATGCTCATGCAATAACTGGTGAAGGCAATAAAGCGCAACCGGAAGCATGAGCATCGAAACATTGGCGTCTATGCCACCGACAGAAATCCAGCGGTGGACATCGTTGACTCCAGGAAAGAAGAAACTAATAAGCAGAAGGAAGATTGAGATGAAGGCCAACTGCATGACCAGCAGTGGTCTTTTATCGCTCCATCTTGGTGCCAGAAGGAAAACCAGCGGCATTCCCACGAGGATGGCCCCGATATTGGGATAAAACGCATTAATTGGAATGCTCATCACATCAAGCGTGTAGATTCCAAAAAGTGCTGCGAGGATTGGGCCTAAAAAAAAAGAGAGAAGATTGTAAGTATGATTTTTTCATACTTAATCATAAGACTTATGGATTTAAGAGTCTATAACAAGAAAGTGTCAGGATCTTACCGGAGGCCAGTTTTGCTTCAACTTTTGAAATCACCCCGAAGCCATTCAGGACCACTGGTTTTTCGGCCAGGACTTTATCGCCGTTTGAACTGTAGATTCCAAGGTTCAGAGGAAGAAGGTCGGTATTTGTGATTGGGTAACTTTTGTTGATAAGGGCAATGAAAGTGTGGTCTTTAAGTTCGCCATAGAAAACATTGGCGAAAGCGGCCCCACCGCTTCGGTACTCCAGAAGAACTTTATCTTCTGCGACTTCTTCTGCTTTTAACACGGATCTATCATAAGAAGAGCCTACGCAATTAACTCTAGGGACAATCCCTGCAAACGAATTCGTCGACAGAATAAGCGCTAGAATGAATACAACCCTTCTCATGATGTTTCCTTGGAATTTTTTGTTCGGTAGGTATAGTCCTAAAAAACCTCTTCTTCAAGGGAATTTATTCTTTTTCCACCAATGAAAGCAGCGGTCCGGTCATGAAAGTTGTGACAACGGCCATAATAACCAGCATAGTAAAAAGCCTTGGGGAGATGATGCCCAGGTCAAGTCCAATGTTAAGCACGATGAGCTCAACTAAGCCTCTGGTATTCATTAAAATTCCCAGCGTCAAGGAATCTCTCCACGAATGCTTCAGCGCTTTTGCTGAAAGCAATGTGCCCCCGAACTTCCCTATAACCGCCACGAGAATGATCACGCCACACCACATCCAATCGGTGCTGGAGTTTAAAAGCCCGATTTGGGTCTTCATTCCGGTGTATGCAAAAAAGGCCGGCAGAAAAAGCACGCGCACAATATCTTGCATTTTATAGTCCAGTTCACGGGCGACAAAAGTATCGTGAGGAATAATCACCCCCAACAAAAAAGCGCCAAAGATGGCATGGATTCCGATCGCCTCTGTCGCCAGGGCAGAGAGCAGAATCAACATCAGGAAAATGGCAATTTTGTTGGTAGAAAAAGAGCTCTGGTCTTTGAGACGTCTCACCCATTTTGCCAGGATCGGTCTGACCAAAAAAAGCATTCCGAGAATAAAAATGCCAGCAAATAAATAAGTGTAGAGAGCGCTGTCGATAGAGGCCTGAGCGCGACTGACCACTAATGCAAGTAAGCACCATGCAGTCACATCATCGATCGCGGCACAGGTCAGGGCAAGCGAGCCCATCGCTGTTTTGGTCATTCCTTTATCTGCAAGAATCCTGGCAAGCACAGGAAAAGCTGTGACCGACATTGAGACTCCCATGAAAAGCGCAAAATTGGTAAAACCAACTTCAGGAATCCCCATGTCCTGAAAGATAAAAAGTGCCAGCGCACTACCGAGAACAAATGGCACGAGAATACTAGTGTGAGAGATAATGAAAGTTGAATGGCGGCTTTTTTTCAATTCATCCAAATCGAGCTCAAGTCCCACTAAAAACATATAAAGTACAATTCCAATTTGGGCGACGATGTTGAGATAAGGAAGTGATGAAGGTGGAATAACAAAAAGAGCGAGACCTGGAAAAAATTTTCCCAGCAGTGATGGCCCTAAAAAGATACCACCGATCACTTCGCCCATGACAGGCGGCTGGTTGATCATTTTAAAAAGGGCCCCCGCGCCTCTGGCAACTGCGATGATCACAACAAGGGCCAGGAGCACATTACCAATCGCCCCCATATGCCCGCCACTCTGAGTGGAGGCGCTCATAAGTTCCTGGCCGAATAAACCTAATCCGTAGGAATTAATTCCCATAAAAATGGCCAGACCAATCGCGAT
>JBEIPI010000022.1:0-31849 GCA_040377165.1 Bacteriovorax sp.
ATCTCGTTTTGGTGCAGAGGTTGTTCGCTTCTCTCCACGCCAATCAGACATGATGATCATCGCCGGAACTATCACTGAGAAACAAGCACCGGTTCTAAAAAGAATTTACGACCAGATGGCAGAGCCTAAATGGGTAATCGCTATGGGCGCTTGTGCTTCTTCAGGTGGTTTCTACCGCGCTTACCACGTTGTTCAAGGTGTTTCTCGCGACATTCCTGTCGATGTTTATATTCCAGGATGCCCTCCAACTCCTGAAGCTGTAATTCAGGGGATGATGCAGATTCAAGAGCGTATTAAAAACGGCGTTTCAGCTTCTGCGGAAAGAGCGAAACAACAAGAAAAATCACTAGCAGCGCAAGGTTAAAATAATGACTGAGACAACAATCACAACTTCGACTTATTCATCCGAGCTAAAATTAAAGTTCGGTGAATTTTACTCATACGCTTTCGGAAACCATGTGATCTTTGCTTGCACAAAGACCATGATGGGTGTGATGACCAGACTGAAAGAAGAATTTGGGTACAATATGCTTCTTGATGTCTGCGGTGTAGACAACAAGGGAAGACCAAAGGCCGAGTGGGCCCACGGAAAAAGATTTGAATCTGTTTACCATCTCCTTAATATGGAAAACCACGAGCGCGTTCGCGTGCGTGTTCCGGTGGATGCTGACGGTGGAGAAACTGTTCCATCTGTTATGTCGCTTTGGAAAGGGGCGGACTGGTTTGAGCGCGAAGCTTGGGACATGTTCGGGATCACTTATGAAGGAAGAAAAAAAGAGCGTCTATTAACTCACCACGAGTTCGTAGGTCACCCGCTTAGAAAAGACTATAGAGCTGATCACAATCAGCCGCTTTCTGAATCACAAGATATTCACTTTGATCCAGATCCATCAATCACTCACGAAGAATCATTAAAGCGCGAGTGGATCAACATCGGGCCTTCTCACCCTGCTACTCACGGGACTCTTCGTATTATGGCGGAGATTGAGGGAGAGGTTATCAAGAGATCAAAACTTGAGATCGGATACCTTCACAGATGTTTTGAAAAAATGACTGAAAACCACCTGTACAACCAGGTTGTTCCTTATACAGATAGATTGAACTACTGTTCATCGCCAATGAACAACATTGGATGGTGTAAAGCGATCGAAGACATGATGGGAATCGAGATTCCTGATCGTGCTAAAGCAATGAGAATGGTTCTTGCTGAACTTTCCCGCGTAATCGATCACCTTGTTTGTATCGGAGCAGGAGCGGTAGACTTAGGAGCTCTAACGTCTTTCTGGTTTTGTTTCGAGCAAAGAGAAAGAGTGTACGAACTATTCGAGAAACTTTGCGGGGCCCGTTTAACAGTTTCACTTACTCGTATCGGCGGGCAAGCTCAAGAGCTTCCGGTTGGATGGGTTACAGACTGTCTTGAAGTGGTAAAACTAATTCAAAAGAATATCGAAGAAGTAGATAAACTTCTTACAAAAAACCCGATCTTCTTAGCGAGAACAAAAGTAACTCCAGTAAGCGCGGCAGACGCCATTGCTTGGGGATACACAGGACCTTGTTTAAGAGCGACAGGTGTAAACTACGATATCAGAAAAACAAATCCATATTACTTCTATAAAGATGTTGAGTTCGAAGTTCCAGTTGGACACACAGGTGATGTTTACGACAGATACCTGGTTCGTATGGAAGAGATGAGACAGTCTTTAAAAATCGTAAACCAGGTTCTGGCGAACCTTCCTTCAGGTCCGGTTCAATCGCTTGATAAGCGCGTTTGTATCCCGCCAAAGAGAGAAGTTTACACGAACATCGAGGGTCTGATGAACCACTTCATGTTGATCATGAAAGGGGTACGTCCACCGGTCGGTGAAACTTATTCAGCGACAGAAGCTGCCAATGGAGAGTTGGGCTTCTACATTATTTCAGACGGCGGACCAAACCCATTCAGAGTAAAGGTACGTCCACCATGTTTTGCGATCTATCAGTCATTCAATGAAGTCGTAAACAACAAGATGATCGCTGATGCCGTTGCTCAACTTGGGGCAATGAACATTATTGCAGGGGAGTTAGACAGATGAGTTCGAACGTGTCAGAAAAAACACACAGCTTAGGTACACCTTTTAGTTTTACCTCTGAAAACCTGAAGACTTATGAGGAACTACTAACTCGTTATGACGATGTTGAGTCAGCTCTTCTTCCTGTTCTTCACCTGGTTCAGGAGCAAATCAACTGGCTTCCGACTGAAGCGATCGCTTACGTAAGTGGGCTGATGAATATCCCGGAAATCAAAATCAAAGAAGTCATCTCTTTCTACGACATGTTCTACGATGTGCCGGTAGCAAGAAATATGGTTCACGTATGTACTAATATCACGTGTTCAATGTTCGGTGGACGCGAAATCTACCAAGGGCTTCTAAAGCACTTCGATACAGACTATTTAACTCCAACGAGAGACGGAAGAATCTCTCTGCAGAAGATGGAGTGTCTTGGGGCCTGTGAAATGGCACCTTGTATGCGCATTAATAATGATTATGTCGGACCTGTTGATTTAACGGCGGCGATTCAAAAATTAGAGGAGCTTCCATAATGGAAAGAGTCATGGAAAAGGACACTGCTAATTATAAAGATTTTACTCTTCTGAGCTATCACCATATTCCAGGTGTTCACAACCTGGACGTTTTCGAGCGTGCTGGTGGATACGAAATGATGAAAGCTTGTTTTGAGAAAGACCCTGAAGCGATCAAAGAAGAAGTGAAGAACTCAGGTCTTCGCGGGCGCGGGGGAGCTGGGTTCCCGACTGGTGTTAAGTGGGGATTCTTCTCGAAAGATAGAAACGCAAAAAAATACCTTCTATGTAACGCCGACGAGTCTGAGCCGGGGACATTTAAGGATAGATTCTTAGTTGAGAAAAACCCACACATCTTAATTGAAGGGATGATCATCTCTGCATGGGCGCTGGGAACTCAAAAAGGATACATCTACATTCGTGGAGAGTTTTATCAGCAAGCGATGATTCTAGAGCGCGCCCTAAAAGAGGCGTATGCGAAAGGATATTTAGGAAAGAACATCATGGGCAAAGGTTTTGACTTTGACCTTTATGTTCACCGTGGGGCCGGAGCTTATATCTGTGGAGAGGAAACAGGAATGATTTCATCTCTGGAAGGTAAAAAAGGCCAGCCGAAACTTAAGCCACCATTTCCAGCAATCAAAGGCTACCGTGGACTTCCAACGATGGTTAACAACGTTGAGTCGCTTGCAGCTGTTCCTTGGATCATGAGATTTGGAGCGGCAGAATACAAAAAATTCGGAACAGAGAAGTCTGCGGGAACAAAACTGTTCTCAATCTCTGGGGACGTTAATAAACCAGGTGTTATTGAAGTACCACTTGGGACATCATTAAAAGAGATCATTGAAGTTCATTGCGGTGGAATGAGAAACGGCAACAAACTTAAAGCGGTTATCCCAGGAGGATCTTCTGCTCCGGTTTTAAATGCTGATGACTCATACTCTGTAAAAATGGACTATGAAGATGTGGCAAGCAAAGGATCAATGCTTGGTTCTGGTGCAATCGTTGTTATCGATGAAACCAGAAACATGGGGGACATCCTTAAGTACACGCTTGAGTTCTATCATCACGAGTCTTGCGGGCAATGTACTCCTTGCCGCGAGGGAACTGGCTGGATGGAGAGCATCTTTAAGAGAAGAGAAACTGGAAAGGCGGCTAAATCAGATATCGAACTTCTGGATAAAACAGCGGCTTCAATGAGAGGACAAACAATTTGTGCTCTTGCTGATGCGGCGGCGATGCCGACTCAGGGGATGATCAAGTTCTTTAGACCGGAACTTGAGGCCTATGTAACGACAAACGTAAATTCTAATAAGAGATAGTCATGACTGAAAAAGTAAAAATTACCTGGAACGGAAAACAAATTGAGGCGGTGAAAGGATCAAACCTTTTACAGGCCGCTTTAGACAACGGCGAGCAAGTTGCTCACTACTGTTACCACGCGGGCCTTAGCATCGCTGGTGTATGCCGTATGTGTATGGTTGAGCAAGACGGGGTTCCTCGTCCATTCCCAGCATGTAATGCTACTTGTGGTGATGGAATGGTTGTTCGTAACGACACTCCAAAAATCAAAGCGGCAGTTGAAGCGACTCTTCAATTCCACCTTGTAAACCACCCGCTTGATTGCCCGGTTTGTGACCAGGCCGGAGAGTGTGGGCTTCAAGATTATTACATGAAGTACGGACAGTACGACTCGCAAATGATCGATAAGAAAGTTCACAAAGAGAAAGTTCAGGACATCGGCAAAAACGTAATGTTGGATGCTGAAAGATGTATCCTATGTTCACGTTGTACAAGATTTACTTCAGAAGTGACGAAAACAAATGAGCTGGGAATCCTTAACCGCGGTGACCACGCTGAAATCAACGTTAACGAAAATCTTAAAAATGATTACGCTCAAAACCTGGTAGACATCTGTCCGGTTGGAGCGCTTACATCTAAAGACTTCCGTTTCAAGCAACGTGTTTGGTTCCTTGAGGAAGTTCACACGACTTGTATCGGTTGCGAGACTGGGTGTTCTGTAAAAGTTTCTCAAAACAAACACGGCTCATACCGTGTAAAACCAGTGTTTGATGAGACGGTTAACGGCCACTGGATGTGTGATGATGGTCGCCAGATCTACAAACACGTTTCAAGCCCGACACGTCTTCAGAACGCTTCTGAAAACTTAAACGGTCTGTTTGTTCCAGCTGATGAATCGAAAATCGTTGAACTGGTAAAAGGGAAAAAAGCGAAATTCATTCTTTCTACATCTCTGACTAACCAGGAATACGCTAATTTCTTCGCTTCTATTAAAGGATCAAAAGCAGAAGTCGCTCTTTATACGCTTCCAACGATGGGAGCTGAGTTCGACGGAATCCTTAAGCGCGGTGATAAAAATGCTAACCTTCGTGGAGCGGTAAAAGCTTTCGAAGCGGCAGGGTTTGACCACTCATCTGCAGGATTGGATAAAATGTTAAACGGGATCTCTTCTAGCGACATCGTGTACGTTGTTGTTCCAGAAATCCTTTACAATGAAGACCACTTCAACACTCTTCTAAAGAAGATTGAAAAAGCGTCTACAAGAATCGCTCTTACTCCAGGCGAGACACTATCAACGATGAAAGTGTTCAACTACCTTCTTCCGGTTCCAAGCTTCCTTGAAAAAGAAGGCGAGATCGTGAACTTCCAGGGGAACACTCGTAAGCTTGCCGCTGGACTGAGCTATGGTGAGACGACAAAAGACATTAGCTATTATGGGAAATGGGTGAACGTATGATTTTAAAAGCTGACCTCTATAAAGCTCACGGGTTTTTTAAGGGAACATACCTAGGCCTTAAACTTACTATCATCACGATGGTTAAAAACCTTTTTGGTGTTGAAAAGAGAATGACCCTGAACTATCCGGAAGAGAAGTATTTCTATTCTGACCGCTTCAAGGGCAAGCACGTTCTTACGGTAAAAGAAGACGGAACACTAAGATGTACATCTTGTATGCTTTGTTCAACTTACTGTCCTGCTCAGTGTATCCACATCGTGGCCGCTGACGATTCAGATAAAGAAGTAGAGAAGGCACCGGTGTCGTTTGAAATCGAGATGCTTCGTTGTGTATTCTGCGGTTTCTGTGAAGAGGCCTGTCCGGTGGATGCGATTCGTTTAACTAACGAGTACGAAATGGCAGGACATGCTGAGCAGGAATGGGTTGCGGATCACCATGAGCTGGCGTTTAGAAAGTCTCTAAATGGCGGTCGCGGGATTCAGTCGACAGTCGATGACAAAGATAGATTAAAACTTAGATTATAATTGAAATAAAAAAGCCTCCTTACGGAGGCTTTTTTTATTATCTTTTCTGGTAAACACAACGGCTGTTTCTGCTCTTTAGATTTGAAACCTTAATCAAAGTCCCATCGTTATTTAAAGTCAGTGTATTGGTAAAAGAAACATTCTGAGAAAGCGTGATAACTGATCTCAGGAGATTTCCTTCCTGTGTGACCACCGCTTTTTGAACTCTGGTCGTTGGAGGAGGATTTCTGTCCGGATTAGGTGGGTTTCTATCCGGGTTAGGTGGATTTCTGTCTGGATTTGGTGGGTTTCTATCCGGATTAGGCGGGTTCCTGTCATTGTTATCGCTATTGAAAACATACTCGCCTTTATTGACGTTACAGAACTCTTCCGGCCCCAGGTGATTGCTTAAAAGCATATACCCATTGCATTGGTTAACAATCCTGATGTTCGCTCCACAGTCCTCACTATCCATTCTAATCAGGTCGTAGACGCCCTCGAAATCGGCCATAGGCGCTTTTTCAATGGCTGTTGTTGTTCCTGTTCCGGATGTTGTGCTTCCAGAATTAACGGCATTTTTGGATTTTCCGCATGAAGTAATAAGCAGCGAAAGAAGTGATATAAAAAATAAAGTTTTCATCTCTAACCTCAAGTTTATTAAATGAGGCTTCAAGAGTTATCATCACTTTTTACTGGATGCAAACAGTAGGGGGAGCTGGCGGGTGAATTTTACATTTTTCCAGAAAATGTGAGATTTTTGGTGCCTAAGTGGCACCAGTTTTATCGATAGAGTGCCTGGAATTCTTCGCGTTCACGGCGATCTTCCTTTTCTTTGGCCTTCTTTTTCTGATCTAGGGCCTTCTTTTCCTTTTGAGCAGTCAAGACGGCCTTCCACTCATCAAGGCCTAAATTTAAGAACTCGGTACTATCCTTCTGCCCTTTGAGGAACAATACGAATTCCGAAACTTCAGGTTGTTCAACACTTAGGATCGCTAAGTCATCCGGGCTAAGGCTGTATTGGAAGAGTGTCTTCGTTTCACGCCATTTAATATCGCCATAGCTAAAAGCAATCAACTCAGCACAAGTGATTTTTGCCAGACTGCGAGAGTCGAATTTGAAATCGTATGTTTTCATTGTCTGCTGAGTTAGTTCAGAATAAATCGTCTCGGCCTTATCAAGTGCATTTCTAATTCGCGTAATAGCGATTTCATCAAGGTTAATGAAGGTGTCTAGCTTCTGGTAGTTGATTCCTTCTTTGCGTACTTCTACAATTTGGAAGCCGGCCTCAACTTTCTCTCTGAAGGCCTTAAAGTATTCTTTATCCCACACACCTAAAGCAATAAGCTCTTCTTTGCTTCCTAGCCAAACTCCCACGTGACCCCATTGACCAGGGATTGTGTAGTTTGAGAGAGTGAAATTGCGAGTTTCATAAATAAGATCAAGTGGTCTTAGGTTTTTGAGTAATAACTCTTTGGCCGCCTGGTTGTCCTTTAATCGACCTTCTCTCCACATTGTTTTATCTGAAATAAATCCCCAAACTCTGGCCACACCAGCAACCGTTGAGCTTGCCCCGTTGATAGCACGGTCAGAAATCTTATAGAGATTAGGATCGTAATCTTTATCAGAAGTTTTTAAGACGATGTCTTTTGGCAATTCAATATTTTCTTTGATGATTAAATTGAGTGTTTCCTCAATATAGCTGTTAGCAGTGTACTTTTTGTAGTTTGAAACAAAATCCTTTAATTGGTACGAATTAAATTTTGAAAAGCCTTTAAAAACTCTTCTTAAATGAGTGTCGGCAAAAACACTATTGCCAACTAATGAGAAGTCATAAATGGCGGTGGCCCTTCCTAAACTTGGGCTGCAACCTTCGGCTTGATTTTCATAAATTGCCAGCAATTTTTTTAAACTCAGATACCTATTGGTTAAATTCTTTTGTAAGAGAGTAATTTCGTAGGCCGTAATTGCGTTCGAATGAGGCCTGATGCTCTTTATCTCCAGCTCACTTGCTGTCACCACTTCAATATGTTTGTTAACAACGTATTCGCAGATGTTTTCAGCCTGTGCGGATGAAAAAAAGGTTAAACTGATTGAAGCAATAAAAGCAAAAATTGGTGTTTTCATAATCTTCATTCTACGAAGATTTATCCTAAACTGGGGTATGGAAGAAGAAATTACAGGAGGGTGACAAAAGTTTAGACAGCTTAGGTGAGGGCGATTTTAAGCATTTTCAAGTAGGTATCGCGGGGGATCTCAACTCCCCCCAGGCTCTCAACAACAGGAGTAACCATTTGGGTATCCAGCCATCCGATGCCTTTTTGGTTAAGTTGGTAAAGAAGGGCGATCAGCGCCACTTTAGAGGCATTGTCGGCCTTATGAAACATGCTCTCACCGGAATAGAAGCGGTTGATGCAGACTCCGTAGACCCCGCCCACCAGCTGGTCATTTTCATAGGTCTCTACTGAGTAAGCAAATCCTTTCTTGTAGAGTTCGATATAGCTGTTGATGATCTCGTCCGTAATCCACGTTCCCTGATTATCGCTTCTTTTAATCAAAGCGCAGTTCATAATGACGGCTTCAAAATTGGTGTTGAATCTTATTTCGTAAGGATTATTTTTTAAAAACTTTCTCAAGCTCTTTGAGAGGTGCAGTTTATCAAAGGCCAGGATCCCACGGGGGTCAGGAGAAAACCAGGCAAGTGGATACTCTTTGGAAATCGGCCAGGGAAAAATCCCCTGTGAGTAGGCCAGCAGCAACGACTCAACTTCCAGGTCTCCGCCTAAAGCGAGCAGTCCGTGTTCGTCCGCTGTATCAACCGGAGGAAATCCCGCAATCGCCATTACTTGCTTCCCATCGCCTGAATCAGGAATGTTGAAAGAGAGCTCGCAACCATTAATGTAGTCTCTGGTTCGATTTGTTTGATCGCCGAAGACTTCACCTGTGGGGCGATTTCCACCATATCGGCGCCAGTGATTTTAAAATTTTCAAACAGCGTCTGCATGATCAGCATCGGCTCATGCGGAGAGAGCCCGCCGGTTTCAGGCGTACCGGTGGCCCCGGCATACTCCTGATCAAGTACATCGATATCAAAGCTGATGTAGATTTCTTCCACATCGAGTTTTTTTAGTTGGTCAACAATTTCGTCGGCGATGGCATTGGCACCTCTGTCAAAAATTTCCTGCGACCAGATTTGAGTGTGGCCGAACTTATTTTCCCAGTGCATGCGCTCTTTTCCACTGGCGCGGATGCCGATTTGAACCAGGTGCTTAGGGCTCTCAAGATACGGGATTACTTGTGAAGTCCAGGTTCCAAAACATAAATCGATTCCCAGTCTTTCTTCCAGAAGATCTGTGTGGGCGTCGAAGTGAACCAGCGCAACTTTTTTCCCTTGAGCTTTTTTCGCTTCAAGATATGCGCGCACCATCGGGTAACTCACGGAGTGGTCACCGCCGATCATGAAAATTGATTTTGCGGGAAACTGCTCATGAAAGCCGCTCGCGAAGTCGTAAGCGATAGAAAGAGGCGAGACCGGAAGATTGATCTTGTCGCTTTGATAAAGTGCCTGACGGCACTTTTTAATCGTCTCATCGTTTAAGTATTTATCATGTAAAAGGTGGGGGATCACGCGCACGTCGCCCACATCGTAGGCATTGAGTTCATCTTTTGAATTGATCAAGGTCTCGCGCAGAAATAACGGCCCCCAGTTCGCCCCTCTCTGGATTCCGCCACCGCAATCAGAGGCGATGCCGAAGATCACACATTTGGCGGCCGGAAGAGTGTTAGTTAAACTCTGCTCCCAAAGCTCGCGCACCTTTTTATTTTTAACCGCATCGGGCCCGAATAATTTTCTCTGCAGACTCTCGCGTTTGTCGCTGGCGGTGTGAACTGTGAAGACGCCTTCACCGGCCGGGACCAGGTAATGCTTGAGTTTAGAGAGGAATTCATTGCGGGATTGTGCTGTCATATAAGTCCTATATCCGCTATCAGGCGGTTTTGCAGAATCATTTTTTGGTATTTATTTTTGAAATCAAACTCGGTCAGTTCAAGAAAATCTTTCACAACCTGGGTCTCAAACTTGATCGTCTGCTGGTCGATGTTTTTGTAAACGCCGGCGATGTGGGAAGTGAGTTTGATGTTCGTGAGCGATTTAAATTCGCTGAAGTCATTGGGCTCCTGCTCGAACACATCTAGAACGGCAAAAGCTTTATCGTTGGCCGAAAGAAAATTCACCAGGTCATGGGTCTTGATCAGCCCTCCGCGGGCGGCGTTGATAATCAAGGCCTCTTCGCTGATGTGGTTGAGGAAATTCTTTTCGATTATGTGGCGGCTTTTTGCATTGAGGCCTGAAGCTAAGATAACGACATCGCTGTTTTTGTGATCAAGCACCGTGAGGTTTTCAAATGGGTCGTAAATCTTAAGCTCGGCCACCAAAGGTGTCAGAGTACTGCTCAGGATTTTTCCGATGTGACCGTATCCGATCAGACAGACTTTTAACTCCGATAAAAGCTTTCTTGGCCATTTTCTGCTTCTGTCCCAGCTTGCTTGATGGGTGATGGGCGAGAAGTGGTTTAAAAGCGCACTCAGGATGTATTGGGCCACTGCCTGGGCGCGGATGGTGCTTCCTACGAGGATAGGGGCCTTGGATCCTTTAATGAAGTCCAGAGGAATATTGTCGTAGCCTGAATTGGGGTGAATCACCAGTTTCAGTTTTGCCAGGTCGGCATCAGTGAGTGAATCAAAATTAGTGTGAGTGTTAGTGATCAGAATATCTGCCGCTTCCTGCGATGTGCTGGGAAGCATATCGGCGAAAGCGGCGAGTGATGTTTTTTCAGATAAGTTAAATTCCAGAGAGAAGTAGGGCGAAGTACTTGTTCGTTTAATTGTTAATCTGGTTTCCCACTTCTTCATAGGTGTATTCTTTATAAGTCGTTTTACAGGTTTTAACCGGCGCTTCTGATCCTTCTTTGTCGCCAGAAGGAGTGCTGCTTGTTAGGGTATAACACTTTGTCTCTTTTTTCCAGAAGCTATTAGTAGGATCCTTAGGGTCTTTAATCTCTTCTCCATCTGAAGTGCGCTTTTCGTAATCAAAAATATTGGCCAGGTAGTCAATACCCATCATTTCTATTGTGTGGCGCTCAGTAGAGAGCATGTAATTGGCCACTTTAAATGGTGTGCCTTTTTGGAACAATACTTCCGCAATATCATCAGGAGTAACGGTCGCTCTTCCGACGCGGTAGCGTGTCGGCCAGTTTACATGGCCAAAAACGATATACACCAACTCAGAACAAACAATTTTATCTAGTGTCGAGATATCGAAATTGAAATCGTAGCTCTTACCCATTTGGTCCATTCCGCGGGTGATCTGCTCAGAAACCTGGGCCGTTGACTCAAGGCCGTTTAGTTTCCTTACAATAGTGAACTCGTCGATATTCATAAAGTCTTTGATTGTATTTAAACGCACACCCGATCGCACAGACTCAAGGATTGTGTAGCCGTTTTCGATTTGTTCCTGGTAAGGAATGATATCAGGGTGATTCCACATTCCCAGTTCTTCCAGTTGTTTTTTTGTTCCCAGGTATAGTGCCACGTGACCGTAGTGACCAGGGATGAATTTATCCGTCAGGACAAATGGGCTTTTTTCCAGAATGATGTCCATTGGGACCAGTGCATTGGTGGCGATTTCTGTCGCTGGTTCACTGTCAAACAGAAAACCTTTTCTCCACTTTACGCTGCCGGCGATGTTCCCGAAGAAACCGCTTAAGGCGTTGGTGATTTTTCCTAAAAAATTCATGAAATAATCTTCAATTCCGAAAGCAGAAATCCTGAAGTCTTTTCTTCCCTGGGCGATTTCCATCGAAGTTGTATTGATCATAATTTCTTTTAGAAGAAGTTTAGCATTTAGCTCATACTCAAGAGTCTGCTCAAGCTCCTCAGAAATTGACCTGACTAAAATGATTTGCTCTCTGAATTTCTCACTCTCGGCCACACTGACAGCATGGTTGATCTGCAGGGTAAGCTCTTTTAGTTTTCTCTCACCCTCAGCATCGATTTTTTTATCGCCAATGCTGTTTTTAATGATTCTCCTTAAGCTTCCATCTTCCAGGTAAAGAATCTTATGAACGTCCTGTATATGGTCAATAACCATTAAATTCGATGTCAGCCAGATCAGGTGGGCCTTGATCATTGGGAGCTTTTGTTTAGGGGCAACGAAACTCTTGTGCATTGTCGACTGTCTGAACTGGTAAGTGTCCCCGAACTCGCGCATCTTCGAGTTAAGCTTAGAGAACATATCAAAAGTCTTTTTGATTAAATAAAGGTCGTTTCCTGAGAAGGTATTGTTCTTCTGAATTTTGGCCAGTAGGCGACGGGATAGGTCGACGTCGTATTTTCTGAATTCTTCGAAGATATGCACCAGCTTAGTGTAGTTTGCCAGGTTTTCGTCGATGTCTTTTAGCGGGTTTTTCTTTTTGACCTGGATATTGTCGATATCTATTTCGTAACCTAATAGAGGATGAACTGCTGCTGTTTCATCGCTGGCCTTTACTTTAGGATTGTAAAGCATAAGGAAGGTTAGTATAAATAGACCAAGTGTCTTCATAGAGTCTCCATAGACTTTGAGGATAAATTTGTACCACTGAGCGGGATTTTGCGCCACGCATAACAGCTTAGAGTGTAAAAACTTTAGACACTTTAATTTTAGGGCACTTTGGAAAAATAGCTATGATTACTATTAAATCTTCGAGAGAAATTGAATTGATGAGGGCCACTTGCCAGTTGGCGGCTAAGACCTTGGAATATATAGGTCCATTTGTCGTCCCAGGGGTGAGTACCGAAGAACTAGATAAGCTTTGCCATGATTTTATTATCCAAAATGGGGCCTACCCGTCTTGCCTTAATTACCACGGCTTTCCGAAATCGGTCTGCACTTCAGTTAACGAGGTCATCTGTCACGGGATTCCGAGAAAGGATGAATTCATCAAAGACGGGGACATCCTCAATATCGACGTCACCACTTATCTTAACAAATTCCATGGTGACACTAATAAAACTTTCCTTGTAGGAAACAGTGTTTCGGCCGAAGTTAAAAAGTTAGTCGACATCACTTATCTTTGCACTCGCGAAGCGATTAAAACGGTCCGTCCAGGTGGACGCATTGGCGATATCGGCGCAGTCATTCAGGAGATTGCTCACTCTCACGGCTACTCCGTTGTAGAGGATTATTGCGGTCACGGAATCGGGCGCGATTTCCACGAGGCACCTCAAGTAGTCCACGTTGGAAAAAAAGGCACAGGCCCTGAGATGAAACCGGGAATGACTTTCACTATTGAGCCGATGATCAACCTGGGAAAAAAAGAAGGCCGTGTTTTAAAAGATGGCTGGACAGTGGTGACTAGAGATAAAAAATGGTCGGCGCAGTTTGAGCACACAATTTTGGTCACTCCAGACGGGCATGAGATCCTGACTCTTAGGTCTGATGAACCTCGCTAGTTTATGATGGAATCAACCGCTTTTTTTAACGCCAAAAGCACTTCTCCTGAAGTGACACTTTTTCTCGACATTGACCCGAAGAAAGACACCGTAAAGGAATTTTTTTTCGACGGGCCCGAGGTCTTTAAGTACAAAGCAGAGCTAGAGGAATTGAGATCCCTTTCCATGGGGAAAACTCTTGCGGAATTAAAATACATTAAACGCCAAGGTCTGATGTTTGAAACCAGGACTGCGGATGGAAAAAAGAGCATGGTCTCGCTGGGGCTTATGCTTTTAAGGGACGCAGTTGCATCCTATATGGGCGAAGGAAGATATTTAAAAGAGGAGCGCGATCTTCTCTGTCTTTGTTTTTCCGTCACTAAACGCGACATCGTAAGAAAAGTGCTTACCAATAAAAATTTTGAATTAAAGACGCTCATACAAGATACCATGGCCACCAGTGCCTGCGGCAGCTGCCGGGTTTCGATTGAAAAATTAATCCAGCAAACCCGCAACGAAAACGGTCTGATCCCGGGTCTTGATCACTCGCGCTCGCGTATGGACGCAAAAGGACAATGGGTGAAGGTTGCGGGGATGTACCCCGGGCCGCTTTTAATCAAGCTCGAAGAATTAAAGAACGCGTGGATGAAGCGCGAGGGGATAGAAGGTCAGTACACAATTGAGTTTGTGGGGATCGAAGGCTTTCACGTCGACGTAAAAGTCAACAGCGACCGGGCCAATGTGGTCGAGGGGCTGCTTCTGGCAATGGAGGAATTCATCAAGTCGCAGTTAGGTGTTCTGCTTTTTTTTCACGCTGTCTGATTTTCTTTTTTCCATCAAACATTTCTTTTTAATGCCATCAAAATTTCTGAGTTTCGTGAAGATCGCATCGATTTTATTTTTTTGCGTGATCAGGGCGTGAGTTGAGAGTTCCTCTTCCAGGTATTTAATTTTTTCACTAAGGCCCGTCAGTTCAGGGATCGCTTTTTCCAGACAGTCCGGTGTGGCAAGCTCGCTCTGAAGCCCTGAGAGGTACTGGATAAAAATGCGGGGAACCTGTTTTTGGAATTCGTTGATGTAGCCCATTTTAAAAGGGCGCATGTTGCTCTCAACGCCGCTTAAACTCAAGTCATAGAGCTCGTGCTCCTTGATTAAAAGCAGGCGCAGTAAACCGACGGAAGGCGAGTAGGTGTTCGATTTACAAATATCGTCGACATAATTTTTCTTTACGGTGATATCGTTGGAGCTGGCCAGCTCGTTGACGAACTCCTGATTTAAGCGAAAAAGGGCGTTTTGGATTTCTTTTTTATGCAGACGTTCCTCTTCTTTTGCTAAGCATTGTAAGAGCATATTAGGGGCCGCATAAATCTCGGCACTATATCCGATGGTAGCGGTCAAAAAAAGAGTGGTAAGCATAGTCTTCAACATGAGATTATTATATAGTTCTATTCATAGATTGCAAGAAACATAGGTAGAGATAAATTTGAAAGAAATGAGTTTTTGGGAACACATCGAAGAGCTTCGCAAAGTTATTATGCGAATTGTGTGGATATTGGTTATTTCTTTTGTGGTGACGACTTATTTTGTCGACGATATCACCGAATGGCTTCTGCAGCCAATTCGCCATACTCTTTCAGAAACTCATTCAGGTGTGCTGGTTTATCATAGCGTGTTTGAGAAGGCCTGGGTTCAGGTCGATGTTGCGATCTGGTGGGCGATTATGTTTTCGTCGCCATTTTGGTTTTATCAGATCTGGACATTCATTAAACCAGGACTACACAAGCACGAGGTCCGTGCGGTAAAGCCGTTCATGATCTTTGGCTGGCTTCTTTTTCTGGCCGGGATGGCCTTTGGTTATTATGTCGCTTTCCCTGCGGCCTTTAGTTTTCTGGCGAAAGTTGGAGTGGGTGATATTGAGGCCAATATCAATCTTCGCGACTACATTTCGACTTCAAGTCAGATCCTGCTTTTTCTCGGATTGATATTTCAGGTGCCGAATATTCTGCTCATTTTAGGTTTTATGGGAATCGTAACCAAACAATCCCTGCGCGGTTTGCGCCGTTATATTTATGTGGGGCTTGCTGTTTTTGCGGCGATTGCTTCACCTCCCGATGTTATTTCAATGCTGGCGGTCTGGATTCCTTGCTGTGCTCTGTTTGAAATCGGAGTGCTCCTGGTGGCCTTAGTGGTCCACCCATACCTCCACAGCGTTCATATGAAGGAAAATGAAAAATGAAAGGTTTGAAAAAAGTTGCAATTGAAATGGTCTTACCGGTGGCTTTCGCCTGGTTCATGATGACTGTACTGGTGGATATCGTGACGATCCCGACAGTCTTCAGAAATGCCGGCAGCATTGAAGCAGCAGGAAAAATCGGGATGAAGGTTTTTGGAACCTTTAATCGATTTGAGATTGTTTTTGGACTGCTGGTTTTAATCGGGGCCTTTGAGCATTTTAAGGCGACGAGAAAGAAGAAGTGGCTTTATTTCGCCATCCCACTTTCGATCCTGACTTTCGTTTATACGTTCTACATGACACCGATGATTACCAATACGACGTTTGAAATTCACCAGACGGCCGTGGGCACTCCGCTTTACGCCGAACTTCAAAGTAAACACGCCATGATCCACAATATGTACCGCAATTTCGATGCGACCAAGTTAGTTGTGCTTTTAGTGTTTTCCGGAATGGTGCTTTTTGATCAGGTGAAAAACAAGAAGGAGAGTGTATGATTTTAATTACTGGTGGTGCCGGATTCATCGGCAGTGTCCTGGCAAAAACTCTTAACCGTCTTGGCCATACTGATCTGGTGATCGTTGATAAACTTGAAGACTCGACGAAATGGAAAAACCTGCGCGGGATTAAATACCTCGACTACATTCACGCTGATGAACTCTTCGCCGGCGATTACGATGACCTGATTGCGGAAACCGATCTGATTTTCCACATGGGGGCCTGTTCTGCTACGACTGAAAAGAACATGGACTTCCTGATGAAGAACAATGTCGCTTACACGCAGGCACTGTTTCGTTTTGCCGCCACTAAAAATATTCCCTTCATTTATGCGAGCTCCGCTGCGACATATGGAGACGGAGAGTTGGGCTATAGCGACGCTCATGAGCAGATCCCTGCCTTGATGCCGCTAAACCCATACGGCTACTCGAAGCAGTTGGTAGATGAGTGGATTTTGAAAGAAGAAAAAAAACCTGATCACTGGTTTGGATTAAAATTCTTCAACGTCTATGGGCCGAATGAATACCACAAAGAAGATATGAGATCATTGGTTCACAAATCGTTTGAGCAGATCAAGGCCCAAGGGACAGTGAAACTTTTCAAATCGCACCGTCCGGATTTTAAAGACGGAGAACAGTTGAGAGATTTCATCTACGTCAAAGATGTTGTGCGTGTGATGATCGAGCTTGCTGACCCGGAAAAATTCGGCTTCTCCGGCATCTATAACCTGGGGACAGGAAAAGCGAGAAGCTTTCACGATTTAGTGAAGGCGACGTTCTCCGCGATGAATGTCGCTCCAAAAATTGAATTCATCGATATGCCTGAATCCATCAGGAACCAATACCAGTACTACACACAGGCGGAAATGGATAAACTCCACCAGGCCCTTCCCGGTTTTGAGTTCACATCACTGGAAGATGGAGTGGGCGATTATGTGCAGAACTATTTAATGCAAAACAACCCTCACTGCTAAGGAAGGAGAAGGTCAATGTTTCAAGGTGGAATCAAAGCTGCTGCAAAAATGCTGGCCGGGCTTTCAAAATCGGCCCGCGAAAAAGTCCTGGAGTCCATTTCAAAAAAAGACCCGAAGATGGCCCTGGCCCTTCATAAAAGCATGTACACTTTCGATGACCTTCGCTATCTCACACCGATGATGGTGATTGAACTGTTGAGGTCGATCAAAGTTCCAGACATGGGGCTTGCGCTTAGGATCGCTTCACCTGAATTAAAGGATCACATCCTGAAGAACACTCCAAGAGTCATGCGCCAGGAAATGGAAGAGATTTTATTGGGACCTCCTCAGCTTGCCAGCAAGGTTGAAGAGGCCCAGGAAAGAATTATGTCAGTCGTGCGTGAAAAAATCGATAAAGGTCAATTAATCATCAATAAAGACTCTTCAGAAACTCTGGTTTAGATCTCTCTTAAATCAGAAATTGAAAGTCTGAAAACTTCTCCATGTTTGTTGATGATGCCAGAAGTATCAAGGATATTAAATCCTGCTTTCTGAACCAGCACTTCACCATTGTCAAAAATCGCCAGGACTTTTACTTTTGTCCCGATTTTAATGTCTGAGCTATTGTGAACGGTTCTATAGTCACCTTTTTTAACTCCTTCAAGTTCTGCAATCTCTGGTGTCACGTTTACATTTCCCAGGCTCACGATAAAATCCAGACGATCCGTCGCAATCTGTCCATTAGCATTATCTTCTTTATACGTTTTGCACCCAACGTAAGCAAGGCCGTTTTCAAAAACGCTAAACACAGAACAATAACGATTGATGATCCCGCCAGTTTTGTCGTTGGCAATCCCAGTGTTCAGCAGGATAATTTCACCAATCTGAACGCCAGCGATTTCTTTATCTGTCGACTTTGAGACTTCGCTCATCTCAATACTTTTTCTTTTGCCATCGCGGTAATCGTAATAAATTCCTTTACCGTTTTCGATATCGTTACTTCCAATCTCAATGATCTGATTGTTTTTCATGATGTATTTATCCACGCGGCCGAAAAATGACTTTGCCTGGGCCTGTGAGATAAAAGCGATAGTCATAAGAGATAGTAGAAGTGCCTTTTTCATAAATGCTCCTTAATAGGGGGACCAAAAGCTGATTGATTTCACTTCATATTAACGGCCAGCCCTCTCAGTACACCTGTCTTAGAAATTTTTACAAGGGGGTGTTAGGATCCTAACAGTGTCATCTGCGCCCTGATTTCCATCATCGGTGACGCTTTGGCAGTGTCATTTCCCATCTTGAGTAGCGTAAGGCAGAGTATCCGTAGGACCAAGTGCCAGTAAATGCGTAGGACCACTTTGGCACGATCTTCGCTTTAGATAATATTAAGAAAGCAGAGAATCTAGGATGGGTTTTTTGTGGATTGTCTCTTCTAGGATGGGGGAGATTAGAATTGAAAGTCACGGATGGCGAGACTCAACTTTAGTAGGAGACAAATCACATGGGAGACCTAAGAATGGGTAAAAAAGGATTTTTCACACTCTCTAATTTCAAAACTTGGCTCAACAAAATGCTCGTCACTCTCAATCCACCCCTCAGACAACTTGAAAGGGTTCCTGTCAGGGTCTATGCACAACGTAAAGATCTCAGGAAATAGCGAAAAAGTAGGCCATCTAATATTTAGATAAGCTCTATGAAAAAATATTATTTAACGTTTTAATTCTCAGGGCGTACTAATTAACCACTTTACGGAGTTGTTATGAAGTACGCCCTTTCTTTTTTGTTATTTGCTTTTGTTTCTGTTTCGACAGAGGCCAGCGCGCGTACCATCAACACATTCCGCGACTCAGACGCCATCACCACCATCGCTCAGTTCATGTATGACGTGGCCGAAGATGTTCCAGTGTCATTTAAACTCTCAGATAAAAAAATCAATATTAAAGACTTCTCTCAGTGCTCTGATGTGAACGCTGATCAAGTCTTATCTGATATCGAATCATCAATTAAGAAAGTTCTGCGTTTTTATCCTGATGAGGATCTCCCTTTTGAGCAGGCGCTTGTCGACTTAGAAGATTACCTGGATGCTCGTGCTTATAAGAAGTGCGTGTTCGAAAAGAAATCAGCTCAATCAAAAACAGTTAGCACCTACTATGCGGACATAAGTAATAAAATTTATGTACGTTTGGACAAACTGCTACTTTCACCAGAGTAAAATTGGCTTCATTTATTCATTAGTTTTTCTAATAAGGAGTCACTTTGATCCTTATTCTTCCAAAAATCACCACATAAAACTTGGCACAAACAGTGCACTATTAAGATTTCGAATCGCTCAGGAAGAGTGATTTTGCGAGAGAGGAATTTTCGTATTGGATCTCAAGGATTGAACCACACATCTATAGTAAGGAGTTTTTATGAACGGTGAAATGATGAAGCAATTTGAAAATCTTTTTATTGAACTTAAGAAGAACATTCTTAATGAAATGAAAATGATTGATCCTTCCCTTGAGAAAGGTGATGAAGTGGATCTATCTCAAGAAGGCTCACAAAAAGCACTGGAGCTGAAACTGCTTGGAAGACAGAACTTCATGCTTAAGAAAATTGATAATGCCCTTTTTAAAATCAAAAACGGCACTTTCGGAACTTGCGAGGAATGTGAAGGTGAGATTGAAATCAACCGTCTTCGCGCTCGTCCGGTGGCCACTCAGTGTATCGCTTGTAAAGAAGAGGCGGAAAGAAATGAAGGGCAAATGCTTTATGAGAAACGCTCTCATACGCACGGGAAGGGGTTCGGCGGAAACGTCATTCCACTTCGTGCCCACGCACAGGATTTAGAAACAGTTTTAACTGGTAATTCTGACTACTAAAATGATTTAAAATTCCAATAAAAATGCAGCTTAAATGCTGCATTTTTTATTTGGAGCCTGCGTTTTTTGGCACTTTCGAATCTTAAGATTTTTTTGAGTTTATCTAAGTAATGAATTTACTTAATAGACAACAAGATTAAGCCGAACATCTTATTTTTAACTATAATTTATCTGAGTAAGCACTTAAAAAAGGTAAAACAAGATGGCCGTAGTAATTGTGATCACCCGTCCGGATAAACCGGAAGACATCAAAGAAATAGCAGTGACGAGAAAGCTCGTTTTAGGGCACTCTGTGTACTGTGATGTGGTTTTAGATGATAAGACTGTTGCAAGTATGCAGTGTGAGATTCAACCTGTTAAAACAGGCCACATTGTTGCTAAAAATCTGGATGGTAAAAGGGAAGTGCATCTTAATCAAGTCCGCTTGAAGCGCTCGGCAATTAAAGCGGATGATGTGTTAAAAATTGGGCCTTTTATTTTAAGAATTGATCCGACCAAACTCACTCCAGAAGAGCTTGCAGTGATTAATACCGAATACGAAGAGTTTGTTTAGTAAATCTGCCTTAGGATGTTCTGGCTAAATAGGGCAGGGTCTGCTTCCACTTTGGTTTCAATGTGCGATGGAGTCATTCCATTTGAAAGCAGCCAGGTCTTCAAGCGCTCTGCGCTTCTTTTATAGTCAGCACTCTTTTTAATTTCTGCTTCCAGTTCATAAGTCAGAACACCGCGGTTATCCGTCTCACCCAGTTGAACATTTAATTGATCGTCTTCAAGCTTAAGTTTGATCTTCACTCTTTTTTTGTGATTGAGATGAGTTGAGAAATAACTTTTTTCCGAAGGCGCGATAATCTGTCTTTCTTCCATCACATTTTGAATGGCCTTCGCATTTATGAGGGCGTCGCGGTCAAAGCGCTCGAGTGTCTGATGGTAGTTCTCAATTTGCTTCAAGAGTTCCGGACCTTGTTTCAGCACTGTCGATTCAGCGAGAGTCTCTTTGAAAGTAAACCATGAATGGGCGTAGGTTTTAATCGTCTCTTGCGACTGCCATTTTAAATCCAGACCGTCCCACATGAAACGAAGTTTGATTGGAGGAGTGGCCTTTTTTAGAATGTATTCATAGTTTTCAAAAATATCGAAATAGTAATCACTGCGGCTGCTTTCTTCACCTTTGAATTCTTTTAATAAGTGCGAGCGCAAGTTTTTGTAACCGGCCTCAGTGAGGTTGAGTTTTAACTCGACTTCTTTTTTGATTTCAGATGGCCCGATAGACGCTTGGGCGAAAGAAGTGAGAGCGAATAGTAAAACGATAAGAGTTTTCATCTTCCTAGAGTGTGGAGGAGAGTTTTTTCATCGTCAAATTAAGATTAGGTTAGTGGATTAATGATAACGGCAGCTTAGGAAAGGGAAGAACTAAGTAAAGGCCATCATTGATGGCCTTTATTAATATTTGAAGATTATTTCCAGAAAACTTGGATCAGGTCGAGGCATGGCATATCGCTTTTTTCAGTAATTTCTTCAGCGGCCTTTGGGGTGCTCATCCCGAATAACTTTTTGAAGAAGGCGACGAATTTACCATCTGGTTTTGGGGCGGCCACTGCCCCTCCGGTTCCGGCCATAACAGGCTTGAAATATTTTTGTGAATTAATCTCAATGCGCTTAAAGATTTCAGCTCCTTTTCCGGCACCAAGCTCGCGGTTAAGCTTTTCAATTCCCCTTTCTTTAAGAAACTTCTCTACGTCCACCACGTTCGGGTGAGCTTCGCGGTCATAAACACCGGCCAGTTCATCAGGAAAGCTCATGATAGGAAGTAAGAATTCGATTTCGGCCGCGAACTTAGAAGCATAGTTAAAATACATCATACGCGGGTCGACGAAATAGGCAGTATTTCTTTTTGATCCGAAGATATGGGCAACGCTAAATTTTGGAGTGTAAGATAAGAATGGACTTCCTTTTGGCTCCTTTGAGTGTTTGACGAACATATTGGTGATACGAACTGCGCGTGTGTATTCACTTGATCCAGCGTTATCCGTTCCCATGAATTTTTCGTACATGGCAGTAAGTGAGCGAAGTCTTCTGTTCCACGTTCCCTGGTTTTTTGTCATCATGGTCGACATTAAGAACATTTTTTGCTCTTTGATTGCTTCTTCACGAGACAATTCTTTTCCACCTTCTTGTGCAACCTGGATGATATCATCGTCAATGCCACGGTAAACCAGCACGCGGTCTTCATATGGAAGAGGTTCTGCCATGATGCTTAAGTGGTTTTCCCAGAATAATTTTTCAAATGGAGGCATTTGCTCCCACGGAAGATATTTGCGAAGAAGAGCGGCTGCACCTTTGCGGTCGTTTTTGGCCACCAGGTTTCTGAATTGCTCATCATCGGCCACTTTATCAAGAACGTCCATAACAGCACGTCTTTCATTTTCTAGTGCTTTTACTTTCTTATTATAAGGCCTTTCGGTGTCTTCAAACTTTTCAAGTATATCTTTCCAGTAAGCGAGCTTTTCAGGCATCTGATTTTCTGAAGCTTCGACAGCAGCATGCCTCATTTTCGCAACAACCTGTAGAGTGATGAAGTCCTGCGACTTAGCATTGTAGAAAAGCTCAAAAATTGAAAATTGGCTGGTAAATCTTTCATTCATGATTTGACCAACAAAACGTTCAAGCTCTTTTGCTGCTTCCGCATCGGCCTTAGCGCCAACAGAATGATAGATATTAACTCTGTAACTTTGATTTTCAATCGTCGGCTGAATTTTAAAAGCGATCTCCGAGGACATTTTTGGGTCCTCAATGAACTTAAACTCCACACCTTGGTGTTGTTTGTAAGTATAACTGTCCATCATTTGCTTGATAAAGTTGTTGCCTTTTACCAGATTGGGCGTGCTTTTTATCGTAAAGAGTTCTTCCGCATTTAAAGGAGCAGTAACTTCGTTGGCTATATTTCTTTCCGGATGATGATCAGGATAGAAGGTCGAGCAGGATGAAGTGACAAGTGAGAGAGTAATCGCCAATGGCAGAAATAATTTAGAAAATTTCACACAAACCTCGTGAAGATTTAATGATATCGCACGAAGCTTGTCGGATATTTCGGCCCAAAAGATTAGTTTTAATTATCGTCTAAAGTTTAGACACTTTTATAAAAGAAGTCTTAAAAAGAGACCCGCAGTATGCAGCGGGCCTCTAATCAAATTAAAATTAAAGAGCAAGATTAGTTAATTCCTGCATTAACTCCTGAGTTCGTGAAACAAAGGCTTCACGGTCCTCATGGCTTAATCCTTCACTGGAAATATGGGCCAGGTCTTCCACATGGTGAGCGATTTTCTTCACCAGGGCATCGTTGCCTTTTTCATGGAGCTTAAGTGCGTTTTGAATCAACGGGCTTCCCGGGTTGATTACCAGCGTTTTTTTCACCGGGAACATTGAGTCGTTCCCCATGTTTTTTGCCATCTGGTTCATGCGCTTCATCTGTTCGTCAACTTTGAAGTAGGCCGGAGCTTTTGAGTTTTTGATTTTCACAATCTCAATATCCTTTAGTCCACCGTGGTTCAGTGAATCCATGTCCTCTTCCTCTTCGGTGTGAGCACCGTGCTCGGTTTTGCCGATCAGGATGTCTGTGAAGAGGTCTTTGACTTTCATGTCAGAGTCAGTAGTCGCATCCTGCTCAAGCAGTGAAGCGATTTCAGAGTCAACTGAAACGAATTTATAAGCAGCATCGCCGAGTTTTGTGAACTCTACGTGCTGAGTGAAGTGCGGATCGATGTAAGATTCAGTCTCAATCGCCTGAAGGCCGGAAGTTAAAAGTTCGCGTCTTAGGGCGTGGTCTGATTTTCCTTTTTCAAAATAAAGGACCTTGTCTTCCATTTTGGTTTTGAAGTTTTCAGGAATTGAAGCTTTGTACTCTTTAAGCGTGACATATTTTCCGTCAGAGTTTTTGAAGACAACAAAGTCTCTCATCATTTCATCGAACTTATTATCAGAGATCGCTCCGTATTTAATGAAAAGCTGGATGTCTTCCCAGATCGACTCGAAACGGGCGCGGTCGTTGTTGAAGAGTTTCTTCAAACTCTCAGCGACCTTTTTGATAACGTAGTTTGAGATTTTTTTGATGTTCGGGTCACCCTGAAGTGATGAGCGGGATACGTTGAGCGGAATATCGCTTGAATCAATTGAACCTTTTAGTAGTGAAAGAAACTCTGGCACGATGTCTTTTACGTTGTTTGAAACGAACACCTGCTTGTTGTAAAGCTTGATGTTTGATTCGTTAAAAGGTTTGTTCGGGTTTAATTTAGGAAAGAATAAAACCCCATCCAGTGTGAACGGGTGATCGACTTTCAAATGAATCCAGAACAGAGGATCCCCGTCCATTGGAAACTGTGATTTATAGAAAGCTTTATAGTCTTCGTCTTTTAGTGTGCTCGGGTCTTTTTTCCAGATAGGCTGAGTGTTGTTAACAACACCTGGATGGACCGATTCTTCTTTTGCTTCGGCATCAAAAACAGTGATTTCATAAGGCATGAAATCACAGAATTTTTTTAGCGTAGTCGAAACCTTCCACGCGTTTAAGAATTCCTCTGACTCAGCATTGATGTGAAGAGTGATTTTAGTTCCCACTTCAGTTTTTGCTCCCGTTTCAAAGATATAATCGGTTTCGCCTTCGCAAACCCATTTCGTTGGAGTGGCCCCTTCGTTCATAGACAGAGATTCCACTTCAACACGGGTTGAAACCATGAAGGCCGAATAAAAACCTAAACCAAATTTACCGATAATGTCGGAGTTTGGTGTGTTTCCTTCGCTCTTCATTTTTTCCACGAATTCCTGGGCACCGGAGAAGGCGAGTTGAGCAATGTACTTTTCAACCTCCGCTTCACTCATTCCCAGACCGTTGTCTTCGATCGTGATAGTTTTTGCTGGTTTATCGATAGTGACTGAGATTTTTCCAGTTGGGATTTCCTGGTTTAATGTGCGGGCAAGTGTCGCTCTTTTGGTAATTGCGTCAGTTGCATTGGCCACCAATTCTCTTAAGAAAATATCATGTTCAGAGTAAAGCCATTTTTTGATGATCGGGAAGATGTCGTTTGTATTAACGCTAATCGTTCCTTTGCGTGATGTCATAATTGCAATCTCCTGTAAGAATACTTAAAATAGTTTGATTACAATATGGGTACTGCTTCGAGCGAGTCAAGGTTATGGCAGAAAAAAATAGTGAAAAAAATAAAGCAATGGACGTCCTGATTATTACCACGGGCGGCACAATAGAAAAAACCTACGATGAGTTCGACGGCTCGCTGGAAAATAGAGGGACATCGATTAAAAATCGCATCCTTTCTAAACTCCGTTTACCTTACACTAATATTGGCGTTCATCCGGTTTTATCCAAAGACTCTCTCTACATGGACGAAAACGACCGCAAGTTAATTTGTGAAACAATTGCCGGGGATTTAAAAAAAGCCGCACCGATTGTGGTTCTTCACGGGACAGACACGATGGCGCTGACGGCGGAGTATTGTTATGAACGGATCAAAGATGTGAGTGTGGCCGTGGTTTTCACCGGTGCGATGGTGCCGATGGGATTCGACGACACTGATGCCACTCAAAATGTGACAGAGGCGCTCCTGGCAGCGAAACTTCTGCCACCAGGTTTTTACATTTCATTTCACAATCAGATTTTTAAAGTTCCTCACGTGCAGAAGAATAAAGAAAAGAGAACTTTCGAAGAAAAATAAGAGGGGATGATAATGGGGTCGGTTAAGCGATACTTTAGATATTTGAGGGAGTCATACGTTATTGTTCTGAAGAACTTTACGACTTATCTGCCGAGCTACATCGCCTTTTTTCTGATTGATCTACTGGCGATTTTTCCGTGGGAGGCGTTGGGGTACGAATCAAACAGTATGCCCGAGACTTTGGTCTCGATCGCAGTCGGGATCTTCAGTCTGATCACTATCGTAAATGTGGTGCTCATTGAAAAATCAAAAGCAAAACACCGCGAGAAGGAGGAGCTGGCCTATGCAGTTCCGACGTATCTGATTTATACGCTTTATTCAACCGTTACATTTTTAATCGCTCCAGGGATTTTTTTTCTGGCGGCGAGTGCTTTAAAAATGCCGGCCTATGCGACAATTATCTTAGTCGCTCTTCCGGGAATCATTGGAGCAGTCTGCGTGGGGATGGTTCCGCTGGCCTCAGTGCTTATCGACAACGACAGTATTAATTATTTTAAAATCAGCTTGCGCATGGCCCGCCTTGATCCGGTGATCATTTTTTGCTTCGGAGTGGTCTCAGTTTTAATTGAAGCACCTTCTCTGGCCTTTAATTATTACCTCACGGACTGGGTTTTTAGGACTGGAGCGAACATCCTGTATTCAATCTTCGATGCGGTGGTGATGATTGTGGTGACGGTGGCCTCTGTGCGCCTGTTTTATCACTTAAAACACCAGCTCAACGACCAGAGCCAGTAACCGCCCACTATAGGACGCACTTTTTTTGCCTAGAGCTTCTTCCACAATTTTCCATAATTAGGCCCAAGTGCTTGAAAGATCTCTTTTTGAGTGATCTGGTCGGTCATTTTCTCCAACCCAATCCCTTTTAAAATTAAAATATTAGTATCAGAAATCCGAGAAGATGAGTATGAGGAACTGGATTACTCACAACCTGCTTAAAAAAATATCGATGCCACTTTTGATGGCCTCGATTCTGCTTACTTCCTGCGTGGAAAACTCAGGGGTAAAAGGGCGTACAAAAAGCGGGGCGAGTTTAACCGGTGGATCTTCAAACACTAATGGTGCTGGTTCTCTTCCCAATGGAACAGGATTAGGGAGCAGCGATAATCTGCAGTCAGTGAAAGTAGAGCTGTCTCACTTGGTTGATCCATTCGACGGAACTTACAAAAAGAAGCTGACGATTCCAAAAAACTTTAAAGGTAATTTGTATATCGCAGGACTTAACGTCGCTGCTCTTCAGGACAAGCTGATTAAGGTTCGTTTCAACTTCGGTGTTGACCGCCAGTCAGTGGTGCTTGGGGCGACGATCGCTAGAGCACCGGGGATTATTCCACAGACAGACATTCAGGTTCTCGTTGTTGATATGAATTCAAAACCGTTTAGTAAAATGCGTTTGAATTACGATCTCTTCGACTATAATGACTATGCAGCGGACCCAACGAAAGCTCCGGTTGTGGACCCTCGTGATGGAGGTCTGTATTGCCGTGGACTTCAGCTTGAAGACGACCCGACATTTAGCAATGCCACTTCCACCAATGCCACTTGTTCGGCAGCAGGTGACAAGTGCCTGTACGGTTACGCAAAAATCACAGATTCAACAATGTACAATGCAACCACCGGGCTTTCTAATATTCCAAGCCGTCCGCAGATCTGGACAGTGGCAAGCAGTACGAGAACTCCGACCATCTCGACTTCGGCAGGAACAATGTGTCTTCCGGATTATGAGGACGTGATCGGCTTTAATGATTTATTCGAGCAGACTCTTACAGGTCTTAACTATAATGACCTTGTGCTTGGACTTCGTTACCGCGGGCCATACCGTGCGATTAACACCGCTCAGTGGAAGATCCAGGGGAGTGCGATTTTTAACAGCACTAAGGGATTGTTTGAAATTCCGAACTCAGGACTTGACCCGTACACTGGTTTCAGGTCGCTGCTTTTCCCGCGTGCGGGAACACTCGCGCTTAACCAGGATGTTCGTTATTTCGGCTCGACAGACCGTTTTGGCATAAGAAGCACACTAGTGGCCGATTCAACCGGAACATCTAAAAATGTAGACGGGTGTAACTTGCGTGTAATGAACTACGACAGCGTGAGCGCTGAAGGGATCGGTTCATGTAACGTCAACGCTTCAATCGAAGTCTTTTATGAGAAAAACGGAGCAGAAGTTAATATCACCACAGACAGATCAATCAAACTTCAATTGATCCGCGCTTCAGTCACTAACTACGAAGGAAAAGAAGTTTTAACTTCGGCATTCAAACGCTGTGACTCTTCTTCATCGTGTGGTTCAGGTGAGTGTTGTTTCAACTCCCGTTGCTGGTCAAAAGAACTGGTCACACAATGCGTGGATCAGGTTCCAGTGATTGGTAACCAGGAAGTCGGAGCAAACTGCTCGTCTGATTATGAATGTTCGACCTTATGTTGTAATCAATCGACAGGTTCATGTGCACCTCATAACCCGAACGGAACAGTTCCTGTTCAATGTGGTAAAACAGCAGGGCAACGTTGTGTGGCCAGAGAATTCTGTAAAACTGAGTTTGTTGCGACCTGTAAAATCGTCAAAAACGGCTTTAACCCAGATGGTACAATTGCCTGTACACTTCGTTGCCCGGCGGTTGAAACGCCAGGTGAGTGTAAAGGCGGCTACTGCGTACCTCCGGCGATTCCGGCCATTCCGGCCTTTGATCCTAAAGACTGCTCACAAGCAGTTGACCCTTAGGATTTCACTCTCTAAAATAGAGCGACCAATATCACTTTAAAAGGCATAGAATATGTTTAATAAGGACTGTTACCTTGATCATGTGGCGATCGCCGTCTCCAACCTGGACCGCGCTCAGAAAGTCTGGGAAGACCTGGGACTCACTTTTAATCCGGTTAGAGAGGAAGTCCCTTCACAGCAGGTGACTACCGCTTTTGCTCACGTCGATGAGCATGCTCATATCGAATTAGTCTGTCCGATCAATGGCGAGGGGCCGATCCAGAAATTCATTGAAAAAAACGGTGAAGGCATTCATCATATGAGTTTTAAAGTTCCTGATGTTCAGAAAAAAACCGAAGAGCTTCTGGCACAGGGATATAAAATGATTTACGAAAAGGCCGTTCCCGGAGCGAATAACTGTCTGGTGAATTTCATTCACCCGAAATCCACAGGTGGCGTTTTAATTGAAATCGCGACCTCGCAAAAAGGTTAATTATGAACATGCAGTCACAAATTTATTTACCAAAACTTTCACTGGTTAATAAAATTCTGATCTCTCTTTCTGCGGGAATTTTCATTCTCGATTTCGTCCTGGCGAAATTCACCAGCATGAATGGGTTGGCAAGCTTTCTCGGGCTTTCGGCGGCCGGAGTTTTTTCGGGTCACGTTTATAGCATGATCACATACCCGTTTTTATCAGGGACCATCATTGAAGTTATTTTAAACTGTTTGATGTTGTGGCTGATGGGTTCGGAGTTTGAAAGCAACTGGGGGACAAAACGCTATTTGAGTTTTATTCTTTCAACTATCATCGGTGGCGCACTTGTTTATTTACTGGTGGTCGGTCTCTTTTTTCAAAACAGCATTGTTTACTCATTTCCGCTGACAGGTCTTTCGGGAATCGTAGGGGCCCTGTGTTTGGCCTATGCTGTGATTTACCCGGACCGCATTTTCTCTTTCCTGATGCTGATTCCAATTAAGGCCAAGTACTTTTGCATGATCCTGGTAGTGATCTCACTTTACCAGGGAGTAGCAAGCCCGACCGGAGTTGGGGCCTGGGGACAGTTAGGGGCGATTGCCTCGGCCTATGTCTTTATGATTGCCATTTCGCATCGCAACTTTAAGCTTCTTTCGGATAAAATGGGCAAAATAACGCAGATGAAATCGCGCCCAAAGAGCAAAGCGAAGCTAACAATTGTAAAAGACGACTCGGATAAACCACCTAAGTATTGGCAATAGGCAGCTTTGGTGATAACTTCGAGAACACTGAAAATTTTTTAAGACCACAAATGAGGCACATATGAGACTAAGTAGAGCATTACAAGAAAAGCTAATGGACGTTCGTTTAAGAGATAAGCTAATCGCTGAAGGAAAAGTAACGAAGGAAGAAGTTAAAAAGTTTTTAGATTCAATTGCTGACGAAGCAAAGAATGCAACTTTTACTGAAGAAGAATCTGAAGAGTAATCTTTTAAGACATTTTAAAAATATGAAGGCCCTCGAAAGAGGGCCTTTTTTATTTATTGAACTATAAAGCTGGCAAAAAAGATATTTTTAACGACCGGCCCATGAAGCGCTTTATTGATCTCTCGCTTAAGGCGGTCTTCTAAGAGAATTTTTCCAGAAAGTGAGTTGAGTTCATCAGCTCCCATCTTTGAAGCGATGTCGATGATACGGTCCTGAACCACTGGTAGGTTCACTTTCATTGTCTCAAGATCCGAGGCCTCAAACAGCACCAGGTGCATTTCTATTTCCAGCCATCTCATGCGGCTGTTGGCAGCTTCATTTTTTGGAATAAGGCTGACGATCATTTTATCAACTTTAAAGAAAGTGGGGATGGTTTTGGCATCGACTGAATTGAGTAGTTCTGCTTTTAGAGCAGTTTCATCGATAGGTGGTTTTTTGTACATTTTTTCGGTGTAATAAAAAAGACCCACAACCGCCAGGGTTGCCAGGATCATTACGCCCAAAAGAATCATGTCGATGAGTTTTTTACCGGTCATGACTAAATCTTATCATGTGCAGAAAAATTGACAATGAGTATACAGAAATTTCTTTAAGGACATGGCCCGGAGATGAGGTCTGATTCCTGCGGATATAAACGCGGAAGCTGAAAAGGTGGGATGACATTCCTGATGATTTTTATCTCGATATAGGCAATTTTTTTCTCATGGGCGCCATTCCAGCGCTCGCAATAATAGGAGGGAAAGAGTCTGGTTATACGGTCGGCCCGCTCTTTTGAAGTGAAGGCGATTTGTGAGACGAAGGCCCACCAAATGTAGTCTACGCTCTGAAGTTTTGGCGCTTTGGAGAAATCGACCGCTTGATTGTTGATCACATCCCATTCACCGGATTGGTCTTTGAAGGTGGCCTTTGAACCCAGCCATAGGTTTATGGGCGCGGTGTGATTGCGGGTAGCGAACATGGACCATCGTTGGGTCAGACCGGTCCCACTTAGGGCCCTCAGAAGATCTCTTTTCTGATTTATGAGTCCATCAATATTTATCAGAAGAGTAAAAACAATCAGCATCAGGGCCAGGGCATTTTTTATTTGCCCCGATTGAATTAATGTTTTCTCATCACTAAGAATTGGTCGCCATAGAATAAGCGAAACCCAAAGTGCCAGTGACATCGGTGTGAAGATCCCTACCTGCAAAAAAAGCAGAATGCTTAAGTGGAAAATGAGGAAGCTGGCGATGACAGCGCTTCGCCATTTATAATTCCTGAAACAAAAATATAGAAAAACCGGGGCAAAGAGCTCGATGGCCAGAGAAATCAGTGTCATTGCTTTTAGTAAAGCTGGTGAAGACAAAAGAGAAGGGCTCAAAGGTGTCTGATAAATGTATTTTGAGAAAATCAATTTCAAAGCATCCAGTGAGGCCCACTTCGGGTTTTGCAATTTATGCAGGAAAGAGAAGAAATAAAGCATGGCGATCTGGTTGTACCATCCGAAAACCACGAGGCCCGAAAGAAGCTTAGGTGTTTCGGTTTTTTTCCACAAACGCTGCAAGGGAGGCTGAGGAAAAAACAGGAACCAGACCAAGGCGATTTGAATGAGTGTTTCAAAAGCGCGGGACTCCAGGTTCGCCTGGTTTCTTAAAGAGAGATTGATCAGCCAGATAATGACGATGGCCGGTTTGGTCCATTTCCCGCAGAGAAAGAAAAAAGAAGCGATCACCCCTGTGAAAAAAGCGGCGTAAAAAACGGGAAGAGAGTTGCCCAACCTGAATAAGTTGAAAGGGAAAAATTCGTAGGGGCCGGGGAAATACTCTGGGGGAAAAAAACCGCTCTCGGGGCTTAGGAAAAAAAGGTTCCCGTAATAATTGGAAAAGCTCCAGAGAATGGCGATAAAAGTGAATACACGGGCGAGAATGAGAGATCTCTCATCAATGACAAACGTTCGCTGAAAGTGTTCTTTCCAGTATCCCATTCATTAATCTTAGTTGAGAAGAAGTATTCTTGTAAATAAAAAGGGCCGCTTTAAGCGGCCCGGGTATGAAGACTAGAAAGGAAGTTTTGTGTACGGAAGTCCAAGGTCTGTTGCTACTTGTTCGTAAGCAAGAGTTCCTTTGTAAATGTTGATCCCTGGACGGAA
>JBEIPI010000117.1:0-8482 GCA_040377165.1 Bacteriovorax sp.
CAGTTGGTAGTAATACGATTACCGAAGCGGCAATAAAAACGAGTAGTACACTAAAGCGTACCCACCAGTTGGTCTTCATCAAAAAACTCCCTTTTAATAGACAAAAGTAACTATACTTTCTGGATGTATCAGAAAGTATAGTTGATAATTTTATGAAATTGCAAGAAAGGTTTTAGGATTGCTTTGTAGATTCAGGAGAATCAGTCTTTGAATCTGTCTCCACTTTTGTCGCAACCACTTCAACATCGGCCTTTTTGGTAGGCTCATTTGCCGGATGTGGTTTGTTGATTTCGTTCATCATATCATCGCGGGCCTTCTGAAATTCACGCACCGCTTGACCAAGTCCTTTAGCAAGTTCCGGGATCTTTTTCGGTCCTAAAAACAGGATCGCGATAACAAAGATCAGTAGTAACTCGCCTGCGCCTAATCCAAACATATAAACTCCGTGCTACTTATTTCTTATTGGCTTCTGTCAGGGTTTTATAAAGACCACCGATCTGGCTCTTTAAAACTTTGAAACGCACACCTTCAGAAACTTCGACTGTAACTACTGTATCAGTAATTCCGTGAACTGTCCCAATCAGCCCTGATTTGGTATAAATTTCATCCCCTTTAGCTAGTTTTTCTAGTAGGGCCTGTTCCTGATCGTATTTCTTTTTTTGCGGTCTAATCATTAGGAAATAAAAGATAACCGCAACCACTGCCAGTGGTAGGAATTGCATAAGCGGGCTTTGCGCTGGAGTTGCAGCGGCCGTTTGTGCAAAAGCATTAGTTGATGAGAATAGTAGAGTTGCCAAAACAGTCTTTAACATTGTGATTCCTTAATCTAAATGGAACTAGTTCCAAGCGTTTGATGTGTAAGAGTTATAAAACTTAGTGTAAAACTCGTCAAACTTATCCGCTTTGATAGCTTCTCTTGCATCACGAGTCATTTGTAAATAAAAGTAGAGATTGTGATAGGTGATCATATTGCCGGCCAAATATTCACCGACTGTAAACAGGTGGCGAATATACGAACGGCTGTATTTTTTGCAAACTTTACAATCGCACTCTGGATCCGGTGGAAGAATATCTTCCTTGAAGCGCTCCTTCTTAATATTGAGCGGGCCAGCTTTCGTTAAGAACTGGCCGTTTCTTGCGTTTCTGGTTGGTAAAACGCAATCAAACATATCAATCCCCGCACGGATTCCATTTAAGATGTCCAGCGGCTTTCCCACGCCCATTAAATAGCGCGGCTGATCTTCCGGCATAGTGTGAACAAAATTATCGAGAAAACTCACCATCTCTTCGTTTTTTTCACCGACAGAAAGTCCACCCAAGGCCATGCCTTCAAAACCCATTTCTTTTAAGCGCTCCATACATTCAGTGCGCAGATCTAAGTGAAGACCGCCCTGGATAATCCCAAAAAGATTTTGGTGTGGTTTTAAATTATAATCGCGGCAGCGCTTGGCCCATCTCAAAGTAAGCTCCATACTTTCGCGAAGCCTGTCCTTAGTTGCCGGGAGCGCCGGGCACTCATCGAAGTTCATCACAATATCTGAACCCAGAGCGCGCTGAATCTCCATCGACTTTTCCGGAGAGATTAAATGTTTTGATCCATCCAAGTGAGAAGAAAAAGTCACACCTTCTTCAGTAACTTTGTTCATCGATGAAAGTGAAAAAACCTGGTAGCCACCACTGTCTGTTAAAATCGCGCGGTCCCATTTCATAAACCCATGGAGTCCGCCGCCGACTTTTTCAATCAGCTCATGCCCTGGTCTTAGGTATAAGTGATAAGTGTTTCCCAAAATAATCTGGGCATTCATTTCTTCGAGCTCTTCCTGCCACATGGTTTTTACCGAGGCACGAGTCCCCACCGGCATGAAAATCGGAGTTTCAATTTCCCCGTGCGCAGTCGTAATAACTCCGGCGCGGGCCTTTTTTGATTGGGCGATTTTTTTATAAATTTGTTTCGTCATTTTGGGGAATTTAGCACATTTATTAAGGACTTAGCAAACGTTAACGAAGAATCAACATGGCGTCGCCATAGGAGAAGAAACGGTACTTTTCTCTCACTGCGGTTTCATATAGTTCCAGTGTTTTTTGCCTTCCGACTAAAGCGGACACGAGCATCAAAAGGGTGGATTCAGGCAAATGAAAATTAGTGATTAAACCTGAAATGCTCTTTACCTCGACGCCCGGATGAAGAAAAATCTGGGTTTTGTAATGCTCATCAGGAGTGATATTTTTTCCAAAACTCGACTCCAAAACTCTAAGACTGGTCGTCCCTACAGCGAAAATATTTTTCGCTTTTTTGATTTTCTCCAGGTTTTCCTGGTCGATGAAATACTCTTCCGAATGCATAACATGGTCTTTTAAGTGCTCCACAGTCACTGGCTTAAATGTCCCCAGCCCCACGTGAAGAGTGACAAAGGCCTGCTCAATCTGCTGGTCTTTAAGGCGCGAAAAAAGCTCGTTGGTGAAGTGCAGACCCGCAGTAGGGGCCGCCACAGAGCCTGTGTGTTTAGAGTAAACAGTTTGGTAATTTTTCTTATCTTCCTCATCACTCTCGCCCTTTCTAATGTAAGGAGGAATGGGGATAAGCGCGTTTTTTTCGAGGTAATCCAGTAAATTTTTGTAATTTTCTGGAAGCTCTATTTTAACTTGAAAAGTTCCGTCTGAATTAAGCTCAGAGACCACAACTTTAAGTTGATCAGCGAAAATAAATTCATCGCCGATGCTTTTTTTAGACCTGGTTTTTAAAAGACAAGGATAGGCCTCTTCACTGTTTTTCTCATGAGACAGGAAAAACAACTCTGCTTTACCGCCGCTGGCCTTATTGCCCAGAAGCCTCGAAGGAAAAACCTTCGACTGGTTAAAAACAATCAAGGACTCTTTCGGCAGATAATTTGGGAGATTATAGAAACGGTCGTGAATGATCTTATCGTTTTTCACATCGTAGACCATCAGGCGGGACTCATGGCGATTGACCCCATCAACCGGCCTTTGGGCGATTAATTCAGGGGGGAGATCGTAATGATAAGACTTTAGAAGTAGGTCTTCCGGGCCATGATTTGTCATAAAAAACGTCATAGCATGAATGATTTCCATTGGCCCTTTTAAAAAATGCCAAACTATGAAAAAATATTCCCATGTTTTTGAAAATACTCTTTTTAACATTCATCCTCTCCCTACCGGCCTTCGCCCAGGAAGCCTCAGTGGGCGATTTTGAAGCGGAACTTCGCGCCCTGGAAACCAATCAATTAAAAGCGGAAGAAATTCAGATGATGAACGTCGATGCGGTCAGCGATGTGATCACCGATGAAGTGGCGACCGGACAAGCGGCCACCGTTAGACCAAAAAATATTCTAAAAGAAAACACTGAAAAAAAAGAAGAACCTAAATCAGACCTGCGCCCGCGCAGAATCCGCTCCAGGTAATTACCCCCTTCGCATTTTATGAAACTTCGAAAGCCAGCGGAAAACCCAGTCTGGCGAATGGTTTTTTCTCCATAAACCGGCGGCGTATTTATTGGCCTCACCCATTCCCGGATAAGCATGGATGGTGCCCAGGATTTTATTTAAACCTAAATTGTACTTCATGGCCGTGACAATCTCTAAAATCATTAAACTCGCCTGGGTAGAAACAATACTCGCCCCTAAAATCTGATCCGTTTCTTTTCTGGTGAAAATCCTGACGAATCCTTTGGTCTCTCCATCGATAATCGCCCGGTCCAAATCACTAAGGTGATAAAGAGTTTCATCGAACTCAATATTTTTTTCCTTCAATTCTTTCTCCAGCATTCCCACACTGGCCACTTCTGGGTCGGTGTAAGTCGCGCGAGGCATGACCTTGTAGTCCACTTTAAATTTTTTAAATATTCCCAGGAGAGAATTGACCGCCACATACCAGGCCTGGTGAGCGGCCGCATGAGTGAGTTGATAAGGCCCTGCCACATCCCCGCAAGCATAAACATTGGGAAGTGATGTGCGCATGAAACTATCGACATTAATGGTCTTGTCTGGATTCATTTTGAGCTTTAGTTTCTCTAACCCAAACCCCGTGGTGGACGGAGATCTACCAACGGCAAAAAGCACCTGATCAAAAGCGACTTCAAAAGACCCGCTTGAATTCTCACAGAGAGCAATGTTGGTTTTAAATTCTTTTAATGTGCTCTTAAGATGCAGGACTGCTCCTTCTTCTTTTAGCGCCTTTTCTATTTCCAATGAAGTCATCTCGTCTTCTCGACTAAGCAGATGCTCTGCTCCTTCAATAATAAAAACTTCACTGCCTAAACGAACAAAGGCCTGAGCAAGTTCAACACCAATACTTCCTCCGCCCACGATCAAAAGTTTTTCAGGAAGCGATTTCAAGGCCCAGATGTTTTCCGAAGTTAAAGGAAAAACAGTTTCTATTCCCGGGATTTTCAAAATAGTGGGTTTTGCTCCCGTAGCGATAGTAAGCGATTTAGTGGTGTAGATTTTCTCCCCCACCTTTACTTCCCATGGACTTAAGATTTCCGCATGACCTTCAATACAGTCAACACCAAGCTCTCTGTAGCGCTCAGCTGAATCGTGAGGTGTTATCTCCTGAATCACCTTCTGGACTCTTGCCATGATTTCGGAAAATTCAAACTCAGCTTTTATATTCTTCAGCCCGTATTTCCCTGCTGTTTTATTCAGCGATACAAGCTTGGCGGATTTTATCAGCGATTTACTCGGAACACACCCGGTATGAAGGCAATCACCTCCCATACTCTTTTTTTCAATTAGCCCTACTTTTGCTTTTAGCGTGCTGGAAATATAGGCCGTCACCAGTCCAGCAGAACCCCCACCAATCACCAGCATATTATAATCAAATTTGCTTGGGCGTTTAAATCCTTGGTAGGCCTTTTGGTTTTTATAAAATTCCACCATAAATTTCCCCAGGTATGGGGCCACTCCTAAAAGCACAAGAGAAATTACAACGGAAGGAGAAAGAATATCTTGAACGGATTGAATGTTTGAAAACGAAAGGCCCGCGTAAACATACACCATGCTTCCAGGAATCATTCCAATAAAACTCATCAGGATATATTGACCTAAACTAATTGACGTAAGCCCCATGGCCAGGTTGACCAGAAAAAAAGGAAAAAGTGGAACCAGTCTTAAAGTAAGAAGATAAAAAGCCCCTTGAGTTTTAAACTCGTTGTTGATTCCATCAAACTGGTTGTGGAATTTCTTCGTGAAGTAGTCCTGAAAAAAATAGCGGGACATCAAAAATGCAAATGTTGCCCCGATAGTGCTGGTGAATAATACAATGATCACTCCCTGGAAAAATCCAAAAAGCGCTCCACCTAAAAGGGTCAAAAGGGCCGCCGAAGGCAAGGAAGCCGTCAAAAGCAGAATACTCACGCCACAATAAATAAGCAGTGATTTGATCGGGTCTGCGTGAACCGCATCTTTTAGCTCTTGTAAATGCAACTGCAAGTACTCAAGAGTCAACATATGCGCCGGTACAAAACGCCAGATCAAAAGGACCAAAACAATCGCCAATAAGAATAAAACGAGCTTTAACGGTCTACGTCTAGTCACTGTCTGTTGTTTTGATGATCCATCCATTATAGAATTTCCCTAAAGAGGATTTATGAATAAATTATTCCACACATTTCTGTTTATTACACTCATCTCCTTTGGGTCTTCTTACGGGGCCACGCCAAAAAAAGCGGTTTTCGCCGGCGGATGCTTCTGGTGTATGGAGCCACCTTTTGATGCACATCTTAAGAAAGGTGTCATTAACGTGCTTTCTGGCTACAGCGGAGGCAAAAAAGAGACGGCTACCTATCCTCAGGTCTCCGAAGGACTCTCCGGGCATAGGGAAGTGATTGAAGTGGAATACGACCCGGAAAAAATCAGCTACGCAAAACTGCTTGAAATCTTCTGGGCCAATATCGATCCCCTGGATGGCCAAGGCCAATTCTGTGATAAGGGTGAACAATACCAAAGTGCTGTTTACTACAACAATGAACAGGAAAAAGTCCTGATCGAAAACTCGTTAAAAGAAATCCAGAAAAAACTCCCGGGAAAGACAGTGAAGACACTGGTTCTCCCGGCCTCAACTTTTTATCCAGCGGAGGACTATCATCAGGATTATTATACTAAAAATCCAGTCCGCTACAAATTCTACCGCTACAACTGTGGAAGAGACCAGCGATTGAAAGAAGTATGGAAAAAATAGCACCCGCCATTTTTTTTATTCTTTGGTTTTCCCTTCTTTTTCATTGGGAAAATAGGCGTCCTTTGCGCATTATTCACGATAACAAATACCGTCGCCTGGGAATCAATCTCACTTATTTCTTCACCAATGCGCTTCTCTCCAGAGGCCTTTTTATCCTGATTCTTTTTTTCGCCGAGAAACACCGTTTAGTTCATTTCTCGCTAGGGTCTTTTCGTTCAGTCATACTGCTGATCTTTCTCGATCTCACGCTTTATTATTGGCATTGGCTCAATCATCGGATTCCATTTTTGTGGCGCTTTCACTCACTTCATCACAGTGACCGCGACCTGGATGTGAGTACGGCCTTCCGTTTTCATTTCGGTGAATTTTTCTTCTCCTATCTCTTTAAGACGATGTTGATTCTCTTTGCTGGTGTAAGTGCAGTCGAAGTGCTGCTTTTTGATTCGATCGTCACAGTTTTTGTGATGTTCCACCACAGCAACATCAAGTTGCCTGCAAAACTGGAAGCGCTCTTAAAACCGGTGATCGTGCTGCCGTCACATCATCATGTTCATCACTCCAATCACAATCTTGAGATGAATTCACATTACGCGAGTCTATTTTCTTTCTGGGATAAACTGCATAAAACGGACGGCTTCATCCAGAAAAAGGATGAAATGGTTATGGGGCTGGAGTCGTGCAAGCGCACTCCATCGGTAATATCGGGATGGTTTAGGCCTTTTTCTTCTGCATTAGCTGCTGAACCTGGAACATCAACTCAATCGCCTTCTCAAAAAGCGCATCGAAGATTTTTTTAACTTCCATGAACATCGGATAGCTATTTACCTGCGAAAGTAGAATCGCCATAATATTTTCCAGGACTGGGATCAGTTGATCAAGGCCTGTTTTTTTCATTAACAAATCTAAAATGCCATTGGCTGCTTCCACATCAACTCCATTGTTACTGACGACGTATAGTGGATTTGAACTCATTTTTTTCTTATCGGACATTGGCCCACTCCTCTATTTTATCAGCAATCCCCGTGAATTTCTCACGAAGATCATGAAAATCCTGTCCTTTGAAATCGAACACTGACTTTCTGCTTGATAGTGATTTTACTAGACCTGCTTTATTTAAAAAAGGTGAGAAGACTTTCCCTTCCCCGATTTCATGTTCTACCGTTTCGATAATTTTTGTCAAATCATCGCTTTCTTGTTTTCTTCGCAAATCAACTAAATTAGGGACATGGAGAACGATCTCCGGAGATTTTACAATGCCCATTTCTTCAATGTCGTTCAGTACTTGATAAAAATGCTCCAATCCTTTAAGTGAGAAATCATCTGCCTTAAAAGGAATGATCACGCCATCACTGGCACAAAGAGCGTTAATCACCAGAAGCCCCAGAGTCGGTGGGCAGTCGATAATGATGTAGTCGTAGCGTTCTTTAAGGTTATTGATCTCTAAAAACTTCCTCAGGATCAGCTGTCTTGGAGCATTGATTCCGGCGACAGTTAAATCAAAGCCTGAGAGTTCCTGGCCTCCGGGAATCAAATCGACCACCGCATTTCCTTTACTGTAATGGAGAATTTCAGAAAGGATCGCCGGCGCATGAAGAACTTTTAATTCTTTAATCGAGTTCACCAGAAGATGGTGCAGGTTCATACTGTTTTTAGCTTCAAAGAGCAGGGTTAGATTCGCTTGAGGATCCAGGTCGATCGCCAGGACCTTCTTCCCTTTTTCGGCCAGGGCAAAAGCACTGTTGAAGGCCATGGTGGTTTTCCCCACTCCCCCTTTTTGATTGATGAAACTGATAATCTTTCCCATCTCAAACTCCCCTATACGCGGTCTCTAAAAATAAAAAACGCGGCCATCACCAGGCAAATGCTGGCGTATAAAAAATTTTTTGTCAGTGGAACTTTCATATAAAAAACTGCAAACAAGGCAAACACACTCATGGTGATAACTTCCTGAGCGACTTTAAGCTGGCCGATATTCATATGCTGGATCCCGATCCTGTTGGCCGGTACCTGAAAGCAGTATTCAAAAAAGGCTATTCCCCACGAAACGAGAATGACCATCCATAATTTTGAGTGTTGATTCGACTTTAAATGCCCGTACCAGGCAAAAGTCATGAAAAGGTTGGAAATAACCAACAGGCCTAAGCTTTGAAACATTGAAGAACATCCTTGTGTCTTAACAAGAAAATTCTATCCAATAAATTTTAAGGAGACAATGAAATTAGTAAGGGTATGTGTGTTTTGAGTCTGTAGGATAGTCTGCATCATCAATAGGAACGATACAACGAAG
>JBEIPI010000030.1:0-30378 GCA_040377165.1 Bacteriovorax sp.
GGTACTCCGATAATCATAGTTATCTCCTTCATAGGTTTTGGGTCAAAAAATATCCCATGAGAATTCCATAAAAATCGAGGAAAAGGAAGAGGGATGAGGAGCGTTATGAAGCCTTTTTACGCTTGAAAAGGATGACTCTGATCCAAATTGCGCCAATTAAGACAAAAGGCACCAGATAAACCGCAAATTCGGTCTTGCTTGGCCCGGGAGGGGTGACCTCTACTGGAATGGTTACATTGGTGAGGATATCGCCATTTTGTTTATTTTTGACCTGAATGGTGACGTTCCAAAACCCTTCGGTCGGGAAAGGAAGGGTCGCGCTGTAAGAGTGTTTTCCCTGCTCCAATTGAGCACTCAGGGCCGTACTTTTTAAGATGGGTTCATTTTTATCTTTTGGCGTGGCCTTAATTTCAAAAAGGAGAGTTTCGTGGGAAGTTGCCCCTTCCGGGTAAAAAAGGAAAGTTCCATTTTCAGTGTCAGGATCGGCCCAGACAGAAAGTTTGGAGTCGCCAAAAGTATGATCCACTAAAATCGGAAACGGAGGTCCTTCGTGAGCATAAATTGCGAACGAAAAAAGAAATGCGCTTAAAAGAAAAAAATTTTTCACGGTGCCAGTCCTACAAAAGTTCCACGCATCTCCATCGGCAACGACAGTATCCAGATGGCCATTAGAAATAGCAGCGTGTGGGTGCTCCACCATCTTAGACGGGTCTCACTCTTTTTGTCCATGATCCACACCAGTCCCATTGAACCGACAAAACCTAAAAAGAGGAATCCATACTGGATAGGAAGGACCACTTTCATTGGGACACCCATCAAATGAAGAGGGAAAGGCCGCTTGGTTAGAAGTGGAATGAAAGTTAAAATTCCGGTCAGGAGATGGAAACTATAATGGGACAGCCAGATGGCAAAGCCGATTGGCAAAAACGAAGGAATCAGGCGGTAATTGCGTTTTGAGATAATTAACAGAGGAAGCACGACGAGAAATAAAATAAAGATAAACGATAGAAGGAGAAACTCATTGTGAATGGAGAAGAGATCCTTCATCATCGCTTTTAGTTGGTGAGCGGGTCCCACCATTGCAAAAGCGTTGAGCAGTCCACCGAAAGTGAAAACAATAATCAACGCCAGGTAATCAAAGCGCTCTGAGAGTTTTCCGATTCCTGAGCGGTGCGAGTCACTCCATAATTCCTCAGAAGGAGTTACACTTTGAACTGAGATATTATTGTGAGGACAGGCGTCGACACAATCCATGCAGAACGTGCAGTCGAGGTTTCCGTGTTTTTTTGGCATGAATAAATGAGTTTCGCATCCGCGCTTGATAATCTCGTCGCCATTTTTCACTCCTTTCAGGCACTCAAAGGTTGTGCATGAATCACACACGGAGAGACTTTTAGCTTTCACTTCTTTGGGCGAAAGAGTGCTGGATAAAAAATTAAACTGCCCGATCGGACATAAGTATTTACAAAAAGCGGCCTTCTTAAAAGTAAGATCGATAACAATCGCGGCTGCAAAATAGGCGATAATCAGCCAGGCCGTCATTGCGGGATTCGACCACAAATTCCAGTATTCATAAGCAAACAGCACAGCAATAAAGAGAGCGATGCCGGCCCATTTATTTTGCAGTTTTTTCGGCCAGAGTTTGGTGGGAGAGATGAACACACGAAGGGCATTGCGGACGAAAATAAAAGGACAGCTCATGCAAAAAAAGTTTCCGGCCACCAGAAGTAAAAATACCAATAGCCCGCGGTAGTGAACCCAGACAAAAAGAGTGGTGAGATTTTTAGGAGCGAACTGGGAGCCCCATAGACCTTCGGCAATAAGCAAAATAGAGAAGGCCAACAGAAGAATCTGAAAAAGAATTTTTGAATTCAGCAGAATTTTTTTTCTTAAGTTCATCACTCAGTCGTAAAGGTCACTTCTTTCTTAATAGTTTCACCGTTAGGAAGGGTGATTGTCAAAAAAAGAATCCATTCGCCGAGCATGGTCAGAGTGATACGGGTGCTGTAGACGCCGTCTTTGATGAAAGATGCTTCTGTGAAAATAGGGACCATTCCGCTGTGGTTCATGGTCGCTTCAATTTCGATTTTTGCGGCATCAATATTTTTTCCGGCGGAGTCTTTTAGCGTGAAACTGAAGTCAACAGGAGTTGAGAGTGTGATTTGTTTGGGAGAGTAGGTCCAGGCAAGATCAAGGACAGTCGCCGTATTCTTTGAAGCGGGCGGGGTGAAACTCTGTTTTAAAAAGTAGAACCCCAGACCCACGCAGACAAATAGAACGGCAACTGCGATTTTTTTCATTTATTTTGTAACTGCACATGGGCAACGGTGCTGCGCCAGCTCTTCCTTTGTCGGGAACAGGTGCATATACATCGCTACGGCCATCGGAATAAAAACGATAGTGTTGTAGAAAAGGTGCAGTTCTACTCTCGGGTAGATCAATTGCAGAACACTTACCGGAACTTTTGAGCCCCAGAAGTTAAATTGTAAAATGGCCTGTGTTTGAAGCAGGAAGTGCTCGATATGGTGCCAGAACTGAATGACGAATGAAGCCATCCACCATTTGTAAGAACGTCCGACGAAGCCCTTTCTGAGCACCCATAAACCAATCAGCATGAATAAGGCGTAAAGATAGTGCATTAGTTCCGAAGAGACCAGCCATGGAAACCAGTGGCCTAAAACTCCGCGAGAGTCGGGACGTGCCCAGCCTAAAGCGAAAATCTGGAAGGCCTGAACTAAGTGTTCTGCCCAATGAGCGAGAACAATAAAAGCATAAATCCTTAGCGCAAGCTCGTGTTTGTTTTCGTTAAGTGTAGTGATAAACCTTTTGTAAGGTGATGACATTGTCATTGCCTCGGTTGTCATGAATTACCTCTCAATAAATTAGCTTTTGACCATCATACAATGGAAAAACTGATTCACCAAATTCTTTCATGGCCAGCTCACTGAGCGCAATGTGGGAAAGATCGTGTCCTATGTGTATCAGACCCGTTCTGTCAGGTTTTATAACTTTGATATATTCAAAGCATTTATCTACGTTCAAGTGGGTTCCGTGGCTCTTTTTTCTCAAGCAATCGATAATCAGAAGCTTCAGCTTTTTCTGTTTCAAAATTTCCAGGGTGCGCTCGGGAAGCTCCATGCAGTCGACAATATAGGCGAAATCGTCATGGATAAAACCCATGGTCTCTGTGTGGGCGTGAGGGTAGTTGAAGAAAAAGAATTTTTCTCCTTCAATTATTATATCTTTTTCGATCTCCACTGAACTAAGAGCGAGCTTGGGAATTCCTCCGCCAAGATTTGGTTTTCCGCTGGTGTCGAAAATATAAGGAAAGCGCTTTTGAACAGAATTTGTTGTTTCTTCATTGGCAAAAACGGGGATGATTTTTGTCGGGGGGCCAAAAGAGAAAGGTCTCAAATCATCAATGCCGTGAAGATGATCGGCATGGTCATGAGTGATGATCGCAAAATCTAATGCGGAGATCTTATTGTTTAAAAGCTGGGTGCGAAGGTCAGGTGTTGTATCGATAAGTATTTTTTTATTGTTTTTTGTTTCAAGAAAAATGCTTGTTCTTAGTCTCTGATCACGATGATCAAGTGAAGTACATACTAAACATGAACAACCCACTTGAGGAATACCAACGCTGGTTCCACTGCCGAGTATAGTAACTTTATTTTTATTCTGAGATTTTTGCATTCTTCGGGCCTTCTTTATCCCAATTGTTTTTAATCCGTCTCGCAGTTATAATTTTAACTCAACTTATAGAGATCGAGGAATAAAATTATGCATCCTTCAGGACTCAGGCTTTCGACGCTTCCACGCGTCTTCAAGGTTTTGTCACTCATTAGCGTCGCCTTTCTTTTTGATGCGTGTTCGAGCATGGGAATTGCTTCGAAATCAGCACCACTTAAGGCGGGCTTTAATGTTAAAAAAGTCGTTTTGAAAAATGGTTTAACCGTACTTGTTGCACCTAACCCGAAACTTCCAATTGTTTCATACTACACACTTTTTGATGTTGGTGGACGAGACGAAGGCCCGGGGACAACCGGAGCGACTCACTTTCTTGAGCACATGATGTTTAAAGGCGCTAAAAAATATGGGCCGGGACAGTTTGATACATTGTTGGAAAAAAGTGGAGGGATGACTAACGCTTACACCACTAACGATATGACCGTGTATTACCAGAATATTCCTGTTTCGTTCCTGGATACGATGATCGACATGGAAGCGGATAGATTGCAAAACCTTCTTTTGGAACCAGTGTCTTTTGAAAGTGAGAGGCAGGTTATCTTTGAAGAGCGCAAAATGCGCTATGAAAACAGCCCTGACGGATTAATCTTTCTGGCACTGATGAAAAAAGTTTTCGCTGGAACCCCTTATGGCCAGTCAGTAATCGGTGATGAAGCAGATCTTAAGGCATTGACTCGCGATCAGATGATGGAGTTCTTTAAGAACTATTACGTACCAAACAATGCGATCGTCGCGATCGCCGGGGATGTTGACCCGGATACAGTTATCAAAAAAATTGAGGAAAAATATGGGAGCATTCCTTTCTCCGATAAATTAAAAGAACTCAAGCAGAAATCTTCTGGAGAAGAGGTCTTTAAGTCGCAGGCGGAATTCGGGAAGGAGTATAAGCTATACGCCACCAATCCGGTTCCTAAGTTTGTTATGGCCTTCCAGGGGGAGAAGCTGGGAGTGCGCAAAGCTTACGTAATGGATCTTTTAGCGATGATTCTCGCTAACGGAGGAAGCTCGTACCTGACTCAGAAATATGTTAAGTCAGACGATGCGATGCTGTCTGAAATTGACCTGTCTAATTTTAACTTGATCCATTCTGGGGTCTTCTATTTTTCCGGCGAGCTGTTGGAAGGAAAAACCATTGAAGAAGTTAAAAATAGAATTGAAGGGGACTTCAAGGACATGTGTGACCAAGCGATCAGTAAACAAAGCCTGCAGAAGTCTAAGAACCAGATCCTTGCTCAGGGGTACAATCAGCTAAAAACCAACGCAGGTGTGGCCTCGACGATTGTCCGCAACGAAAAGTGGCATGGAGACTACAACTACGGTCTAAAAGAAATGGAGATCTATAATTCAATCAGCGAAAATGAGGTGCAGATCGCTTGCCGCGAAGTTTTAGAAGAATCTAAATCAATCTTCATTTCAACCTGGGATAAATACCCTAAAACAGCGGAGAGTAAATAATGAAAAAATCATTAGCAGTAATGGCCACTCTGGCATTTAGTCTCAATGTTTTTGGTGCAGATAAGCAGCCGGATATTTCAGACAACATCAAGCGCTTGAACTGGAACGGTATTGATGTCGTTTATATTGAAGACGCCCGTTTCCCGACTTACGACCTGACAATTTATTTTGCAGACGGGGCCTTGAGTGAATCAAAAGGTGAGAACGGACTGACTCAGCACAGTTTCAGCTTGCTTGACTCAGGAACAGATAAACTTTCGCAGAAAGAAATCTTAGAGCAGTTGGAGTTCCTGGGAACTGAGTTTGGCGCCGATGTAACTCACGAGTACAGCACGGTCACAGTCTCGGGTCTGACTAAAGATTTGAAAGCTTCAATGACTCAAATTTGTTCGCTGGTGCGATCTGCAACTTATCCGGAAAACGTGGTGAAAAAAGAGCTGGCCCTCGAGCGCTCAGGTCTTCAGAGTTTAATTGCTTCACCTCAAGCGCTTTCAGAAAGAGTGTTCCGCGAGATTTCAATGTCAGGAACTCCATACTCTTATCCGGTCAGCGGAAAACTTAAGGATTTTGATTCTTACACTTCGGCCAACCTGCGTGCGCGCATGGATTATTTTCTGGATAAAGTAAAAAAGAGAATCTATTTGACCGGTCCAAAGAGCGCCCTGGCGATGGAGAAGGTATTAATTGATGAATGTAAACTTAAAGGATCACCAGATGATTTTGTGCGCGAGATCCCGGCCCCGAAAAAGCGTCCACTAAAAACAAACTTCGTCTTTGTTCCGGTTCCGGATGCCAATCAGGTCCAGCTTAGAATTGGCCGTTACCTAAACTATGATGAAACTAGTGAAAGAAACCTGGATGCTCTGGCGTCAGATTTTTTAGGCGGAGGTTTTACCTCGAAACTTATGCGCGAAGTGAGAGTCAAACGCGGGTTAACTTACTCGATTAATTCTTTTATCTCATCACAAAAACAATACGGCCGCGCAGGAATCAGCACTTTTACCAAGAATCAGACGATCGATAATTTGATTGAAGTCATTGATGAGACAGTTAACAAAATTCATAAAGAGGGCATCAGCGATCAGGACCTGGCGCAGTCTTCTGAAGGGATGATCGGCGCTTATCCGTTCAAATTTGAAAGCAACCCGGCCTTCCTTGGACAGCTTTTGCTGTTGGATCATATCGGAAAACCTTATTCTGATTTATTCGAATTCAAAGAGGCCGTTCAGAAGTACAACGCGAAGGACGTATCGAAGAAAATCCAGAATGTTTTTGGGATGCAAAGACAGACGATTTTTGTTTTAGGCGATAAGTCGATCATGCCAAAACTTAAAGCGTTGACTAAAAAATATGGGCCACTAAAAATTGTTGATTACAAACCGTATCTTTAATTAATTTGTTTCAGTGTGGCCGTTGATATTAACGACGGCCCCTGGCAAGATCTCGAGCGATTTAGCAATAATTTTTCCATTTACAACAGCAGTAGGGTAGAGCGTAACATTCCCTGCTGCTTTTATCTCACCATTGAACTCCCCATAAATTTCCAAGTCAGAACAATTGATGATGGCGTCTGTTTTTGAACCGATTTCCAGTACCAGTTTGGCCGGATTGCTGATAGTGATTTCACCACTGAGTTTACCCAAAAGGTGGGTGGTCCCCGTGAAGCTGAAATTGCCGTTAAGAATTGTGAGTTTGCCGATGGTGGTGAAAGTCTGGTTTTGAATCATGATAAACCCTACAATTTAAGCGCGAAGGCGACTGTGTTAAAGTGCAACAGGTCTCCGCTGCGTGAGAAAATAAAAACAGTGAAGGAATAATTTCCGGATTTTCTCGGCTTCACGAAACTGGCATCAACCGGTCTGAAGCGTTGAGTGGCGAAAGTTTCTCCGGCCGAATAATTAATCTGGAAATCGCTTCCCCCCAATGCCCCCAAAGGATAGGCCTGGATAGCGAGTTCGTTTTTCATCAAGACAATAATGTGTCCTGAGATTTTAGAATCGTCAGTGACTGCTGGAATGATATTAAACTGGAGGTTTACAGTATCGCGGCCAACCAGTGCTTTGAATCCTGATAAATTCAATGTCGCAGGTCTGGTGCGGTCTCTTTGACCCTGGATAGGTTTAAAAAGTGAAAGGGTGGAAAGCCCAATTGAATTAATAGTCGTACTGACAGTTGGGGCAGGGCAGGCGACAGGAGCAGGACACTTCGCATCTCCAGTATTCGGATTGGCCGGTGGAGTAGTAGTCTGAGTGTTATTGTCTTGGACCTGTGACTTGATTTCCTGAGATGCTGTGAGCTCCTTTTGAAGATTTTCGTTCTGCTCAAGCAAGCTTTGGATTTTCTCCTCCATCATCTCCTGATTTGAGATCTCTTTTTGAGCTTCCTTATTCTGACGGTAGTTCTCCATCAAATGAAAAGGGCTGGTGTGAACCAGACCGATGGCGCCGATGATTAGAGCGATGAGTGTAATGGCCGGAAGACCGATAAAAAAAAGGTAGATTTTTGAGCGCTTAATCTCAAAATATTTCGGGGAATCATTTCTCTGGTGGTAAATGATCGAGATACTGTCTTTTTTGGCAGAGTCTTTTGTCTCTTCGCTTTTTTGATCACCCACTAGTTATTGCCTTTTTTAATTTCAATTCCTTCACGGGTTCCTTCTTTGAAGAATCTTAAAGAAGGTTCAAATGCCAGCTTGTCGATGTTTTCAAGACCATTTTTTGTCCACACTTCGCTGACGATTTTCCAGTTATATCCTTCGTCCTGGCGAAGATAAAGTAGCTTGCGTCCGGTATCGTTGATCGTGCTCGACTGGTAGTTCTGGGTGAATGTGATTACAGCATAATTTTTTGCTTGTAGAATCGATACATGATCAAGTTCGATTTTAGGTTGGCCAGGGTTTGAAAAAACTGCTTTTTTGTAGGCCTTGTATTGAGGAAATTTTCCTTTTGAGTCAGTAAACTCAACAGGGTGGTAGTAAGCGGCGTAAGCTTCGATGTCCTTTTTTCTCCAGGCATCCAGCCATCCGTCCAGCATTTTTTTCAGGTCATTTCTTTGTGTCTCGTAAGTTTTTTCATTCAGGTAAATTAAATCCTGAACGACGATGATAGGAGTTTTATTAAGCTCCAGGTATTTTGAAACATCGATCAGTTCATTGTTTGCTGTAACTACACACCCTCTGGAATCAAGTCCTTTATCGATTCTTGTCTCATCGTTAGTAGAGTGCAGCCAGATTCCTGAACCCGTTTTCTTGAGGATTTTATCAACCGGATTCGGATAATCCATAACAAAAGCTCCCGCACCGTAGATTGCACCTTGAGGGCCGGATTGAGCGAGTAGTTGTTTATTAGTTAAAAAATCGATAAAGTTATAAATTCCTTCCGGTGTCCTGAAGTCTCCCTCAGCTTCTTTGTCCCCCGGCCTTTTTCCGGTGGCCATTTGATAAGAACGAACCAGTTCAGGTTTACTGTCACTATTTTTAAACAAGTGAAGAGAGTGTGTTGATTTTTCCGCAACCAGGACGTGGTGAGCGAAAAAATTATCCATCATCAAAAGTGGAGCGGGCATTACTTTTGTTCCATCTGCGCTGGTTTGGGCGTATGTGGTCGCCAGCGGCGACAGGACTAAAAACGTAACTGACAAAAAATTAATTACAAATTTTTTCATTAAATAACCCTCTAAAACGATCAGGTATAGACCTAAAAACTTACTTTATTTTAGACAAAAGCGTCCATTCGATCAACTAAAACTAACACTAGGCAGTTAGTACTATGATTTTCCACAGTCGCAACCGATAAGATTACAGGTATCATAGTTATATAATTATTGAACATATCCAAAGGGATAATTATGAGTAGCGCGAAGAAAATTAGTGCGGGATTTGAGGATCCGGTTAATGCAAAAATTCAACGCAAATTTGATTTGGTATTTACCGAAAAGCCAATTCAAGAAGAATCAGTGTTTGATGAAAATACTTCAAGCGTCTTTAACGATGGAATAGATTTTGATACAGGGCTTGGCGACGATATGGTAATGGAAAGAAGCGGCGGAAATAAACAAGGCGAAGGAACGCAGCAGACTCCAATCGACCTGGATTTTTCATTGGATGATGAGACCCCACCTCCTGTGACGGAAAAAACAGCATCTGTTTCAAAACCTGATGAGGGGACGGATTTCGCCCTGGATTTCGATTTTGATTCGGAACCAACTCATACTAAAACCGAGACGACTTCCGCATCTGTTCCTCCTGTGGACGAGACGGATGGGTTTAATCTGGACTTGACCGAAGAGGCCGAAGCTAATTTTGATGAGGCCACTAAAAAAACCGTAATTGTCAGTCCGGAGCACTTGACCAATTCAAACCTGGACGACTTTAGTATCGAGAATACTGCCACCACCAACTCCTCTGCGGACCTGATGAGTACGGAAGAGGCAAAGGCCAATATTGAATCGACCATCAAGGATATTCTTAGGCCCAAATTCGAAGGGACAAAAGAGATCAATGTTCAGGAGATTGCGGGAGAAGGTAACCTCTCTCCGGTAAATCTCGCTGAGATTGAAGACAGCGTTCTGGATTTGGGAGGGAAAACTCCTTCCAAAGGCTTCACGTTAGGGAGCGTTGATGATGGCACTTTTGGGAGGCCTGCTGCAATGACTAGTGATACCACCGGTGAGTTCGATATCGGCGGCATCGGCAATGATGATTTTTCTCTGGAAGATGAAAAAACAATCATTCAGACTAAGGCCCCAATGCCGGAGATGCCAGAAATAGTCAGGCCACATCCGGTCCAGGTGGCAGTGGAACCAATGCCGGTTGGAGAAGACCCGGTTAGAGTGCATGCAACAATCAGAACTCTGCGCGAGGAGAGGGAAGATTTGCTGGCGCAGATCAAAAGTTTAAAAAGCGAGACAAAAGAGCTGGAACAGGACAACCTGACTTTGAAGGCCAACCTGGATGAAGCTAAAATTGAAATCACTATTTTAAGAAAGCGCCATATGGTCGAGCTGGAGGATATAAAATACCGTCTGACCATCAGTGAAGAGAAAAAAGCAATTGCAGATGAAAGAGCAAGGCAGTCAGATGCACGCCGTGAAAAGCTTGAACAAAAAGTAAGGATAGATTTCAATCAGGTTAAACAAAGGGAAAAAGAGCTGGAAAGCAAACTGGAATTATTGTCAATGGATGTTGATTCTCAGGTGCAAAGCCGCGATCAGAAAATTCTCGAGCTTAGAAGAAAAATTGACGCTCTGGAATTTAACATGGAAAATGCTTCAATAAAGGAGCAGAAATCCCTTGATGATAAACGTAAACTTGAAGACCGATTAAACAAAATCATGAAGACGCTTAGGCATTCAATCAAAAACCTTGAAGATGACATAGACCATGTTGAAGAAGATGATGACCGCCAAAAGGAAAAGAATTAATGACGAACTCTCTTTCTAGTTTTTTAAGTGAATTTCCCTTTTTTGAGAATGAAAAAAACTTAATTTCACATATAGAAGAGTTTCTGGCAAAGGAGTACTTAATCAGACCTTTGTTAGGTTACTCTATCCACAATAAGATTCCTGAAATAGATTTCGGCAAATGCCGTACTGTTCTCGGGAAAAATGACCGCAAACAACTTTATAGCGCTAAACTGCTGGATGAGCTTTTTATTAAAAAAGCGGATATTAAACATCTTCCATGTTTGAGCGTGAAAGTTGAGAGCTGTTACTATTATTTCCTGAATCTTGGCCATAAAAGAAGCCAGTTTTATTTTGCGGTTTTTTCAGCACCGGCCGAAATCTCGACTGATGTACTTAAAGTACTGTCGCAATTTTCGACGAGTCATCTGAAAATCATTCAGCGTTTCGAGGATCTTTATAAGACTCAGGAGCTGATCCACATTGATGATGTCACCGGACTTTACAACCAGAGAAAACTCTATAAAGACTTAACTCTTTTAGTGGATAAATTCCAGAAAGAGAAAGACCCTTTCTGCGTGCTTTTCGTAGATATTGATTACTTCAAAAAAGTAAACGATACATACGGACACTTAGTAGGGACCAGGCTGCTGGAGAGTGTGGCCCGCGATATCAGAGGCCTTCTTCGCGATAGCGATATCAGCTACCGTTATGGGGGTGATGAGTTTGTGGTAATCCTGGTGAACTCAGACGCCGCCGCAGGAAAAATCGTCGGAGAGCGTATTCTGCAAATTATCAAAGACCGCCTGTATGAAGTAGAAATCAAAAATGAAAAAAAGCAGATCAAGCTAAGTGTTTCCATCGGTGTCGCGGAATTTCCGACAGACGCCGTGAACTCTCAGGAGATCCTGGCGATCGCCGACCGTATGATGTACGAGGCAAAAGAGTCGGGAAGAGGACTGGTTTTTAACACTCAGGATGTCTTTAAATCGAGCCTGAAAAAAGCAGTTAATAATGATAAAGCTTCCGGTGGGAATTCGTAATGATCATTCTGGTATTGAGTGACCTACATTTAGGAAAAGGAAAATTTCTTAAAAACGGCCAGCTCAATTTACTGGAAGATTTTTTAGAGGACGAGAAGTTTTTTGATTTCTGTGATTACTACTCTAAGGGTGAGTACGCCAATGAGGAAGTTCACCTCGTTTTAAACGGCGACATTCTTAATCTCATTCAAATTGACGTCGACGGGGTTTTCACCAGTATTGTCGATGATGAAGTGACAGTCAGAGCGATAGATGCCATTGTCAAAGGGCACCCGAAGTTTTTCGAAGGGCTTCGCCGTTTTCTTAAAATCCCTAATAAACATGTGACCTATGTTATCGGAAACCACGACTCGGGAATGGCCTTTAAAGAGGCGCAGCTGGCACTCAAGCGTTATGTGGGGGAAGAGATCGAGTTTTGTTTTGATATCAATCTCGCTGGAGTTCATATTGAGCACGGGCACCGTTTTGAAGTTATCAACACTGTACCAAATGATAAATATTTTATGGAAGGCCCAAATGGAAAAATGATCCTGAATCTTCCATGGGGAACACTTTTTTGCATTAATCTTCTCCCTGTCTTAAGAAAAGACCGGCCAAATATCGATAAAGTGAGACCGCTGGCCAGTTATGTGCGCTGGTGCTTTTTCTACGACTTCGCTTTTTTTATCAAGATGTCGAAGATTGTAATTTCCTATCTTTTGCAGAGTAATTTTGATGAATACATTAAGCAGAACAGGAATTTTAAAACCACCCTTTCTATTTTAAAGCAGATTACGATCTATCCTCTGTATGGAAAAAAGGCCAAAGCGATTTTAAGACGCCATCCGGAGATCCACACGGTGGTTATGGGGCACACCCATGTGCAGGAGTGGTTGCGTTTTCCTGAGAATAAATACTATTTCAACACCGGAACATGGAACACTATCCCGCACTTGGACGCAGGACAAATGGAGGCGTCGACCAGGTTTACTTATGTGCAGATAAAAGTGGATAAGGAAAAAAGAGCGTTGTTAACAGGGACAATGAATCTTTGGCAGGGGAACTGGAAGCCGTATCGTGAAGAGGTGTCTGCGGTTTAAGCAGACACCCACATCAATAGTTATTTTGAAGCTTTTTTAGTCGTTTTCTTAGCAGCTTTTTTAGCAACTTTCTTCGTCACTTTCTTCGTTGTTTTTTTCATCGCTTTTTTAGCTTCAGCTTTTTTCTTAGAGATGATTGTCTCAACTTTCTTCTGGATCTTATTCAATTCTTTTTTCTGCTCGTTCATGAATTTTTTAGCTTTTTTCACTTCATCAACCACAGTTTTCTCGATTCTTTTTTCCAGGCTCTTTTTTTCAGTGTGAAATTTATCAACCAAACCTTGAACCACATGTTTTTTTCTAAGTGTTTCGATTTCAGATTTCAGATCTTGGAATGACTTCAGTAATTGCTTCTTGTTCACAGTGAACTCCTTTTATTGGTTAAAGAATCTTTTTGCTGATCGGGATCCGGTGTCCGAAACCAAAGCTTTTTGGCTTCACTTTTATTATAGGGCAAAATTGTTTTCGTTTATACTCAGATTTTGTTAAAAGTTGATAAACTTTCAGCACTTCGTCCTGCTTGTGGCCGCGTTTGATCAGGTCTTGAGGGGTAAAACGCGATGAAAGAAGGGCCTCAAGGATCGGGTCCAGCCTTTCATAGGGCGGAAGGCTCTGGCTGTCTTCCTGATTTTCACGCAGTTCTGCACTCGGAGGACGGGTGATGATATCTTCCGGAATCAGGTTTCCGTAGTGAGCATTGATATAGCGGGCCAGTTCAAAAACCTCCGACTTGTACAAATCCCCAAGGACTGAAAGAGCTCCGACGGAGTCGCCGTAGATAGTTGAGTACCCCACGGATAGTTCAGACTTGTTGGAAGTGTTCAGAACTGCCGAGTTCATGTCGTTGGATCTCATGTAAATCAGGGCCCCGCGCAGACGACTTTGAATGTTTTCATCGGCCAAGCCTTTTAGTTCAGCCCCAAAATTATCGCGGTAAGCGGTTTTGATGGTTGAATGGATGAATTTAATCGGCATAGTTGTCAGTTTTATTCCGAGATTTCGGCACAGGTCATAGGAAAGATCAAAGCTTACCGAACTTGAGAAAAAGCCGGGCATAAACACTGCTTCGATTTCAATCGGCATGGTTTTTTGCAAAAGTTTTAGAATCGTCAGAACCAAAGCAGAATCCATGCCACCCGATAAAGCGATGGTGAATTTCTTGAGCCCGTTTTTCAGCGAATAATCGCGGATCCCTAGAAGAAGGGCGTTTAAAACTTCTTCGCAGTCTTTGTCTCCCATGGGCGTTAGTGAAAGAGTTGAGCTATCCAGCCTGGCGGCGAAAATCGTCTGCCAGCTATTGGAAGATGAGTGGTAGCTTCTGATATTTTGTTTCTCTGGTTGTTTATAAGTTGGCAGAGGTATCGAGAGGACTTGAGATTTAAAACCTCCTGCCATTTTGACGACTTCGTTTCCGTCGACAACAAAGCTGTGCCCATCGAAGATGATTTCATCTTCGGCCCCGACACGGTTGACGTAAACAAAAGGCGCTTTAAGCAGTTGGGAGATTTCAAGGGCGCGGTTGATACGCGATTCAATTTTTCCCAGATGGTAAGGGCTGGCGCTGATGTTAATGACCAGGTCGCACTGATCTTTGTGCTCTTTGAGTTGTTCAACAGGGTCAATTTCATGCAAATGAGAAAACCACATGTCTTCGCAAATCAAAAGGCCGATTTTAACGCCATTAAACTCAAACACCTGGGCCTGATTGCCGGGAGTAAAGTACTTTTTCTCTTCGTAAATATCGTAATTCGGCAGCAGTTGTTTAGTGTAAATGACCTTGAGCTTCGCTCCGGGAGAAAGCAGGTACATGACGTTTTCTATCTGCGAAGGCCATCCCAATCCATCGAATTCGTAGCGAAGTCCCCCGAAAAGCAGGGCAAGAGGCCTTTGGGACTTTAATTGTCGCTCTGACCAAACAGAGAGGTCTTCGAGGAAGGACATATAGTCGTCAATGAACGTTTTCTTAAGTGGAAGGTCCTGCAGAGGGTAACCGGTCAAAAAGAGCTCGGGGAAGAGGTGAATTCCTTCCTGATTGCCTTGTTGAAAGGTGGTTGTAAGGTACTTAAAAATGCCTTCAAAATCAGCAATTTCGTGATGAGTTTGGTGAAGATTTAATTGCATGAACGCATCCGTTGATCTAAATTTACACACTAGATAATAATACGGATAAGAGGCTTCGTAAAATGTTAGGTGTTGTTTTTGTCGTTCTGGCCGGGCTTTTATGGGCAGTCGATACACTGGTTCGCTATCCACTTTTGTTTTCCGGAGTTTCCGCAGAACGAATCGTATTTACCGAGCACCTCTTTCTTTCAATGATTTTCATTCCACTTCTTTTGAAGGACGCCAAAAAAATTGGCGGCATCAAGCTTTCCACTATTTTTTATTTCATTGTGATCGGTGTCTTTGGATCGGCGATCGGAACCCTGACTTTCACCAAAGCTTTTATGCTGATTAACCCTTCGCTGGTTATTCTGCTTCAGAAACTGCAGCCGGTGGTGGCCATCACTCTTGCCAGTATTTTTCTTGGTGAGAAGGTCAAAAAAGAATTCCTTTTCTGGGGTTTTGTTGCCCTGATTGGAGGACTCCTGATTTCTTCACCGGATATCATGCCAGGTCTTGCGGGCATGGATTTTTCTATGGCGCTTTTGAGTCAGAACGCGATCTGGGGTTACACTTTGACTTTGATCGCAGTTGTCAGTTGGGGTGCCTCAACAGTTTTTGGAAAGAAACTTACCGGTCAGGGTTTTGATGAGATCCAGATCATGGGCGGGCGTTTTGTTTTCGGTCTGGTGTTCATGACGTTTTATCTCTACTATCAGTTCGGAGGTCTTTCTCTCGACTGGAATATGGCCACCTATGGAAAAATCCTGTTGATGGTTTTGCTCTCAGGTCTTGCCGGAATGTATTTTTATTACAAGGGGCTCAAACTTCTGTCGGCCCGCGCGTGCGCGCTTGCAGAGATGTTTTTTCCCTTTAGTGCCGTTGTCATCAACTGGGTTTTTCTTGGGGCAAAACTTTTACCGATTCAGATTATCGGTGCGGCCCTTCTGGTGATCTCGTCGACGGTGATACAGTTAAAAAAATATTAGTTTTAGGAGAATCATATGAAAAAAATCGTACTTCCCACTTCAATGGAAGGAAAAACTGTCCTGGTGGCGGGGGCCGCAGGGTTTGTTCCTTCTACTTTGTGTGAGCATTATTTAAAGCTTGGAGCTAAAGTTATCGGGATTGATAATTTTATCACCGGTTCAGAATCAAACATTGAACTTCTTTCAAAAAGTAAAAATTTCGAATTTCATAAACACAATATTTATGAATCTCTTCCTGATTTCAAAAATCAGAAGATTGATTATGTCCTTTCGATGGCCTCACCGGCCTCTCCGATTGATTTTGGTTTGATTCCGCTTGAGATCATGCGTGTGAACTCGGAAGGGACGCTGAAACTTCTGGAGCTTTCAAAAGACAAAGGCGCGCGCTTTCTTGAAGCTTCAACTTCGGAAGTTTATGGGGACCCGGAAATTCACCCTCAGACAGAGGATTATGTCGGACACGTTAACCCAATCGGACCACGCGCTTGTTACGATGAATCGAAGCGTTTCGCTGAAGCTCTGACTATGAGCTTTCACACTAAATACAAAGTCGACACCAGAATCGTGAGAATCTTCAACACCTATGGACCGCGCATGCGTCCTAATGATGGAAGAGTAATCCCGAACTTCATCACTCAGGCGATGAAAGGCGATGACTTAACAGTTTATGGAGACGGGTCTCAAACGCGTTCATTCTGTTACTCAACAGATTTGGTTCAGGCAATTCACAATGTTTTAATGAGTGATGATGTCACGCCATTTAACTGCGGTAATCCGGATGAGTACACGGTGAAGGAGACTGCTGAGCTGGTGATTAAGATCCTGGGAAGCAAATCTAAAATTAAATATCTTCCACTGCCAAAAGATGACCCGAAGAGAAGAAGACCTAACATCGATAAACTGCAGAAAATTTCAGACTACAAACCAATGGTGAAATTTGAAGACGGTGTAAGAGCGACTGCGGAGTATTTCAAAACTTTATTATGAAAGTAGCAATCACTTGTGACTATTTATTAGGCAGAAGCCATTATGTGGAAATCATCGAGAATCTCTGCGAGATTTTTCCTGAAGCCACGATTTATTGTTTCGCACACAAAAAAGGCGCGATCCTGGGCCATATTGAGCAAAGGGCGATCAGATCGACGTTTTTGAGCAACATTGTCAGCACGGAAGAGGAGTTCTACCAGCACTCAAACAAGATTCCTTCGCTGGCAAAAAACCTGTTTGTTTCCTGTGAATACGATTTAATCATCAATATCTCTAAAGGTTTCTCGCAGGGGATCGCTAAATGTAAGACCACAAAACTTGTGACTTATCTTTACGACCTGGATTTAGAAAGCAAAATCAGCAAAAGTTTTATGCAGAAAATTTTTTCCCCTTTTGTTAATTCATGGGTGAAGAAGACATTGGCGCAGGCGGATTATGTCCTGACATCGAGAGAGGATTTATTAAAGACACTTCATGGATTGAAAAAATCAGAAGTGATGCCGCCGCCATTCAGGGTTTCGGACTACGCTTTATTCCCAAAAGATATGTTTAAACATCATTTTTTCCTGATCGAAGCAAAAGGGATCAATGTGAAAGAAGCGGGGGAATTGATCACCTGGATGAAAGAGTGGAACTATGCTTTTCAATTTATCGGTGAAGACAATCACCTCGCATCACTAAAAGGAAATTTTCCGGAGAACACTTTTTTTGGAAACCGTTGCAGCGGAGAGCATGCACCAGTGCTGGCCTCTTCTAAAGCGTTAGTGACTTTTAACACTGAAGATTTCCCGGGCCTTGCTCTTGGGACTCTTGCGACCGGAAGACCAGTTGTCCTGGCAAAGCCGCTTTCTAAATGGCTTTCGGGAGTGGGAGTGGGTTATGTCGAGAGATTCGATAAAACTGAAATCAAAAAGGCACTTGATAGTGTGATCAGCGACAGTGAACTTGAAGCTCAGAAGCTCCGCGCGCATGTGATGGAGTATCACGATATAAAATTCAAGGCGCAGATGAAGCGCACGTTAGATAAAATGTTTCATGAGATCCACCCGGGGGCCCATGAGCACACTCATTCTAGCGACTGTTCAGAGTGCAAGTAAAGAGCTTGTCGAGGTTACTTCCAGTCGAATTCTGAAACGGCCCGAAATGATTGTAGGCCCTGCCCGCTTGAAAGTGAGGAGTCACACATCTTTGCTCGAATGGCCTTAGTTTTCCATTCACAACATTCGATGGGTGAGTGGCGCTGGTTTTTGTTGTATTGGCCTGAATGGCGAAAGTCTGAACCAGCTTATGAATCCCGCAGAAAGCATTAAAACTTTGCAATGAACTTCCCAAAATTCTGATTAACTCTGGCTGCGCGGCCTTCTGGTTGATCTGGCATGAGCTTTTATCAGCGTGAAGCGCGTTCCAGGCGCGGATGCATGGCTGGATATTGCCTGAGCTGTTTGGAGTGAACTGAAACATCCCGATATTGAGTCTTGAAGCGGCGTCTTGGGCCGGGTCTTCGTAAAACTTAACACCAGCTGGTTTTCTGTAATTAGCTGGCGCCACTTTGTTTGCCACATTGTTTGAACTTGATGTATCGGCCGTGCTTAGTGATTCAGCGTAGGCCAGGCATGAGAACATTCTGGTCCATGTACTCAACAATTCTTTTTTCGCGTTTTGGTCGCCGTTTAAAACATCCTGGCGAAGAGAGTTCACTTCACTCGCAAAGCGGTTTAATTTGTCAATTGTCGCCTGACCCGGGACTTTATTCATTGTTGATGAAAGAGTTGACGAGGTCGATAAACAAAGTGGGTGGCGGATAAGTGAGGTGGGAAAATAATTGTTATCGTTAGAGCTTGTTCCGTAAGAGCTTCCAATGAAGCCTACTTTCGCCGGTACATCGCTCATCATTTCCTGAGCGTAATAGCTGATCTGGTCCGCAAAATACTGGTGACCTTCGCTTTCTTTAAAGCACTGGTCAACTGAATCGTTGTTGACGATCAATCTCTCGCTTCCCACTAATTCATTATCATTTTGCGAGTCATCGACCTGCGGGCCGATTTCCGCCGAAGTGTTCAGGTATTCATCACTCGATAAAGCGTCACCGAAATCAAGTGTCGGTTTAGTTGAAGTGTTAGGAGGAGTAACTGGAGGGGCCGGAGGAGTAGGTGTCGGAGCGGGAACTGGTGCAGGTGCCGGCGTTGGTCGTTTAGAGCCCATGGCGCTGGCGTTACTTGAAACGAAAATGGAAAAGAGCACAGTTGCTGCGACAAGTTTTGTTTTCATAGCTACCGTAACGGTTAGCTAGGAAAAAAATTAAGACTTTCGGAGGGGGTTCTCTAGAGTTTTTTTAGGAAATCGATGGTTCTTTTCTCTTTGGGAGAGCCAAATAACTCATCCGGAGTTCCCTGCTCAACTATTAGCCCTTTATCCATGAAAATAACTCGGTCGGAGACTTCGCGAGCGAAGTCCATTTCGTGAGTCACCACTACCATGGTCATTCCAGTGTGGGCGAGGTCTTTCATAACTTTTAGAACTTCACCAACCAGTTCCGGGTCAAGAGCACTGGTGGCCTCATCAAAAAGCATTACGTCCGGTTGCATGGCAAGTGCGCGCGCAATGGCCACACGTTGCTGTTGTCCACCTGAAAGATCTCTTGGGTAGGCGTTGATTTTTTCAGAAAGCCCGACATTTTTTAAAAGCAAGGTTGCGCGGTTATACGCTTCCTCTTTGCTGACTTTCAAAACATTGAGCGGGGCGAGTGTGATGTTTTCCAGCACGGTAAGGTGAGGGAAAAGATTAAAGCTTTGAAATACCATCCCGATTTTAGAGCGGTAAATATCAAGTATATGTTCCTTAGTTGTGTGCGCCAGGATCTGGCCTTTGAAATTAATCTCACCGCTGGTTGGAAGTTCCAGGTAATTCAGGCAGCGCAGGAAAGTTGATTTTCCCGAGCCGGAAGGCCCGATGATCACCACGACTTCACCTTTGGTAATTTCTGTCGAGATGTCTTTTAAGACCTCATTATCGCCGAATTTTTTAGAGAGGTGGGAGATTTTTAAAATCACTTCATTAGATTTCATCACACGCCTCCTTTCTGCATCAGGCGTTTTTCAACTTTTGCGGCGATGAAACTTAAAACCATAACAATGATTAAGTAACCAAGCGCAGCCCAGATATAAACTTCCCAGACGCGCAGGTATTTTGCGCCCACTCTTTGAGTGACGTAGAGAAGTTCTCCCAATGAAATAACCGACACCAGCGATGTCTCTTTGGTCAGCGCTGAAAGCTCGTTGACGACTGGAGGAATTATCCTGCGGTAAGTTTGGGGGATAATAACTTTGTACATTGTCTGATGACCTGAAAGCCCGAGCGCACGTGCCGCTTCTGTCTGGCCTTTCGGGATAGAGAGAATTCCCGCGCGGAAAATTTCCGCCAGGTAAGCCGCGCAATTGAGTGAAAGCGCCAAAATCCCAGCAGGGAAAGAGTCGATCACCATATCAATATTGTAAGTGGAAAAAATTGTGGGAAGAGCAAAATAGATGAACAGGATTTGCAGCAAGAGCGGAGTTCCTCTAAAGAGTGTCACATACCCGAGCGAAAACCAGCTTAGGATCTTAAAAGATGAAAGTCTCATGAGCGCCAGAAGCATCCCGAGAATTAACCCGAAAAAACCACTAATGATAGTAAGCTTGAGAGTGATACTCAATCCTTCCCAGAGTCTGGGAAGGATGATTGCTTTAGAGAAGGCCCAAAATCCTAATTCGTATTCCATCTAATTAAAGCGCCGGATCAGCTTTCAGCCATTGTTTGTAAATTCTGGCGTAAGTTCCGTTTGCTTTAATTGTTTTAACCGCTTCTTCAAGCGCCTTAAAAAGTTTCGCGTCTGATTTTCTAACGGCGATTCCGATCGGCTCAGGTTTGATCGCATTTCCAGAAACCACGAACGTCTTTGCATCAAGACCAGTGTAGTATCTGCCAACAGCTTCATCAGTTACGATAACGTCGGCCTGGTTTGCCTTAAGCGCGCTGAAAGTTTCAGTTGCTCCCGGGAATGTTTTGATCGCTTTGATTTTCACGCCGCCTTTTTTGATAGCTTCAACAGCGGTGAAAGAAGTGGTATCAACCTGAACCGCGACAGTTTTTCCTGCCAGGTCAGTATCTTTAGTAACCATTGGCGCTTTTTGTTTTACAACAAAAACCTGTCCCATTGAGATATAAGGAACGAAGTTAACTTGTGCCGCTCTCTCAGGAGTCACGTTCATTGATGACATGATGATGTCGTAACGGTTTGATTGAAGTCCTGCAAGGATTCCATCCCATGGCATAACGATGAATTCTGCCTCAACTTTTAAAACCTTCGCCAATTCGCGGGCCAGGTCAACGTCCAGGCCAATGATCTTTCCAGTAGTGTCTTCAAATTCCATTGGTGGATAAGTTGTATCGACGGCCACTCTAAGTTTTCCGGCCTTTTTAACGCCATCTAAATCCAGGGCCATGACTGTTGATGAAAAAAGCGATGTAACTAATGCGATTAAAATCAAAAAACGATTCATAAATATTCTCCATTAATAAACTGAGACTATTTATGGTAACGAATGTTTTAATGACTTGAAAAGTTTTTATTGAACAATAGGTGTCTCAGACGCCATTAATTCTTTTGGAGGTCTGAAAAAGAACACGGGGACTGTCACCCAGAAGCGGTTTCCGAATTCATCGATCATCTGGTATTTTCCACGCATATTGCCATATGGTGAATGAAGCGGGCAGAAGCTGGTGTACTCATAGTGTTCACCAGGTTTAAGCATTGGTTGCTCGCCAACCACACCTGAGCCCTGGACGTCGTAGGTTTTTCCATTGCCGTCTTTGATTTTCCAGTGGCGGTGGATAACGCGACAAGCGACATCACTATTGTTGGTGATGACGATTTTATAAGAGTAGAAATATTGATTGTGTTCAGGAGAAGATCTTTCTGGGACGTAGCTTGGGAAAACTTCAATCAGAATGTCCTGAGTGCTCTCGAAATAATATTCGTTTGGCTCGATAGGCGTAACGTTTTCCATAGCTATTATGATCCTTAAAAAGGTAGGCCTTTTAATATCAGAGATGCCATGCTTTTTAAAGCTTTATAACGCACTTTTTCGTTTGAGAGCCAAAACATTTGTTTGACCCTAAGTAACTAAAATGATTGGCATTTCATGATCTGTATCAGTGTACTGCTTTGAGAACACATGTTAAGATGACCTCATTATAGAAACCTCTATGGAGAAATATATGGAAGACAAGAGTCTGGATCGTCGCTCGTTTTTTAGAATGGCACTAACTGCTGCCGCAATCGTTCCTTTTGCACTTAGAGGTGTGAAGGCCGAAGCTGCTGCTTGTCCTGCGACTGCACCTGCTGGAAAGCAAGTGGCAAAAGCTGGAGAGGGAATGGCAAAGAGTTTGGATTACATTGAAGACGGAAAAGCTTCAAAAAATCCAAAACACAAACCAGGGCAAAACTGCGGGAACTGTAAATACTACAACGACAAAAAAGCAGAAGGTGGATACGCCCCATGTACAATGCTCGGAATGAAGTATGTTACTAACTGTGGATGGTGTAAGTCTTACCTTGCAAAGTAATTTGAAAGAGTATTTTTAAATATAGAAAAAGGACAGCTTTAGCTGTCCTTTTTTTTGTCCAAATAATTAGTTTGATAAACCACGCGGCCCATTTTCTGAATCTGAAAATCGATCATTTTGTGAAATGAAGTGATCGCTGGGGCAGTGTCGAGATTTGGTTCGAGAATTCTCAGGGCTTCCACTGAAGCTTCCAATGTTGAGAGCGCACTTTCTGTCGGTGATTTTCTTATTCTGTATTCTGATTTTTCTTCAGGGTTAAGTCTGATGGCAGGCAGGGCCTGCAGGTTTTTTGAAAGCAGAAAAATCTTCTTTGCTTTTCTCCACGTCCCGTCGATCATCAGCAGGTGAGTGATGGGTCTCTTGTTTTTCTCATCCAGGATTTCAGAAGTAGTATGCGGGTAGAGAAGAGCGCACTCATTTTTCGGGTCACAGATAAGTGTATTGAGTTTTAAATCGCTGGTAAAATCCTCTCCCACCATGACAGTGATCTCTTTAAAACTTTTTTTCATGATACGGACAGTGTTGAGTGGGTGTTTGCTCTCTGTCGGGTGCTGAAGCACGATCAGGTGGACATTGTTGGGGATGACTTTTAAGGTAGAGCAGAGGCATCTGGACTTCAGGAAGTCGCAATCTGGACAGAAGGCCCGGCTCTCACTGGTGAATGTATACTCTAGATCAAGTTGTTCCATTTTATTTTTACCTGCGTTTTAGTTTTGTTTGAATACACCCCAGAAGTTTTTTATCCGGAGTCTTGTGGATTTTTTGGCAGTCATTCAATGATTGGGTGACGAAGTCCATGCATTTTTCCTCGCTGTCGCCAAAGCGCGAGTCTTTTCTGTGCTTCATGCAGTAGAAGGCAAGATTTTGATTGATTTCGATTAAGCGCTCATCCATTTGAGGGACTTTGGAAGGTTTTTTCTTTTTTGGTTCGGATGGAGGAATAAGACTGGTGATCGATTTGGATGAGGCAGGTTCCTGATAATTGATTTTCTCATCAATCACAATTTCTTCGCGTGTCGCCGGTTTAACGATCGTTTCCTGCGGTTTTGGTTGAGAGCGTTCATATGTGCGCGCGCGTGGAGCAGGACTCGCAACTTGAGGAACAGGCGCAGTTCTTGCCAGAGGTTTTTTCATGTAATAAGAATCACCACGCTCAATTTGTAAAAAGGCGCGGTTGGTTTCTTCTGAATAAGTTTTTACAGCTGGGGCTTCTTCGTTGGTTGAGCAGCCTACGGCCAGGGTTAGGAAAAGATATCTTAGGTGTTTCATAAATTTTACAAACGATTAATGAGTTCCGGGTGATCGATAAAAGGGTTGCGGTTACCTTGTTGCTTCATAATTTTATCATTGCGGATAATTTCTTCTTCATCCACAGGATCTTCGCTGTTCCATTTCTTCAAGTATTTTGCCTGGGTGGCATCTATCTTCATTTTATACCGGGTTGAAAAATAATAAATGGCACGGGCCACATTTCCTTTATGTTCAACCGGCGGCTCAAAAGACCTGATCTCTGTCCCAATGGCGTTTCCGATTTTAGAATCATGACAATTATTGTGGGTTATTTTTCCATCCACTTCACCAAAAGGAAAATTATTGCGGGTAGAGTTTGCTTTCATGTCTGATGGAAAAAGATGGTGAAGGTCTGATTTCTGAAGCTCGGAAGGAAATTGTTTTGAGAATTTACTCTGAGGCCACGTGTGCTCACAATTGACGAAATTCGGATTGGGAATGCGGTTAGGGCCGACACCCTGAGACTGATCAATTGTGATATTGCAGTAAACTTCCTTTACTGAGTATTTATTGTTTCCATGAGATTCCAGGAACAATTCACCGAACATAATTCTTCTTGCTTCATCGTAAGTGAGGTTTTTTCTCTGGCCGATGCATTCGGCATCCACTGGGCAGCTCTCTGAAAGAGTGTCGTGTCCGCCTTCCGTGAGGATATGAATTTTGTCCGAGAGATTGAATATTTCTTCTCTGAGTTCGGCCGGTGAAGTTTTTTGGTCGCCGAATTTCGCCAGAGTGGATTCCGGGTAGTATGTCAGAGAGGCGAAGGCTTCTAGTGCTGTAAATAGCAGACTGAACGCTAGCATCGTCTTCATATTTCTACATCCTTTTAAAAGTATTTAGACTGATTTGCTCGATAAATAATGTATTTTTATTGTCATAATACATGAGCATTCTGGCAACCTTTTTTCATTGGAGAAAAGCGCTCCGGTATATGTACTGGAGTCAATATGTCAGAGAATTGTTTGTATATTTTCAGGATTTGATTAGAATAAAGGGAATTAACAAATCAAGAGGTAATTGCATGAAGTATAGAAGTGAAATCACAGGTGTCGGTTCTTATGTTCCACCAAAAGTTTTTACCAACTTTGACCTGGAAAAAATGATGGACACAACTGACGACTGGATCCAGCAGAGAACGGGGATTGTTGAACGCCGCTGGGTAGATGAAAGTGTGTCGACTTCTGATCTTGCACTGAATGCTTCATTGATTGCGATTAAAAATGCAGGACTGGAAAAAAAAGATATCGACATGATTATCTTCGCCACGCTGAGCCCGGATCACGACTTCCCGGGAACAGGATGTTTTCTTCAGGCGAAACTTGATCTGCCGGAGATTGCAGTTTTAGATATCCGTCAGCAATGTACGGGTTTTATCTATGGTCTTTCAATCGCGGATAAATTTATTTTAAGCGGAACACATAAAAACATTCTGGTAGTAGGTGCAGAAGTTCACTCTAAGGGGTTAGATAAAACCCCTAATGGAAGAAACGTCGCTGTTTTATTCGGTGATGGCGCCGGAGCTTGTGTGGTTTCAAGAAAAGAATTAACTAATGAAAAAACTGATTCACGCATTATGACCACTCATCTCTACGCCGATGGTGCTTTTGCCAAGGAGCTTTGGATTCCCGCACCGGGGAACGCACTTGGCAAAGAGCGTATCAATCATCAAATGCTGGAGGAAGGTGCCCACTACCCACAAATGAATGGTAAGACTGTTTTCGTTCACGCCACAAAAAGAATGGCGGAGTGCTTAGTGCATTCATGTAAAGAGGCGGGTGTGAGCCTGGATGAAGTGGATGTGTTTTTATTTCACCAGGCGAATTTGAGAATTAATTCTAAAGTCGCCGAGATGTTGAACATCCCGGAGTCAAAAGTCTTTAATACAATCCAGAAATACGGGAACACTACCGCTGCTACTATCCCACTAGGGATGGATGATGCGATTAAAGCTGGCGTGCTTAAAAAAGGAATGCTGGTGGCGAGTGCCGCTTTTGGTTCAGGGTTTACCTGGGCAAGTGCTGTCTGGAGACAGTAAGCGACTCGTTAAGCTTGTGCATAGCGAGCCGCTTAAGAGCTAAAACAATTATCGAGCGTACATTTTAAAAACATGGAAGAAGTTAATGTTGATCGCATTCCAGATTCTGGCAAAGAATCCCTCTTCCTCGCTGGCGATCGCACGATTGATTTTTGGCTGAACTATAAAGTCCGCGACTACCGGTGCATCAAGGATGATGTCATTGGCGTCGGCCGGGGAGATCAGGTGTTTTTCAATCGCTTCGTTTTTTAAGGCCTCTCTGAATTTAGGGTGGGCCACGTTGATTAAGGCCACCGCTCGCTCATTTGAGGTTTTTCCTTTTAGTACTGCTGTCCCGTATTCAGTGACGACGTAGTGAACGCTCTCCGAAGGAGTTGTCACGTTCCCATTGTAAAGATCAAGAACAATCGATGACATTTCGCCATTTTTAGCAGTAGACCTGATGGCAATGATCGATTTACCGCCTTTACTTCTGGCCGCTCCGGACATGAATTCGACCTGTCCACCGGGAGAACTCAAGCGTCCTTCCGGACCAAACTCAGCATTAACTTCACCAGTCAGACGAACCTGAAGGGCAGTGTTTACAGCATGAAATTTTTCAGTGTTCTGAATATTCGCAGGGGAGTTTACATATTCTGTAGAAACAAAATTCACCGCTTTGTTTTTGTGCAGCCATTTGTAAAGATCGTTAGAACCGTAAGCAAAACCGGTCTCTGCTTTTTTAGCGATTCCCAGCTCCATAATATTCTTTAAAGCGTCACCAAACATCTCGGTAGAAATACTCAGGTCTTTTTTACCCGCGGTCTTAAGCCCGTTTGGAAGTCCACCGAAGATGTTACCGATACCTATTTGCAGAGTCGCCCCGTTATCGATCAGTTGACCTAAATTTTCACCGATCAGTTTTTCAACATTGGTGAATGGAACAACCGGAGGGCCGGCCAGTTCGGATTTACTCTTAAAGCTTCCGGCAATCTTACTTTTATGAATAACGTTGTCACCTGTAGTGAAAGGAACGTTCTCATTGATCTCTGCAATGATTTTTACATTTGGGTTTCCTTCGAGGATCGCATGGATCATATCGTGGTTTGGCCCAAGCGAATGATTCCCGTCGGCGTCCGCAGGAGAGACACGCACGACGATGGCATCATACTTAAAGTCTTTCATTGTCGGGTCTTTCATGAATCGAGGGAAGTCACTTAAGTAACCTGGAACATATTTTACGTACCCCTCGCCGTGAAGCTTCCTCATGTTGCTTCCGACGAATAGAGATTTAAATCTGATTTTTCCATCAACCAGCTCGGCCCCTTTTCTTAGTGTTGATTCATTTATACCGTTAACTAAGAGCGAAACTTCAAATCCCTTTTTCAATTTAGGTGCGGCCTGGATAAGCGCACTCATCGCTTCTGGAGAAGCTCCGGCCGCGATCGGGAAGAAGACCTTGCCTCCATCCGGTATAAGAGCTACGGCTTTCATCAAGTCCCCATTAGGATCGTGCCCCAGACCTTTGATGATGTTGGTATAAGGAATTTGCGGTTCAGGTGGAAGATATTTCGCCAAACTTTTTGTGAAAGCATCCTTTCCTGCCTGACCATTAACGAATACGACTACTCCTGAGTGGCGCTCACTCGCAGCGTGCATTAAGCGTCGTCCGATTTCATAGTGGGCACTTGATCTCGAAACCCCTAATTCATTGAAGAGGTATTTTCTTTCTTCATCAGTGGCACCAGTTTTTGTATTCCCTAACTCGATACTCGCTGTCCACGCCACGCAGTTGTCTGATTTACATGGACCGCGCTCTGTCGGATTGGCCAGGAAGTGTTTAACGTTTTTTGCTTCATCAGGTTTTAGTTGAATAAGGTGAGAGTAACCCCAGATCGGGTTGTGCTCTCTTTCCGGATAGCGGTTAAATCCTCCTTTGATCATCCACTCCTGCGCCCATACATCGCGGGTTAAATCTTTTTTACCCCAGCGATAAATTTCCGCCTTTGGATTGGGAGAAGTTCTAAGAACCCCTGAGACGTATTGGTTGACGACTTCAAAACCAAACTCAAGGGCGAGTGTTGGTTTGGCATCGTCTTCCAGGTTGAACTCTTTTAAGTATTTTTCTACCATCGCCTGGTCGTTCATATCAATGGCGACGAAAAATTTCTGGACTCGCCTTTCAAGCGGCCCTACCTCAAGGATCTGATAGGGAAGTTGATTGGCATCGGCAAAACTCTTGAGTCTTCCAACCAGTTCACCGGTTTTTTCCATTCCGGGGTTGTTCTGTTTGGCGATTAACGAATTTACCAGGTCCGTACACGGATCGGCATAAGTGTTAAACGAGAGTAAAAGTGCGAGTAAAAAGAATAATGTGTTGAGTTTGTTTTTCATATTCTAGTTCACCGGGTATTGTTTTGTTGTCGGCCAGTTTACGAACTTACCGAAGTTGCTATAGTTTGCGTTGTTAAAATCGGCCGCATTGGCGCCTTCATCATAAACGAAGATCACGCTTGCGCGCTTGTTGATGGCGTCACCCACACCGTAATCGCCGGTAACCCCAAGCTGATTCAGTGTATCGCCGTATTTTTTTGAGCTGTCATACGAGACCAGCCAGTTGATGAACTCCAGTTTCTTTTGATTAGATGTTATTCCATCAGGGTAAGCATCGTCTAAGAGAGCAAGAATGCCATTAGTATTCAGCAATCCAGAATGCAGTTTATTCGGATCAGTTTGGTTAATGGCATCCTGAATCTTAAGCAGAGCATTTTTTACTTTTGGTTCCGTAATAAAGGCGTCAGGGTTTTTCACTCCCAGAGCACTTAAGCGTGACTTGATTTCCGAAACATGTGAGTAAACAGCTTGCGCCTTACAGAAAATGAAACAGTGTTCGCCACCACCTTTTAAAAGGTTTGGATACTCCGGCCCGTCAAAACCACCGAAGGTGAATTTAACTCTGAAGATCGCGGCCCTTCTGACTTTCTGGTAATAATCGATGATGCTTTTTTCTGATGGGGTTAAAAGATAGGCCACCTCTAGAGTTGGTGATGAACCAAATTTTCTTCTTGGAAGATATGCCTGAACATCTTTCCACGCCAGACCGGTTTCTTCAATTTCTCCATAACCACGGGCCCCTGGAGAGTCCAGGTCGATGATATAGTTTCCAGCGCGCAGCAGACCGTGGTCATTCTTCCATTCTTTCTGAAGAGCGACCTGAGTCCCGAAACTATTATCTAGAAGACCTTTGAGTTTTGGGCCTGTCGTCGCATTTAATAAAATGACCGGCACATCCACGCCGTGGTCATTTTGTTTTATGAAGACGGGGACACCGTTCTTCTTAGCAAACTGAGCGATAAAGTTGCGGTGGTTAAGGTGGCCGTCGAGGTCGATCGTTTTAGCGACCTGAGCGTCCATACCCGTGAGCATGCCCTTAATGATCTGGAAGCAGTCATCGGCCCTGGCGGTGCTAAAGAGCGAGAATAAAAGAATGAAAACAAAAGATTTTAACTTCATATTCGTACCCACTAAAGGCCCCCTAATAGGTGTAAAATAAACAAAATGCAGAATATTTATCGGCAGATTAAGAAAAATACTAAAGTTTAAGGCTCGGGTATTCGATAAGCTTTCAAGTCTTTTTAAGGAGTTTGGCGTGAAAAAAATTTTTATTCTGGCAAATCTAGTAGTTATCGCTGCTTTAAGTGGGTGTTCATCACCTCAATATAAAGAAAGAGTGGTGGCCTCAAAAGAGTACGAATGCCGCTTCAGTGATACGCTCAATGGTGAGAAGACGGATTTCGTTTTCACTCCTGATGCCTTAAAACTTTCAATTGCCGGGGCCCGCTCAGGAACAGAAACGCTTTACCTGGAAGAGGATAATTTTGTTTCCGGTGGATTCACTTATGTTCAGGCAAAAGGAAAAGAGAAGGATTGGATTTTATCTCAAGTAGAGTTCATCTCATTTTCAACTGAGCCCAAAGTCACTTTGAATTTCAAACGCACACCAGCTTCAAAAGCACTTTCTATCTCAAAAAAGTGTGAGCTTTAGTTTTATTGGCCGATCTTAACACTCGGCCAATAAAAGAATAACTGTCAAATTTTTTACATAGGCTAACAAAAACTTGCATCAGACAAGCTTTTGGTTGCTAATCAGTTTCAAAAATTGCGACCATTAACCTACAAACATAAATCAAGGATGATTATATGAACTCGAAACTTCTATGCGTTTCACTCATCTCTCTTTTTGCAACTTTTCCAGCTTTCGCAACTCCATACAACGGATACATTGTTAAAGTAAAAAGCGGCTCGAACTTTTTGTCTTCTAAGGCCGTTTCTCAATACGGACAAGTCACCAGAACAGCTAACACATCATTTGGTACATTCGCTCGTCTAGAGACAAATAAAGGTCTTTCAGATAAAGCAATGCAGGCCCTGGCAAACAACCCGGAAATCGAATACATCGAGCCAAACTACATTATTACTGTCGAGAGTGTAAAAGCTGAAGCTCCAAAAGACGCTTCTTTCTCTAAGCAATGGGGGCTTTCTAACACTGGTAAAAATGGTGGGATCTTCTCTTCTGGCGTGGCCGGAGAGGATATCAATGTCATGAAAGCATGGGACATCACAAAAGGTGCGACAGGCGATCAGATGATCAAGATTGCGGTTATCGATAC
>JBEIPI010000029.1:0-30388 GCA_040377165.1 Bacteriovorax sp.
AGACCATCAACCGGTTCCATCACCTGACCTGACCAGCGATAAAGTGCATTTCCTGCAAGTGGAAAATGCTTTTTCGTCCACGTCTCCAGTCGTTCATAACAAAGATTGGGATCACTGTTTTGCCCTGTTTTGTGATCCTCACCACCTACAATTAAAAGATCATGAGTTTCTCCTCTTTCAATGCGAATGTAGTGATAAGGGGTAAGCGTGTCCCACATTAAAACATTTTTATAGGCATTTTTGGGAATCTTTAATCCCAGCACATAAGTGCGGTAAGGTGCTTGTTTGGTATGAATCGCAAAAGTATCATTGATCGGTGTGTTGGTTGCAACTACAATTGAGCTGCAGTAAACCAGGCAGTTGTCCTGGGTTTTGACCGTGGCGTTTTCTCCGCCGGTGACTTCTGTCACATGAGTGTTGGTGAATATCTGCCCGCCGTTTCGAAGGATGATTTGAGTTAAGGCGCTGAGGTATTTTAGTGGATGAAGTTTTAACTGACGGGGAAAATGAAGACAAGCGCCTACGCTGAGTCCGGTAGGGGACTGAGGGAGGTATTCTACATTGATAAGTCCTCCACGATGGGCGGCTTCGAGTTCTCTTTGTAGAACATCTTCTCTAGGGTCGTCTTTAGCAAAAAGATAGCCACTGACATGTTCCATGTCACAATCAATGCCTTCTGCTCTGACGATCTGTTCAACTTTTCGCATGGCCTCGCTATGGCTTTGAATGGCGATCTTCAGGCCATCTTCACCGTGATAGCGTTCAAGATTAAAAAAGCGATCATCAAGGGCATTTACAAAGTGGGCGGTAGTTCTTCCGCTTTGTCCACTGGCGAGTTCCTGGGATTCAAGAACGCAAACTTGTTTCCCTTCTTTTAGCAATAGATAGGCGGTAGTAAGCCCGGCGATTCCTCCACCAATGATGCAAACATCAGTGCGGAAGTCTTCCTTCAGGGGAATTCTTTCGGGCATTTTAGTACTCTTAAACCAGACTGAAACACTTTCACCGTGATTGGACATAAAATTTCCTCCGCCATTTTTAAAAAGCCTCGGGAAATCGTTTGCAAAATGCTGTCCAAGAATTAAAGCAAGGCAGAAAATAAAAAGGGCCACCCGAAGGTGGCCCGATTAAAGCGTCGTTTTGAACTACTTCGCAGGGTTTGCTCCGTGAAGGATCCCGCCTCCGAAGTAAGAGTAGTAAATCTTACTTGCATCGTTTGGATCCAAAGTCACGCTTCTCGCGTTTCTTTGTAGAGGAGGAGCAGCGTTTTTGCCCCATGTAGCTCCACCGTCTTTCGTGTAAAGCATACCACCGTTACCCCAATTACCAGTCAGGTCGTAGTAACCTGAAACGTGAACCTGGTCAGGGTTTCTTGGGTCAATTTTAATATCTGTAGCGTGTGTCACTTGTTTCATTCTGCTCCAAGTAGCACCACCATCAGTTGTTTTCCATGCACCAGTCATTAACCAGTTTCCTTTATTTTCGTAATCAACCATCCAGATTGTGCTTGGATTATTGAAATCAATGGCGAATGCAGTAGGGTAGTACCACAACTTGTATCCAGCATCAGCATCTTTAGGATAGTTAACAGTTCCTCTTAAAAGTTTCCATGTCGTCGAACCATTGGCCACATCAAGGAAATAAACTCCTGTGTATGGCTGGTTAGAGAACGTTGGAGCGTCCCCTGTTAAAATAGCGTAAACGTTACCAGTGTTCGGATCAACTTCGATCTGAGGGATGATCTTGTTACCAGCAGGTAATCCTGCGTTCATGTAAGACCAGCTTGCACCGTCATTTCTCGACACTGCGATACCAACTTCTTGAGAACCAGCGTAGATCACATCATTTCTTGCATCGTAACCAACAGATAGGAACTGACGATTGTAGTTAGCATCCACTGGAGTTAATCTTGTCCAGCTTCTCCCTCTGTTTGTAGATTTATAAACTCCACCGTTGGCCGTAACTGCGTTAGCATGCCACTCGTTCGGGAAGTCATGTAGAGATCCAGCAGCAGCGTAAACAACTAAGTCATCAGCTGGGTCGAAAGCGTAGTCATAGAAGCTGTTGTACTGGTGAGCAGGAACTCTAAAGCTTGCGCCGCGGTCTTCAGAGATAACACCACCGATATCAGCTGAAGCTCCGTATAGAAGATTCGAGTTCGTCGGGTGGAATTTAGTTCTGTAGACAGAAATAACTTCAAGTCCTCTTGTAATCCATTTCTTACCTGCAGTCGGAGTCCCGCTGTCAGCGTATTTAGTGAAAGGAGCTAGCCAGTTTTCCCCAGCATTCAATGAAGAGTGCAGGAAGAAGTATCCAGAGCCAGCAACCACCGCAGAGTTTTTCTGATTGATTGCGAAACTTTCATATCCAGAGTCCCACCACCCAACATCAAGAGCAACGGCAGACCACTCAAGTTTTTCTTTCGGCCATGGAGCGTACGGAACAACATCGTAGTTGATTTGGTTGAGTTTTAGACCCCAAGTCTGACCTTTGTCTCGAGAGACGTGAACTTTTGTACCGTACTGACGGATCCATGCTCTACCACCAGTCGTATAAATGGTAGTCGAATCATTTTCTGCCATTTTTAAATGATCACCAACAGCCTGGGAGTTTTTAGTGAAAGCTCCACCGTTTTTAGAAGTCCATACATATCCACAGGCCGCATACGTTTGGTCGATAGACGTTTGTCCCCAATCACTAGTGTATGGAGCTGCCCATGAACAAGCACTAGCACCGTCAGAATCTGAAACCGCAAGAGTTACACCGCTGGCATCTGATCCACCGGCAAACAGTCTTACAGATCCTGCTGCTGGAGCGTAGTAAGTAGAGAAAGTTAAACCATCATCATTTGAAACAAGAACTTTCGTTTTTGTCGCGTGATAAACTTTTCCGTTTGTACCGTGATCGATGAAAGTACCAACAGCTTCTTCAGAGTTTACTCTCGTCCATGAAGTACCTTTATTTGTCGTTCTCAGAAGACCCTTAGTTGTACCAGCGTACATAATGTTGGCATTTGAGCTGTCTGAATGCCAGTACTTAATCACCTCTCCAGAAACAAGGCCCATGCTGATAGCTGAGAATGTTTCACCGGCATCAGTACTTCTCTTTGGATTGATCCCTGCAGAAGCGTGGAACACAGTTACACCGTCAGCAGAGAAACCAACGCTTACTGCTTTTGTTAAATCTGAATCAAACACTGCCTGAAGGTGGTTAACCGCATTCCAGCTTTGTCCTAAGTCCGTTGACTTGAATAGTGTACCCATGTCAGTTCCGATGAACCATAAATTATTGTATGGAGAGATCGAAACACCTGACATCGCACCACCACCACCAACACCAAGTGGTTTGTAACCAGTTGTTGGAGTTGGTTCAGGAATTGGAGTTGGATCAGGATCTGGAATCACGATTGGTGCGGCGGCAACAGTCAATGTTACAGTCGCGATATTTGAATCAGCTTTTCCATCATTTGCTTTGTATGTAAATGTGTTTGTACCACTGAATCCTGAGTTTGGAGAGTAAGAGCAAACACGAGAGCTTCCACCTGTACAGTTCAGAGTTCCGTTAGCAGGGTTTGTAAGCTTAGTGTATGTAAGAGCATCGCCATTTGCATCAGTTCCCGCGTTCAGGTTAAAGCTTAGTGCAGTGTTGTGAGCAACATCTACTGCTTGAGTCCCTGGAAGAACAGGAGCGTTGTTGATAGCAGCGCCTACAGAGATACTAACAGTCGCGATATTTGAATCGGCAACACCATCGTTTGCTTTATAAGTGAAGCTTGTTGAACCACTGAATCCTGCGGCCGGAGTAAATGTACAGCTCTTGCCTGAACAATTCACAGTTCCGCTTGATGGGTTTGTCACCTTAACATAAGAAAGGGCATTTCCATCAATATCGATAGCGTCGTTCAGATTGAAAGTGACCGGTGTTCCGTAAGCAGTAGATACCATCTGGGTTGCTGGAAGAACTGGGGCATCGTTAACGGCAGCGATATTGATAGTCGCTGTCGCGATGTTTGAATCGACCTTTCCATCGTTCACTTTATAGGTGAATGAGACTGATCCATTATAGTTGGCAGCTGGAATGTAAGTACATGAGCGGGATACTCCACCAACACAGCTTAATGACCCTGATGCCGGGTCGGAAACCTTAATGTAAGTAAGGGCATCACCGTTGGCATCCGTTCCTGAATTCAGGTCGAAGGTTAGGGCAGTGTCTTCGCTTGTTTGAAGCGCTTGCGTACTTAAAACGGCCGGAGCGCTGTTGACTGGTGCTGGGGCCGGAGCGTCTAGTCTGACCAGGGAAAAGGTGTCGACATACAGGTATGAGGCGGCGCCAGACTCCTTGATGACATAAATTTCAGCAACAGTTGAGTTTGCCGGTACAGTAAATGTTGTCGAGTACTGCTTATAGGCAGTTGACCCGATAATCATTCTGTTCTCCTGGAGAATCCCGCCGCGCGAGTTTTTAAATCTCATGCTCACCATGGAAGAGACACCCATTGAATCAAGCTTTCCATAAAAGCTCAGAGTGTACTTCCCGCCGATCGCTAATTTACTCATTACATTTTGTGTAAGAGTTCCTTGCGCTGTTCCCCCCCTGGCTGCGTACAATCCGCTTTGAGCAGTCTTTATGGCTGAAAAAGACCCAGATCTTGCCCATTCTCTAAGAGATGACTCGAATCCAGGGTTGTTGATCAGGTTGTCGGTCGCAAAAGCGGTGGCAGTGGAGAACAAGCAAATTGTGGTTAAAATTTTCTTTTTCAATTCACAGTCCTTGTTTAAGTTAATAGGTAAATAAAAGTTTGCGTAATCGCAGAAGCAATATTAGGTAAAAATTTTTTCCGTATTCAGAATGTTATCGAACATCGGGAGAAAATCTTTATGCGGCAAAATTCGTAAGAGCGAATTATTCGGAAAAATTAAATTCAAGTAGTTAAAAAAGACGCCGATACAGGATTTATTTGAATACCAGTTTGTCTTGGTTACACGATGTCTGTGATTATGTTTAATGATGGATAAATGCGTGTGCTTATTGGTGTCACTATGGCCATGAAAAATGAAGAATTTACAGTCGCAGCTATTGGTAGCGAGAGAAAAAAGATCCTATCTTTTCGCCTCTACATGTAGTGCAGTCGCAGCGCTGTTCATGTTTTATAAAATGTTTCAAAACGATCTCTATATTAAAATCCTGAAGTTCCCCTGGTTCTCGCTGGTGATAGGGCTTCTGATCATCGGAAATGTTGTTCATGGTTTTTTTGCTTTCAAGAGTTTTAATTCCCTTGGAGATGAGAGCGATGTGGATGATATAAAGGCGGTCAAAAGAAGTTATTACAAATCTTTGATTGTTAACTTCCTGACGCCTTATATGTTTTTGATTATTTTCTTTATAACGATAAAGGAATTTTTTGTGGCCTTTATGGCCTTTCTGCTTTTTGTACTGATGATCAGCGGCTGCTACTTTCTTGATTTGAAGCCGACGATGAAATTGAAGAAGTAATAATTACTTTTATAAATTTTTAGAATGATAGAGTTTATAGAGTTTCAATCGGTCATTCAACGGGCTTTTGCAAACCTCTTTACAGGCTTGAAGTGTCGCCTCCAGTAAATCATCTCTTATGTTGGCATTGGTATTAAGTTTCCCTGTCAGCTGATCCATAAAGTGCACTTCAATGTCTTCACCCACAGTTGCTCCAACATTCCACAACAACCCAAAAACAAAATCGGCATTGGCGTATTCACCACGCTCAAAAGCAAGATTGTACTGCTGCTTTTTCTGGACTTCTTTCCCGTTAAAAAGATTGTATTGTTTAATTTTAAGCGCCAGCTTTTTACTGTTGGCGATCTTGCCGGCAAAAAAATCAGCGAGCCCTTCATTGACAGGTGTCGAGTGAGAGAGTTCAAGATGATTGCTTAAGGCCACATGTGAGAACTCATGATAGATAATTTCGGGAACCAGAGCGGAATCGAGACGGTAGATTTTTCTTGAGAAAAACTCCGCTGCGATATCACTGGTCTGATAGACAAATTCAATCAGAAGACTGCTGCCTACAAGTCTCATAACATTTTCAGGATCACCTGCGATACTTCCTCCCAGAAGGGCGGTCATGAATTGTTTCAGGTTTGTCATGTGGGTTTGATTCCTGAAGTCTGCTAAAGGGCCCTTAACACTAGGGCGGTCAACACTCCCCTGAAAATCGTTGATGTTGATTTCTTTTGAAGGTCTGAACCAAATTTCCATGTTCCATGGCGGGATATTTTTTGGCGGATAGCCTTTTCCGGCCGGAATAGTGAGGGCATTATTGAATTGTGGGTTAAGATTGTCATTGGCAAAATGCCCGACTTCGTTGAAGACGTTGGTCAGGTCGATCCTGACAGTGAGTTGAGGCAGGTCTTGTACATATTTTGATTTTACCTGATCAGCAAAAAAAGCACGTGCCTTATTCAAATGATAGTAAGTGGTCGCGGCCTTAAGTTGCAACTCTTCCGTCTCGTCAAAACGGACAGCTTCCTCATTTTTTCCATGAACAATCTTGAAGAATTTCCCTTCATAACTACTGCCACTGGTTAGATGGTCTAACTTGACCTCTGCGATAACCGCATTATAGTTTTTATCGCGGACCACTGCACGCTTCATGGTGACTGTGGCCTGTGCGGTTCCAAAGTGAAGTGCAAGAATGAATAATAACGTTTTCATTAATTACCTACAATAAATTGAAGTCAGCATCAGGATCAACCGGTGCTTCTGATGTTTGCTGGTCAATCAACATGATCGCCATGACTGAGAGGAAGCCGAATGGGGGAGGAAGCAGGACTGAGGCCACTCCACCAAACATTTTCACCCATACCATTACTTTTTCTTTTGTCGTCTTTTTTGGATTCCAGATATCTTCCAAGGCCGCCAGTTGTTCTATCTCTATCGAGCTGATGTAACCTACTTCATAGGCAGCGGTGATGATATCTATATAGTTCGCACGCTGGCCGTTTAGCATTGTGCTGTTGTTGATTAGTGCCAGCTCTTTTCTTAAAAGCTTCAGGATGAACCTGAACTTCTCCATTGGAGAGAGTGAAATGATTTCAGATTCCTGATCTACATAATTGATATGGATCGTGATATCTTTTGAGTCCAGTCTTTTTCGAAGTGACTTAACCACGTTAGCAAGCAGGATGATCTGGGTGCTGTTGAATTTTTCATACAACCCCTGTCTGAGTGACGTTTTGTTGCGGAATCGCCCGGCATCTGTCACCAGTTTTGCAGACTCTTTCGTTCTTTTTGGAAAGGCCTTAGCGATGGCGTCCAGTTTGGACCTGTACTCTGAGAGTGTTATCGGCCATTCGTGGGCTTTGTTGACTCTCATCTGCTCAATCATCTTATAGTCATCGACCTTTATGATTTTTTTTGTCATGGCCACTTTATTAAGGTGCTTCAAATTTTTAATGAATTTAGGAGAAGCTTCATTGAGCTTTTTAACTAACCCACGGAAAGAGTCTTCCGGACACAAGCTTTTGTTCTGGAGATCAACGACCTTAGTTTTATAAACATCTATCGCTTTTGTTTCCTCTTCAGGAAGCAAATCATTCTGAGCAATAGGGTGAGGGACATATTCATTTTTGATGGACTTAATTAGAATGCCAGCAGTGATGTCATCGATAGATTCATCCATTCTTAGCCCAAGGATGGCCAGTTCTTTATCAGTCTTTAGTTCCAGCCTCAATACAGACTCAATCGCTGAGGCGACTCTTGTTCCACAGCGGTTGATATTTTTATCGTTGATAACTTTTCTTAAACTTAAAATTGCGGGAGTGTCGATGTAGAGACTTTTAATCTCATCTTCTTTTTGTGAAGTAATCAGATGCGAGTCGGCCTCTCTTAGGTTTTTATAAGGAGAATCCCCAGGCAATAAGACAGCAATGTCTTCTGCTAGTAGATTAAAAGTGAGTGCCGAACATAGTGTTGCGATAATAAGTATTGTTTTCATGAGCTACTCATTATCGCAAAACTAAATAATATCCCAGTGGGGGGATAATAAATACAGGTCCTTAAGACATCTTTAAGATTAGGTTACCTAAGGATGTCTCTAATCTCTTTTAGTATCTGGTTCTTACCTACTCGGCTGAGCAGGTCATATTGTTCACGACTATAACCGGCCTCTGTTGGAATTTGGTTTTCTGGAATCAAGAGATGTTCAGGGTGTTTCCATCTTCTATACCCATATGGGGCATAAGCAAATTCAAACTTAGGGTACTTCACATTTACTTCCAGTGTTCTGATTTTTCGAGGGGCATCTGAAAAATAATAGACGAGCTCTCTGTCGCTATCAAAACCTTTGATCATATATGAATGCTGATTAAATTTCCCCATTCCAAAAAGTCGCCATTCAACAATGTAGATGATTCCTGAATTGATCTCCTTTATTTTTACCGGAAAAGTATCCTTCTGCAGATTGACGGCGCCAACTTCATCGCCAATATATCTTATAAAGGCCTGCACTCTTTTTTTCTCATTGCTGATTGAATCGAATTTTGAAGTGTCGTTGCCAAAAGTTTTCATTTGATCTCTTAGTACGTCAGGAGCATTGATGACAAAGGGAAGAGAGTTTTCATAAGCAAAAAGAATGCGGATAGCATAGAGAGCATCGGCACAGTCAGTGGGAATTCCGGTGAGTAATGTTTTTCCATCTTTAAAAATGCTGGTGGTGAGATTTTTATTCACCCATTTTTGGTATTCGTTCTCCCAATATTCATTCCAGGTCTGATTCGCATGCCAAACCTCGGCCTTAACACTTGTTGTAAGCGTGAGAATGACAAAGATTAAAATTACTAAGCGTCCCTTCATAAGCCCTCCATTTGTGAAAAATAATAGATAATCAGTGAGTTATAACTATTTTCTCAAATAAAATTTAGTTATAAAAACTTGCGACTAAATAAATATCATACTAAAAATTTTGTACGTAAATAAAAATTCTTTGGAGGAATTATGTTAAGAAAATTTACTGCCATTTTAATGCTCACGTCTTTTACCAACGCCTTTGCAATGTCGCCTGTGCATGAAACATCAGCGATGGCAAAAGCACTAGAGAGAACTTTCGATGAAATGAACTACTCTTTAAATGTAGAGTGGGATCAAAAAGATCAGCAGTTTTTCAAAACGACTGTTGATGGGTTTGAGAAGAACATTAAGGATCTTCAGCAGAATGGTTTAACCAACAAAGAATTGATTGATTACACGCTGGCAAAAATCAAGGACAAACAAACACAGGCGGATGTTCGTGAGATTGCCGAAGTGATTAACGAGTCTGAAATGACGAGTGAGCAGGCGAGGGATTTTGCTTTGGAAAAACTCAACGGAACATACTCGCAAGGGACGAGCTGGTCAGGAAGCAGAATGGGGGTAAAGCTTGTTCTGATTCTTGGAGTGATCATCTTGATCTGTTGTGCGACTAAAGACCGTGACGACGACACACCAAACGACGATGATGTGCCAACGGATGATTGTGAAATTTATTATGAAGAGCAATGTGGTTATCCGATTCCACAATAAGAATCTTTGCTAAGAAGATTTGCCCCCGCTTAAAACACGGGGGCTTTTTTGTCTAAAAAGGCAGCTTTAGCCCAATCTGTAGTTCAATTTGTCCATCGAGAATAAGTTCACTCACCTTGGGAATACTTCCAATAGAAATTTTTGGTTTTAAGATGATTGATTGCGAGTTGTTTTTAATCAGGTCCAGGATGTTTCCATCCGGTATAGAGAAATCAAGACATTTATATTTGCAGTTGTTGCTGGCCTTTTTATAGCCGATTAAGAGTGACTTGTTGCGGCCTACTCGGTTTAGATCAAGGCCATTGATAAAGGCGAAGCTGGCCTTATTATTGACTGATCGATCGAACTCTTTGTTGTATTCGAGATAAACTCGCTTAACTCTGATGGATTTTACCACATCGAAGTCCAGGTTGAGGTCGGGAAGATTCAGCTCAACCGGGTCCATTTCAATGTCCATTGAACCTTTGATTTTAAGAAACAATTTTGCCAGGGCACGCAGGAAGGAATTGCTGAGTTTTTCAAAGCTGTTGGGGATATCTGCGGTGTCGTAAACATCCATTTCAGTGATGTTGTATTTCAGGTTGAGATAGAAAACACCTGGGTTCTCCTGACTTTGTTGAATGCTGATTTTTGAGTCTTCTGAAATTTCCGAATTTCCTGCATTCAGAGCAGTGGTGAGCATTGCCTCCCTTTGGATTTCGGCGAGGCTTTGTGTCCTGACAAAAGGAGTGATTGATTCACTTTGTTTCAGGCACGAGACAAAAAGAAAGAGAGCACACATCAATGTGATTTTTTGTAATGAATTTTGCATAAGAAAAAATCTTAATGCATGAAAAATAAATCACAAGATGGGAAGAAAGAGTCTACGCGGAGAATCGATTAAGGAAACCAGCATTTAGGTCGTTTTGCATACTCCGCTGCACAGGTATTTTTTTCGGTTTCAGATGGATCCATTGAAAGAGGAGTCTTCTCTGAGCAAAGTGTACCGTTAATTATTGTATCCAGTCTGCACTGGCGATCAGGATAAGTGTCTCTTATAAGAGTTTCAGAGACATTTGTATCTTGTTCTTCGCACGAGATGGGAAAATCAAAAGCGAGCCTTAAGAAATCCAGTCCCGCTAAAGCTGAACGGTAACAAGTTTCCAGCTCTTGACCTTTAAATCCAGCAGTCATTTTACATTTGCCTTCCAGCACTGGTCCGATTCTTTTCAGGTCTGATTTTTCCATCTTTTTGAATGGCCTCTCCAGGTCGAGCATTCGCTTGAAGCAAGAGGTGCTGGCGTAATAGTCGGCCTGTCCTTCGCTGCTCATGTAACTTAATCCATCGGGTCCAATTGGACCTTCCCATTCAGGGGGGATGTTTTTTCTAGGGGCACCACCGAATAAATGACCAAGCTCATGGCAGATAATCATTCGTAAAGAGTCAGGTGTTAATCTAGGACTTTCAAGCAGACCGGAATTGATGTCAACTCCCAGGACATTGGCATCGTGACGGGCACTGGCCGCGGCAATCTGATTCTTAACTATTTTGAATTCGATTGGTTTTTGAAATTCTTTAAGAGCTTCAGCAGAATAAATGATTTTAGCATCCTCAAGAATCTGCACTTTCCAGTCCTGGGCACTGACAGATAGAGAAAAAAACAAACATAGGGTGATAAGGTAATGATTCACAGGGAAAGCTTAACAATATTTGTGGCTTTTACAATGAAAATGAAGAATTTACATTGTCATTATGAGGGATGTTGATAACCTAACCTTATGAAGTTTTTAATACCTCTTCTATTTATCGCAACAGCAAGTGCCGGGCCGCTTAAGGTTGTGACCACTGAATTTCCTCCCTATCAGTACATCAAAAATCAGATGATTGATGGGGTTGCCACGGAGATAGTGAAAGAAGTGATTAAAACAGCTCACCTGAAGGCGGACATAAAGGTTTACCCCTGGGCCCGGGCCTATAAAATAGCTCAGAGAGAGCCTGATGTGATTATCTACTCCATTGGAAAAACGCCCGAGAGAGAAAAGCTCTTTAAGTGGATAGGAACAATCGTTCCATACAATGTGTATTTTTGGCGCTTACATGACAGAAAAGATATCAGGATCAATTCTCTGGTTGAGGCAAAAAAATATATAGCCGGAGGAGTAGTCGATGACATCAAGGCCTTAGAGCTTCAGAAAATGGGTTTTGAATCAGGCAAGAACCTGGAGCTGGTGGGCAGTGACGAGACTAATATCAAGAAACTTTTTGCTGGAAGGATTGATATTATGCCTTATGATGAACTCAGCTTTCCTTATCGGGTTTCAATGGCCGGGCATGATTTTTCCAGACTAGTTCGCTTGATACAAATTGACAGCATCTCTCACGATCTCTATGTGGCCGCCAGTCTACAGACTTCGGATGATATTGTTAAAAAACTGCAGGATTCTTTGACCGCTTTCAAAAAAACTCAAAAATACAAAGCGCTCAAGCTCAAGGCCTATACCAAAATAGACGATTCTTCTCAGGTTAAATAAATTTTGATAAATTTTTCTTTCGTAAATTTCATGTTGTAATACAATCAGAATAATCACTTTTACATTAACACTTCAAGGATTGAGGATGGGAATCAATTATAAATCACCTGCGGATTTTTTGTACGAACGTAAGGGCCCATGGCCTCAGCCGTGTCCTGAGCACCCCCATGGTGAAGCGGCAGGAGTTATCCATTTGCCCCTGAGCGAAGCGGTAGACTGGTGGCTGAATATTGGCTCCCGTTATGTTCTCACTCTGGCGTATACGCCGGTGGCCTTTCTACGTGGGATTTTAAATCCGGGTCTGGAACCTGTAGGGGATGCTGAACTTGCACATATGCTGACTCACTCGATGCTGGCCAAATTTATCAAGAACGTTTTTGATGAAAAAGACCGCCACATATTTAAAGAAAAAATCGATCAGGAGAATATCTGGATTTGTGATTTTGAGCCGGTGAGAGTAGTAAAGCCTTTTAAAGGAGTTTATACTTCGGCCACTAAAACTCTGCTGTTAAAAGACGTTGATCATTACAAAATTCTGGAAATCTATGTGGATGAAACTCAGTCCCACTTTACCCCCGGTGATGGAGATGCGTGGGAGTTGGCGAAGTATTTTGTTCTTCAGGGGGGAGCGATTTGTTCCACACTGGTAGTGCATCCATTACTTCATTTTCCAATGGACTCCGTTAATGCGATTACTAAAACGGCCTTGCCAAAAGATCATATTATCTTTCAGCTCCTGTATCCGCATTTGCGCTTTACTCTTTACCTTGAGAAAGCAGTATTGACCTTTAAGAGCTCACTGCTCATGTCTAAATGGTGGATGCCTTATGCTCCTTATCCGGGGCCATATGAAGGTCTGCGCGACCTGCTGGTTGAAGGTTATGAAGGAATCGAGCATAACTACAGTTACCCTCCTTTTAAATACCAGTTTGAACCAGAATTCATTGTCGGAAAATACGGAGAATTTCATCAGGCCTACTTCACTGTCTTTGAGAAATTTGTCAGAAACATCCTGGTAGATTTAACAGAGACCGAAGTTTTTTATCTTTCAAAATGGGCCGATTATATTTCGGGATGGGTCCCGGGATTTCCAAAAGGGACGGAGTTAGTACGCGACAGGGAGCTTTTGATTTCGACAGTGGCCTATTATCTTTTTGATGTGAGTGTTGGACACACCGTTGATCACTACGACTTTGGCAATATGAATATCAGAAAAATCCCGATGCGCTTAAGGCATGCCCCTCCTAAAAAAGGCGAAAAGCTTACTCTCGACAGAAAAAAACTTACTAAATTTTGGGATTTCGGAAAGTACGAAATGGCACGCAGGCTCTTTTTTAAAGAGACCACCAAGACCAGACTGATCGATGCCGTTTATGATTTCGGAAAACGCAATCCCGAGCTGCAAAAGCATGTGAAGGTCTTTAAGGATGAGCTTTATAAAGTAGATGAAAAGTTAAAGAAGGATAAGGCGCAGTTTACACCGATCAACGACATCGCGGCCAGTATCCAGTTCTAGGCTATTTTCCTTTAAAACGAACCCTTAAAGATTCATTTGTGTTGTTGTCAGTTCCTTGAAGTTCAAGGAACTGACATCCATTGGGAACTCCAAGCATATTAGTTTCAACTTCACAGAAAGTGCGCTTTAAATTAAGCGCGCGGTATTTTGCGGAGGCTCCAAGTTTTATCAGTGACTTTACAGTGCAAACACCGTTATTGATTTCGCTTCTAACTTCGATAATATTGTTTTCCAGGTCGTGCTTGATCTCACTTAAGTCGTTAAGTCGGACGTTGAATACTGATCGATCATTGTTGATGCCGGCGAACTTTACACGCTCCTGAACCTTGCTTCTGATCATGGGATGAACCTCTTTTCTGGTCGCCCCGTCCATTAACCAATAGAAATCAATGTATTCATTATTTTTAGGAACAAACTTACAGTTTTCATCTGTTTGAGTGACAATTGTCAGAATATTCTCAGAGTTAAGACTCTTCTCCAGATTGAAAATTCTCTTTTCCGTCACTTTACCAGCAAGTGCAGTATTCGAAAGAATCAAAATTCCTGCGATCAATAAAGAGTTCATTTTCATGCTGGTCTCTCTTGTGTAAATTAAAATTACTTAAACTATAACCTCGTTTTAAGTAGAGGGGAGAGAGTATGGAAAAATTACATTTCCTTAAGATATCTTCCAGAAAATTCAACAGGCCGATATAAATCTAAATAATGAAAAATTGGAGAATTGTCAGTTTATTCGTCTTTATGCTTGGGGTGCTTAACATCTCCACTGCCTCTGTTTGCCCCGCGGATAGGAACGACTATTTTTGTATCACGCCGGAAATGGCCCCTGATTCAGCGGTTTCTCAGGTGGATTTTTATATGATCCCGGCCCAGATTATTTCGCTTTTTGCCGCTGAAATAAAGCAGATTGGGTATCCGGTTTTACTGGATGCGAGTTGGGAGAGCCCTTATTTCGGAGCGGGTGTTTCGTTCTACAACGATCAGTTTCGTTTGATGATTTTGGGTGGGACAACTAGGGTTAAAGGCATGAGCCTTGATGCTTATGCGGCCATCGTCTGTCATGAGATCGGTCATATTATCGGAGGTGCTCCTTTCCAAACTATCGCAGGAGCTGAATGGTCTTCGGCCGAAGGACAATCTGATTTTTTCGCGGCCAGCGTGTGTTTACCTCGCTATTTCAAATCCAAAGGTGCCAGAATAGAGCAGGCCGGCTTTGAAATGATGTGGGCGCTAAAAGATTTTGACAGCAATCCAAATCCAGAGGAGAGGAAGTTAATCAGGCATCTTTCAAAAATTCCGGCAACATCAAAAACTATTATCAATCAGTACCCATCACTGCAATGCCGCTATGAGAATTTCAGGAACCCACTGAAGCGACCAGCATGTTGGTATAAAGAATAGCAGCGCAAGGAGGTCCTTGCGCTGACATAACTATTTTTTTGTCATGACTTCATAAGCGACAATCGCCACAAACATCACAACAAATCCAAGCAAAATAACAACAACGCGCACATTTGACGGTTTTTTTCCGTCATTATTTTTTTCTAAATTCATAAGAATCCTTTTTTTATTAATGTTATAAATAAGGGAGAATAACTTATGAGTGCGGTGGAGCGCGGGCCTTCTTTGTTGAAGAAGGTTCCAATGAAAAAAGCTGGCCTGAAAATAAAAAACCAGAAAGCAGGATTGTTGTGTACTCAATTGACCATTTTTTCTCAGGAAGAAAAAATTCGATAGATTCAATCTGCTTTTTTAGCGATTTTGTTTCAACTTGAGAGCTATGAGCAATGAAATAAGAGAAGGGTTCGGCTTTTGATTTATCGTGGTAGGATAATGAACTGGTATCCAGAGTAAAAAATCTGGGTAACGCTAAAAACAGAATGAGGAGAAAAATTTTTACGACAGGCACAAATAAATCGTAACACTATTTTCTTCGTTTGGCCTTAAGCTGCAGCCATATTTTTTCAGCTAAGACCTGGTTTTTCTCATAATAATTCTGGCTAAATGCCAGATGCACATCTGATTTTGAGAAAGTGGTAGGTACTTTCACAATATCAGAATAGTTTTGATCTTTTATCACTTTGTCGGCCTGAGTTTCTTCAATTGCCGCGGCCACAATTCTGTCGCGACTAAGTTTAATCAGGTTTTGCTCAGGAGTGGTGACAATATCTCCTTCTGTCTCAATATTTTTTTCTTTGAGGATACTTGCAACCTGGAGCCCCCTTTGTACTCCTACAGTCCTGGTGCCAAGGTTGATGAACTCCTTTCCGTTCCAGTCAATATTGGAGTTTCTCTTTTTATAAATCTTGAAGAAAACTGTGCCGACAATCTTTGAGATATCCTCTTCCTGATTCTTTTTCCTCGGGAAACGAAGATAGCTGTCTCTATCTTTCGTGAAGGCCGCAAACACAGCATCCACATCGCCTTTTTTGGCCTTAAAAAGACAACGCTCGCGGGGAGCGTACTCAAAATAAATGTTAATGTTCAATTCCTTTGCGGCGGCTTTCACCGTTTGCTGCCAGATTCCTGTGCCCTGAGTGTTGGTGAAATCACCAAATCCACTTTCTAGCGCACAGATTCTAAGATTGCTTGGTGGAAGCGCATGGGAATGGGCAGTGATTGAAAAATAAATGAGGATAAAGAGATATGATTTCATGCTAGTTATTTTGATACAAAAAGGTGGCAACTCATAATGAATTTATTCATAAGATGAAAAGAATCTGTTTTTATTTGCTAAGCTTTATCTGCTCGAGAGTTTGGCGGAGACCGGCAGCTGCAAAGTATTCCATCACCAGAAGCATCTCGCGGGTTTTATTTAGATTTGGTGTTTTAAGCTCGCGAAGAGACTGCTTAATAGTGAATTCAGCACGGGTGAGAATCAGTGTGACTTCCTGAGGTTTTAGTATCGGAGCAGAATTAGTTAGGGAGGGAAATAACTTTTCACCTAGCAAGGTAAGCTCTTTGATGTTTTGCCATGTGGCAGTGTTTTCGGGAGCGAGATCAGTATTGGAGAAGTGCTGGTTGAAATTCTCGCAGCGATAGGCCTCTGAGAAGTATGAGCATTTTGAGCCTTTAATTTTTTTTGGTGGATTCTGATACTCTCTCAAATAAGGTTCGATCTCCTGTGACTCCTGACAATCACGATCTTCACTTCTGGGTCTACCATACGTTTGCTCCAGCGGATGAAAATAAAAACGGTCTAACTGAGAGGGAGAGTCCTTTCCAAAAGCAAGCTCTGGTGAAACATAAGTTGTTGAATGGAGCAGGCGGTGGTAACCGGTGTATCCACTCCCGTTATCCTCAGGTGGTGCCGTAAAACGATTTGGATAAAGCGCTTCCCAGAATCTTGTGCCGGCGTCTGTTTGGTTTCTCTCACTCGCATCGAGTTTTTCCGGAGCATAAACATTGATGATGTCTCCTGGAAGCTTCATTTCTTTAGGGGCCAGTTTACGGCAGAGAGGACTTGTCATCCAGTACATCATCTCTTCCGGCCACATGAAGCGTGGACGTGAGAAAAGCTGATGGAGGCCCATGGCCGTACCCCAGCAATTCGGTCCTTCATTCACTAATTTTTTCTGTTGAAAGTTTTTGGCAAAGTCTGGAAGGCAATTAGTAATGGTAATTCTTCCCGATCCCTTACTATCATTTTTACATGTGATTTTGTCTTCGGTAAAAACTCTTTCTGTGTCGGTTTTTTTTGTCCATTGGCACAGGTCTTCTTTGGTCTTTAGCAACTGTTCGCAGCTCTTGCCGCTTAATATAAGCTCATTTTTTTTACCAACAGCAAGCTTAATATCCTGAGCACCCGCTGCTGCGTTTGAAAAAAGTAGGGGAATGCTAAAAACTAAAATAAGCTTCATCGCTTAATATTGTAGCAAATTTCAGGAAAAGACCCAGTAGTATTTTTTGCTCTAAGTCCTGTTAATTGCAAAGGCCCCAAAGGCCTGTTGAGTCGGCATAAGCGAAATGGTGTTAATGTTGACATGGGCCGGTCTGGAAATAATCCATTCTACGGTTTCGGCAATATCATCGGCACTCAAGGCCTCGATCCCTTTGTAGACAGAGTCGGCCTTTTCTTTGTCGCCATGAAATCGTACTTCTGAAAATTCAGTCTGGCACATGCCGGGTTCAACATTGGTCACGCGCACTTTTGTTCCTAAGAGATCCGCTCGCATATTAAGACTTAATTGATGAACAAAGGCCTTTGTCGCCCCGTAGATATTTCCTCCGGGGTAAGGGAACTCACCGGCCACCGAGCCGAGGTTTACAATGTGCCCGCGGTTGTTTTTAATCATGATAGGAAGAATTTCGTGAGTGCAATAAAGTAACCCGTTGATGTTGGTTTGAATCATCGTTTCCCACTCAGAGAGTTTCCCTTTTTGAACAGGATCAATCCCTAGTGCCAGGCCTGCGTTGTTGATAAGCACATCGATATTTCTCCATTCTTCGGGAAGAGAATTAATAGCTTTAATCACCTGATCTTTGTTTTGGACATCAAGTTCTAATGGATAAAGTGAATCCTGGAATTCTTTCTTTAGTTCAATAAGTCTTTCCTGTCTTCTGCCTGTGGCGATGACTTTATGGCCAGCTTTGATAAATCTTTTTGTCATGGCCTTGCCAAAACCCGCCGTTGCTCCAGTAATGAAGATAATCATATGAACTCCTCTTATCCTTTAGAAAATGTAATATATCCCAGAAAGTAATTAATTGATGCTTTTTTTTCAGGATCGTTTTTTAGCCAGCCGGGAACAGGAGGTGTTCGTCCGATTTTTTCTGACTCCACACCGAAATACTGAGTCTCTATTTCGTTCCAGCCGCACTCTTTAAAAAAACCAAACCAGTCATCAGGATAGAAAAGAAAGGGAGCATTTTTCATTTGCTCGATTCTTTTTGGTGTTCTTAGAAATTGCAGGATTTCGGGAGAGTAATATTCAGTGATCCAGAAATTGAAATTTTTTTTCTGATAAAGCGAATCTGCCAGAGACTTAGCGTCTTCATTTGAAAGATAAGGGATAACTCCTTCAGTGAGAATCAGGACACTTTTTGATTCGAGTGAAACCTGATTTAAGAAGCGTTCTCTTTCTCCTGTGATTGATAAGTCCATTTGCACCCGCTCAATCCGGCATTTTGACTGCTCGTCTTGCAGTTTTTTTTCTTTGTGGGCGATGATCTTAGGGAAATCAACTTCAATCCAGCGCAAGTCTTCTGGAAGTTCCAGGCGATAGGGTCTGGTATCCATACCTGCACCTAAATTTAAAACGGTATCAATTGAGTGCTCAGCAATCAGCTTGAGAATAAAACGGTCAATGATAAGAGTGCGGATAACTACTGACCAGGCCGTATAGCGGGATCCTTGAGTCCTGATTGCGATTTTTGTTCCTAAATCTCCGACGAGCAGTGAGGCGTACGGGTCCTTAAAAAGTGCGTCTTTTCTCTCGCTCTCTTGTGCCCGGTAAGCGGCCACCCAAAGGGCAGTGTCAGTGACGTCGCTAATTTCCGCAGTTTCAATTTTCATTCAGAAGAATGGTAATGGAGAATACTCTGAAGATCAAATAATATGCAGCCGCCTGTAGCGATCATTGTATTCGGAGACTGCCTTTTTTTGTGCCTGAATATCGCGCACAACTTCTTTTTCAGTTTCTTTGACCAACTTTTTCTTTTCGGCCTTCATTTCTTTCTTCAGCGCTTCAAGGTTCTTTAAGTGAATACGTCGATGCGGGTCTTTGTAAGGAATTTTTCCAATAGGTGGCAGCTTCTTGAAGGAGGATGAAAATGTAATGCGAGTGCTAATCATCGGATCATTATATTTGAGTTTCTTATAGTAAAAAGAAGAACTCTTTTAAGCCAAGGTTTCGAGAGCTTAGAAGTTGTTTAGGACCCTTTAATTACTCTTTAACCTGACCAATTTTTTAGGCATGTTTAAAATGAATTCATCAGGGACATTTCAACCCTTTTTAAGCTAAGCAAATTTTTTTTACCTGATCATAATGTAACTGACTACTTTAGTTATATTGCAGCAGCTATCGACATTTCAGTTTCTTGCTTTGTCCAAGTTTTGGCACGTGATCTGCTTTTTAGGATTTAAGGCCGTCATTGGCCAAATCAAAATTGATTTCAAAAGGAGCCCCAAGGATGGAGCAAAATAACCAAGCAGCACGCCATGTGCTGAAGAGCTGTTTCTTACTTTTATTACTTTCATTGAATTTTGCATGTACACCACAAGGTGAAACAGAGAATGGGGATGAGACGCCCCAAACAGAAGAGCAAAATCCGACTTTGCCCGCACCCCCGACAAATCCCACAAACCCAACAACGCCAACACAATCTGAGACTTCAGGATTTTATATTGACCAGATTAAAACGATTGCCGGCAACTCATCATGCGCCAGCTATTCATGGGTCGGTCGTAGTAAAGCACCATCAGGCTATATAAAAGGGATGGCATTGACCTATGCCCGTAGTTACTGCAGGTATAAAACGACAATGGCCGCACCGACAGCTTTAGCCGTGATCTTAAGTCGAGCACCAGGAAGTGCCACGACAGATGCACTTGCTCATTACTCCTCAAACTTTAGCAGTCTTGTGGCCGGTGAAGATACTGTACGCTCTCTTTATACATTGGGAATTGGTTTAGGAATGCGTGAGAGTTCAGGGAAGTACTGTGAAGGTAGAGACATGTCGGCTTCGAACACTTCTGCCAACACGGCCGAAGCGGGGATTTTTCAAACTAGCTATGATTCCATCGGAGCTTCAAGCGAGTTAAGTAAACTTTATGCTGAATACAAGGCGGATATTTCAAAATGTTTTCTTGATACTTTCAAAGTCGGAGTAAGCAGCTGCCCGAATTCAAGCATCGCCGGCACAGGTGCGGGTGCTGATTATCAGGCCTTTAATAAATCATGCCCGGCCTTTGCCGCCGAATACGCCATGGTCATGCTTAGAGTGCGTCGCAATCACTATGGGCCGATTAACCGCAAAGAAGCTGAAGTGAATTCATCCTGCAATCAGATGCTTTCAGCTGTGCAGGCATTTATTGATAACGATCTTTACGCCTGCGACGAAATCAATTAGTCAAAGACGCAATGTCAGCATCTTACCTGATGCTTTTTGTCTTGTAGTATACCCCCCTATGGTATATAGTGATTGTATGGCACATACAGTAAAAGACAAAAAGAAATTAATTACAAGAATCAACCGCATCAAGGGGCAGCTGGAAGCTTTAAGCAAATCCATCGACTCCGAAGAAGACTGTTACAAAGTCATGTTGCTTCTTGCCTCTTGCAGAGGGGCCTTGAATGGTTTGATGTCGGAAGTGGTTGAGGGCCATATCCGCGATCACATTGTTCACGCTGAGACTAAAAAAGAGTCTTCTGAGTCAGCTGAAGAGTTGATCGATGTAATGAAAAGTTTTTTAAAATAGGAATTCAGAATGAAACACCACCACGGCGATCATGACCATCATGACCATCATGAGCATGGACATGCTCATCACGGGCACCACCATGGGCCTAAAAATTATAATAAGGCCTTTGCTTTTGGTATTGCTCTCAATATAACCTTCGTGATTATTGAAGCACTTTATGGTTATTTTTCAAAGTCGCTGGCCTTGATGGCCGATGCCGGACACAACTTAAGTGATGTTGCAGGTTTGATTCTCGCATGGGGTGCAGTCTGGTTGGCCACTAAAAAACCCTCAGCAAAATACACATTTGGACTTCGCAAGTCGACAATTCTTTCGGCCCTCTTTAATGCGCTTTTGCTACTTTTAGCAGTAGGGATTATTATCTGGGAAGCCTTACACCGTCTGATGAATCCGACGCAAGTTGAGACGGGAATGGTAATGATTGTGGCCGGGGTAGGGATTGTTATCAACGGATTAACGGCCCTCTTATTTTTTAAAGATAAAGACCACGATATTAATCTCAAAGGGGCCTATTTACATATGGCTGCTGATGCTTTGATTTCTTTCGGTGTTGTTTTGTCAGCATTGGTTATTTCATACACTTCATGGAATTGGCTTGATCCATTGGTGAGTATAGTGATCGCCCTGGTGATAATTTACGGGACATGGGATTTATTCAGAAGTTCAATTTATCTTTCTCTAGATGCTGTCCCGATGGGAATTGAATTTTCTGAAGTTAAGAAATATCTTGAGTCGGTAGAGGGAGTGCACGATGCCCACGACCTTCACATCTGGCCGATGAGTACGACTGAAAATGCCTTGAGTGTGCATTTAACGTTAAAGGAAAAAAATCTTGAAAACCACAAATTGGTTGAGATTGCCAAAGTGCTGAAGGACAAATTTAAGATTGTTCACCCGACTATTCAGTTTGAAGCTTTGGAGGAAAATTTTCATTGTGAATTTAAATCAGAAAGTGTCCTTTAAGAAAGGGCCTCACTTCAGATGACTACTATACAGGTGTCTAAAATTTAGTCAGTCCAGAAGCTCTTAGAATCATTCTTTTTACTCTGATTCCAAGGCATTACTTATTTTAAAGTCTTGGTATTAAATATGCATTTCAATGCTCCATAAAGTCTATTTCTCTGTGGAGTATGTGTGTATACATTTACTAAGTCACCTTTAAGTGGCCTCTCTTATTTAACAAAATTACAATCTTTACTGACTAGTAATGAGATTGAGATTTTTCATGAGATGGGTGAGCTGGATAGAATGTCTTTGGACGGAATGATTACCCTGATTGGAAACATCAATGGACAAAGAGTCGGAGTTATCTTTACAGATTTTAAAGTGCTGGGTGGAAGTTTTTCAAAAAGAAATTCATTAAGAGTCTGCAAATTTATTTCACTAATGAAGGAAATGAAGCTACCAATCGTCTTCAGTCTGAACTCTCTGGGAGTTCGCTTCGTTGAAGGACGCACTGTTTTTGACAATGCTTTTTCAGTTATCAATTACCTTTATCAATTTAAGAAAGAGAACCTGCTGATTACAGTAGGCCTTGGTAAAGTACTAGGGATTGCCGCCTTGATTTTTGCTCAAGGGCACTACCGTATCGCACTTGAGGACGAAACAAAAATCAACCTGACTGGCCCGGAAGTTCATAAAAGATTTTTCGGTCATATTGATACGCCATTCGATAAATTCACGAACTCAACTCATCAGCATGCGGTGAATACAATTATTCATGAGCTTCATGCTACTCAGGAAAAGGCCTATCAATCGGCCAAAAACCTAATCGATTTCTCTTTCAATGAAAGTGCTGAAAACCAGAATGTTCCTCATTTTTCGGAAGAGCTTGAAACAGGGGCAATGGTCTTAAGAAGCAAAGAAGCAGATCACTTAAGTGCTCTTGAAAAAGAAATGGGTGATTCTCTGCTTGAACTTTTCTCTCAAAAGGGAATTGTGGTGAGAATTTATATCGGAAAAATAGAAGGGAAGAAAGTGGGGTACATTATCAATCCACCATTTCACCCAAATAATATGCTGACAGTAAATGCGGTTGATAAAAGCATTGCGGCCCTGGAATTGTTCAATGTTTTAGGCATTCCGGTCGTTAATATCATGGATAGCCCCGGTGGTGACCCGAGAAAGGCGGAAAGTGATAAGGATGCGATCATGAAAATGATCACTCTTGCTCATGCGATGATCGATTACCCACATCCGAAAATGGGAATCCTGCTTGGAAGATGTTATGGAGGAGCTGCCATGTTCAGCTTCCCGGAAATCTTTGGAGGCCTTAAGACTTTCGCGGTTGAAGGAGCGAAAATCGGCGTTATCCATAAAGAGATTATCGATGAACTTCTTTCAAATTCTTCAAGAGTTAAGGAAATGTGGGATGTTGTCGCGGCTACAGAAACACCTGATATGCAGGACATGATTGACTGCGGGACATTTGACTCAGTCATTACTTTCAATCAGATCAGAGAGAAAATTGTGGAAACGATCCTGGCAGAAAACAATGAACTTCATGAATTAGAACAAGAAAATTTTGAAAATTATACAATCAATTCTTAGAACAAAGGGTTACGTATGAAATTTGACATCGATTCGAAAAAAGTCCTTGAGTTAAGCGAGCAAAATCTTGGTAAAAGCTTGCTGCATATTTCATTCGATTGGATTTCTATCGCCGTGATTATCTTCCTGGCGCAGAAATATTTTAACCCTCTGACATATATTCTTGCCGTGATGCTCATTGGAAACAGACAGCACGGGCTTTTGATCCAGATGCACGATGCCTCTCACTTTAGATTTTCTTCTAACCGCAAGGTAAATGATAGTGTGGCCGATCTTTTAACTGCATGGCCGCTTTTTATCCAAATGAAGGCCTACAGAGAAAAACACTTGTCTCACCATAGACATTCAAATACAGAAAACGACCCTGACTTCACAATGGAGCGTTACCCGAAATTTAGAGGTCAAATTTACAAAATGCTTATTACAGATTTATTCGCTTTGAATACTTTCGCTCAAATGAGAGAGATTAGAAAATTTCAGGTGCAGTCATCGACTGCTTATAAAATCGGAAGACTGGCATTTTACGTCCTTGCCCTAAGTGCGATCGTGTACACAGGAGCTTTTAAAGGATTTCTACTTTTCTGGATTGTTCCGGCATTTACATGGTTAAAAGTGTGCTTAAGACTTAGATCTGTTGCAGATCACTCTGGACTTCAGCATAACGAAGGTCCTTTTGATACAAGAACAATTGTCCCGAATCTTTTTGATAGATTGTTCCTGGCACCACATTACTCAAGCTACCATTTTGGACACCACACATTTGGTGCGGTTCCATGTTACAATTTAAAGAAATTGCATATGGAAATTATGAAATCAAAAGACGCCCATAAGGTGCATATCACTGAAGGATTCTTTGAGCTTCTTAATGAGTTCCCAACTAGTGAATCGGACATTGAGGCGGTTGAGAAAGCGAAAAATGTTTCTTTAACACTCAATATGCCAAAGGCATAAGAAAATGAGAATTTTATTAACAGGGGCGACCGGACTTTTGGGTTCACATCTGGCCGAGCTCCTGTTAAGTAAAAATATTGAAGTCCACGCGCTAGTGAGAAAAATCCCGAGAAAAAGTTTTCTTGGATCCTTTAACGGTGAATACCCCCAAAATCTAAATGTTATTGAATCTGACCTGGATTCTTATCAACCTGCTGACAATGTCTATTTTGATGCTGTTATTCATACCGCGGCAAAAGTGTCCTCTGATGAGTCTCAAAAAGATGAGATTTGGCACACGAATTTGGAATCCACTAAAAATCTTTTCAGTAACCTTAAGGGAAAATGTAAGAAGTGGGTTCAGGTGTCTTCTATCGCCACTCTTTGCGATGGCAGTGATGTTCTGGTAGATGAAAGCTTTCATGGGCATGCCAGAGAGACTCATTACGCTCAATCAAAACTTAAAACTGATCTTTGGTTGATGGAAAATCACCCGGAGAGCTTGATTATTCACCCTACATATATGCTGGGGAAATGGGACACAAAACCTTCTTCGGGGGCCATTTTGTTTGCCCTGAAGTTTAAAAAGATTCAGTCGTTTGAGAATAAGAATAAAAACTTTGTAGCGGCCAGTGACGTGGCAGCGGGAATCCTTCAGGCGATTGAGGCCGGTCAAAAAGGCAATTTCATTTTAGGAAACCAAAATCTTCCGATTAAAGAGTTTTTAACTAAAGCTTCTCGTGAGCTGAATATGCCGTTTGAACTTATAGAAGAAACTCTCACTTCTGATTCTCAGGATTTTGTCAGGGAGTTCTGTCTTTCTTCGAATGTTTCATCAAATAAGGCCAGGGATGCCTTCAAATACGATCCTAAAAAGAATGTCGACGAACTTCTTAAAGAGGTCATGGACTTTTTTGAAGAGCAGAAGATGCTAAAGCGCTCTGCTATAACCAACTAAAAACGTCGCAAATTATTTGTTTAGACTTTTTTCCCAAAGACTTTCATAATTTAAATATCATGAATTCAGAGCTAAATCTTATCAAAAACATCCTGTCCGCCAATCCGGATTTAAAACCAAAAATTCCGGTGGAGTCTATTGCTGCCACAACTAAGTTCCGCGCAGAGATGGGCTTTGACAGCCTGGCGATGGCCAGTTTGTTTTATGAACTGCAGGACACTTATCCGCATATTGATGAGAGTGAAATTCAAAAGTGGGAGACAATCGCTGATTGTGTGAAATCCCTGCGCCAAGAATGAGCCTGTTAAGTCAATACCTCGCTCTAAAGCACCGCTCTTTTTTTAAGGACATTAATTTGCATGAGAGTGCCCAAGAATTAAGCAAACAAATTGATCATCGAGAGGTAAAGGGAAAAGAGATATATCTTTATCATTCTAATCCCATGAAATTTGCTGTCGCATTCTTGCAGCTCCTCGATAGAGGGGCGGCTCCAGTGTGTCTTTCAAGCTCGAAAGTCCGTTATGATGACTCATTTTCATTTTTTGAAGGAGAGTGGGAAGGTGATAGAGCAAAGGAGAGTTTTTACTCAGAGGCCAGCTATTCGGTTTTGACATCGGGAACTACCGGCATACCCAAACGTTGCCATTTTTTATTAAAGAACGCCAAAGGAAATGCTCTTGCTCATGCCAAAGCATTTGAGATAAATGGCGATTTTGAAATACTTCAAACACTTCCAGTTTATCATTCATACGGGATTATTGCCTATATACTTTCTCCTCTGGTCGTTGGGGCCGCCGTTAATTTTTGTCCGGGATTGGTGGGGCTAAGACCATTGGCAAAAAATAGTTCCGATAAAAAAATTATATTACATACGAGCCCTGCTCAAGCGCGTTTTATCATGGCGGATAAGTTCTCTGACTTCGGTGATTTAAAAAAAATCACGATCGGAGGAGGCGCGCTTAGCTGGGGAGAGCTTGAGTCTCTACAGAATAAGCTTAGTGGCCGTGATCTATATGTCTCCTATGGTTTAACAGAAGCAGGTCCAAGAGTTTCTACCGGGAAATTCACGCCAAAGCTCGCAGAGGAATTAGGGCTAGAGGCAAACGATTACTGGATTGGCTCACCTATTAGTAGTGTAGAAATAAAAATCACTGATGGCGTGGGGCACTTGGGAGTTTCATCTCCTTACTTGAAAGCAAATCTTTCGCCTGACGAGTTAATTGAAAATAAATGGTATCCAACAAGAGACCATGTGAAAGTTGTAAACGAGAATATCATTTTTCTCTCAAGAGATAATGACCTGCTAAAATATGGCGGAGTCACTATTTACCCCAAAGATATCGAGGATCAGGTTAGAAAGTGGACAGAGGTAAATGATGCGCTTATTTTGAAAAAAATTGACCGCGTTTATGAGGATGTACCTTATCTTTTTATTGAAGGAAGTATTTCCGAAGAGGAAGCCGTTTTGAGGTTGGAGAAGGAAGTACCCCAAGCGCTTTTTATAAAGAAGGTACTTGTGTTGGAGAAATTTCCAAGACAGTCTCTGGATAAAGTGGACCGCAAAAAACTACAAGAGTTAATTGAAGGATAGACATGATTCAATACCAAAATACATATCTCACAAAACTGGACCATAAAATCCCGGAGCGCTCTGTCTCTAATGATGAATTGATTCAGAAGAACTCACTGAAAATCAGCAGCGCATGGATTGAAAAGCGGCTTGGTATCACCACCCGCAGATGGGCAGCAGACGATCAAACCACGAGTGACCTGGCCGTCAATGTTTTGAAGAAAATCTCTAAAGGTGAAGCGCCACTTTTTTTCTCTACTATTTCACCGGATTACTTAACGCCTTCGACTTCTTCTGAGATCAAAAGAAAAATGAGCTGGAAAGAAAACAGCTTTGCAATTGATATGAATGCGGCCTGTGCTGGATTTATTTTTTGTCTTGAGATGGCCGCGACTTATCTTAAAGGAAGCGGGCAAAAGAAAGCTTATTGTGTGGCCGCAGAAATCAGGAGCCGGTTTTTGAACCTGAATGATAGAAGAACCGTGTTTCTTTTCGCCGATGCTTCTGCTGGCTGTCTTATTGAAACAGAAAAAGACAATGCGATTGCTGAACTTTTATGGACACAGCTTTTGACGGAAAGCCTGGTTGAACCGGAAATCCTGGTACCCGGCGGAGGAGCGAAGACACCAATGACTGTAGAAGGAGTGAATGAAAACCTGCACAAGATCACCATGGTCGACGGAGGTAATATCACCCAGTCAGTTGAGACTAAATTAGTCTCAACCATCAAAGAATCGCTGGAAGTTTTAAAAGAAGATGTCAGCAGTTATGATTTTTTCATTTTTCACCAGGGGAACGCGCAGCTTATCAGGGAAGTTCTAAAACAGCTGAATCTGGACGAGAATCGCACCCACATAAACTTTGATACCTATGGCAACTCTTCAAGCGCAAGCGCCGCTGTGGCCTTGTCAGAGGCCCATGCATTGGGAAAAATCAAAAAAGGACAGAAGGTCCTGATGATCGCAATGGGCGCAGGAAATCACTTGGGGATCGCGGGATTAAAGTGGCATTGATGGGCCGCCGGCAATATTAATTTCCGTTCCCTGCACATAACAATCTTTTGCAATCAGCATATCAATCGCCGGATTTATATCAGAAGGACTTCCCACGCGGTTGAGCGAGACGCCTTCCTCAATTTTTTTCCTGATGGCAGGACTGCTTAAGTATTTATCATTGCGATTGGTGTGAAAGACACCGAGCCTGATTGTATTGGCGGTGATGTTGTGTTTCCCATATTCGTGGGCCACATATCTCATCAGGCTTTCGATCGCAGATTTTGCCATGGCATAAACCGAGTAACCTTTCATTGGGTGCTCTGTCAGCATACTCGATAGAAAAACAATTCGGCCAAAGTTCTGCGCTTTAAATACCGGAAGAACTTTTTGAATCAACCAATAGTTGCCTAGAACGTTCGCATTTAGAAATGAGCTGGCATCGTCACCGGAAATACTTTCAACCTTTGCCAGGCGGTAAGTAGGTGAGGCTGCGCTTAGAATAATGGCATCAAGTCCTCCGGCAAGAAAAGCGTCCAGTTCAGCTTCGCTTTTTTTCGGATCGAGTAGATCAAAGTGAAGGTGAGCGGGGTCTTTCTGGCTGGTGGTTAAGTGCACGCTATGGCCTGCCTTAACCAGGTGGTCTTTTATAGAAGTGGTGATTTTCGAGCTTGCGCCGGTGATTAAAATTCTCATGGGTTTATTTTAATCCATATGAGTTTAAATACAATAGTGCTATAATTTGGGCATACAGTATTTGGGAGAGTTAATGAATAACACCGTTTCAAAAAGGATCTTTGTTGATCTGCTAATCGTCCTTCTGTGTTACGTGCCATTTATCCTGGCCGCCTCGTTCACTTATTGCACACTAAAAGATATCGGTAATACTTATCTGCAGATTGCCCTTGTTCCTTTTCTGATTCAGCTTTATTTTGTCCTTTCCATTTTTATTTTCAGGCTGCTGATGCCAACACTTAAGGCCGGCGTTTACCCGATGGATTTCAATAAAGGTTTTCTGACTTGGCTGGCGCATTCCATGCTTACGCGTTCAGCGCGCTCATTCGGGATTCACTACCTGATTCACAGCACAGCGCTTATGAGATGGCTTTACTGGAGGGCCTTGGGAGCGAATGTTCCCTATAATATGGGGAACTCTTATAAAGTAACCATTCACGATGCTCAGTTAATTACAATTGGTGTAGATTCGACTCTTGCCGAAGATGTAGAGATTTCCTGCCACCTGATACGCGGAGATAAAGTTTTGGTTGCACCAGTGAGACTGGGGCACGGAGTGTTTGTGGGAAGAAACACTTACATAGGGCCTAGAACAAGAATCGGCAACAAAGCATGGATTGGTATGAACAATAATTTAACCAAGGCCACGGTCGCTGATAATGAAGTGATTAAGTCGGTTGAGACCTCTTCCAACAAACAAAAAGAATCAGCGTCTGCAGGCACCTCAGCGCAATCTGAATAAGCCAGATCCTAAGCAAGTCAGTTCCAAAAAGATAAGAAAGTGGAATGATGCCCAACCATTGAATAGCGGTGGTTACGACCAGGATGACTTTTGGTTTTGCGGCCCCTAAAAAAGAAAAAGTATAAATCTGCCCCAGGATTTCAATAACCAGGGTGGAGATAAAAACGAGGTAAGGGATTCGAGCCATCTCGTATACCGTCTCACTTTTAATAAACACCGATAAAAATTCTTTGGAGAAAATTAAAAATGGGATGGAGACTAGTCCGAATAAGACGACGGAGTAGACCGCCACTTTTTTAGTCCAGAAATATGCTTTATCCCATTCATGTGCTCCATGGGAGCGCGCCACATAGTTGGCGGCGGTCATGCCCATCCCCATACCAGGGTAGATGAAAAAAAGTGAGATGGTCACCAGGACATTGGCCGCGGCCAGTTCATTGGCCCCGAGTTTTCCAATGATGGCAAAAAAAACCGCATAACCTAAGGCAAAGAGCAGTTGAGTGAGACCACTTGGAACAGATTGTTTAATGAGATTTTTCCAGACGGCATGATCAAAATAATTGCTGTTAAGTCCGTATCCTCTAGCTGTCCACATGGCCCATACGTAGTTGAGTAATGCCGCAAACACTGTCGCGAGAGTTGAGCTCAGTGCGATCATGTTGAGTCCTGAAGGAGGAAGTCCCCATTTCCCGAAAACAAAGGCATAACTAAGTAGAGCGTTCAGAAGATAAGAGATACCCATCAACACCAGGTAGGTTCCAGGTCTTCCGATTCCATTCCAGAAACCACGGAAGCTGTGAGTGATTCCGATGGCGAAAATTCCGTAGAATCTCATATGAAGATATTCAGAGGCAAGTTTTCTGACTTCAAGATTGTTGGTCATGAAAGAAAGAATGACATCTTTGTATTGATCAGCGGCGATAGTGA
>JBEIPI010000161.1:0-5306 GCA_040377165.1 Bacteriovorax sp.
ATCAACGATTGGCTGGAATAAATATTTCGCCAGCTCTTCTTGTTTTGGAAGATTGGCCGGGACTTTTCTGAAAGTGTCGTAGTCATCCCAAGAAAAAATAAAGCGAACTTTTTTTCCGCGCTTTTTTAGTCCACGGGCCACAAGCTCAGTTGTCATTACTTCGCGGAAGTTCCCGAAGTGAACAACACCAGAGGGAGTGATCCCCGATGCAAGTGTGTAAGTGTCTTTATCTTCCTGGCGGATAAGTTTATCGGCCGTAAGATCTGCCCAGTGAACAGCGTCGTTTAGTGCTTGGCTCATAGTTGTCCTTTTATTTTAATCAATGCCCAGACGGACTTTTAGTTCGTCTTGTGTGAGAGTTCCTTTTTCCACTTCAGTGTTGGCGATAACCAGAGCGCGCTGATACGACGGACGCTCTTCAGCGATACAAAGCGAGAGGTCAATGTGCTTTTGGTTTTTTACTTCAGACCACTTCACGGCCTTTCTAAGAAGCGCAATCGCTTCATCCAGAGTCATGTTTGTCATGATGATTTACCCTAAATTAACGGCCCTTAGTTTCCTAAGTAGGCTTTTTTGATTTCAGGGTTAGATAATAATTCACTCGACGTGCCCTGCAAAGTGATTTCGCCATTGGTAAGGACATAAGCGCGGTTAGAGACTTTCAGAGCTAAATTGGCGTTTTGCTCGACCAATAAAACGGTCATTCCCAGGCGGTTAATCTCGGTGATGGCCTTGAAGATTGTTCCTACGAGAATAGGCGCAATTCCAAGAGAGGGTTCATCTAATAGCAGAAGCTTTGGTTTACTCATGTAAGCGCGAGCAATCGCAAGCATTTGCTGTTCTCCACCGGATAAAGTCTGGGCCAGTTGTGATTTTCTCTCTAGAAGTTTAGGGAAAAGATTGTAAACAAAATCTAAATCTTTTTTTATTCCTTCTTTATCAGTGCGCAAATAAGCACCCATATCCAGGTTTTCTTTGATTGAGAGGTTGGCGAAAATCTGGCGGCCTTCCGGAGATTGGGCCAGCCCCAAAGCAGTAATGCGGTGAGCGGGGAGGCGGTCAACGCGCTCTCCTTCAAAAATAATCTCGCCGGTTTGCGGTTTTAGAAGACCTGAAATCGTATGCAGAGTGGTGGTTTTTCCCGCACCGTTGCTGCCTAAAATCGTCACGATTTCACCACGGTTGATTTCAAGTGATATGTTTTTTACCGCGTGAATATTTCCGTAATAAGTATTGATGTCTTTAATTTTTAAAATCTGATCCATAATTAAACTCCCTCGATATCTGCGCCGAGGTAGGCTTCAATAACTTTTTTATTGTTCTGGATTTCTACAGGCGTTCCACTGGCAATCAGGTTTCCATAATCGAGAACGTGGATTTTTTCTGCGATCTGCATGACCAGGTTCATATCGTGTTCGATTAGAATCACAGCGATCTGGAATTTTTCGCGGATGAATTTAATGAGATTGGACAACTCTTTTGTCTCGGTCGGGTTCATTCCGGCGGCCGGCTCGTCTAATAAAAGAAGTTTCGGTTGTGTCGCCAGAGCACGGGCCATTTCCAGTTTTCTTTGGGCCCCGTAGGGAAGATTCTTAGCGAGGTAGTTTCTTTTTTCATCGAGATGAAAAAGTTTTAAGAGTTCGAGCGCGTCTTCGGTGATTTTCTTTTCTTCTTCACGGTATTTTTTTGTTTTAAAAATCCCGTCAAAAAAAGAGTAGTTCACACGAGTGTGGCGGGCGATCCTGATATTGTCGATAACCGTGAGGTTATTAAAGAGCCTGATGTTCTGGAAAGTCCTGGCGATCCCAAGGTAGGTGATGTCAGAAGCTTTTTTAGCATTCACTTTATCACCGTTAAAAGTCACTGAACCTTCGGTTGGGGTATAGATTCCGGTGATGGTGTTAAAGAGCGTGGTTTTCCCTGCGCCGTTAGGGCCGATAACGGCCACCAGGTCAGTGGGACCGACATTAAAGCTCACATCTTTTACCGCGGTCAAACCGCCGAATCTCATGGTGACATTTTTAATTTCCAGAAGTGACATTAAGCCGCTCCTTTGGAAAGTTTAGCGCGCTTAAAAGAGAACTCATGGGGCCCGAAAATCCCCTGCGGTCGGGTGAGCATAAGGATGACCATCAATGCTGAGTAGATCGACATTCTCCATACGGAAATATCAGAGCCGATCAGTTTTAAAACTTCCGGCAGAAGTGTCAGAATGATGGCGCCGACAATTGATCCCGTTACTGACCCCTGTCCGCCTAAAATCACCATAACTAAAATACAAACACTCCACATAAAGTTGAAGTTATTCGGGTGAAGGAACTGCTGATCATGGGCAACTAAACTTCCGGCGATACCGGCGATGCCCGCGCCAATGATGAATGAAAAAAGCTTAAAGCGAAACAGGTTGATTCCCATAGTTTCGGCGGCAATCTCATCCTCGCGGATGGAGATGATGGCGCGACCGAAGGCGGATTTTTTTAAATTCAGCATAAAGATGGTGACCAGGACTGCCACACCCCAAACCCACGCCCCATTGGTCCACTTAGGAATGTTGGTAAAACCGCGGGGGCCGCCGATGCTTTCCGTGTTCATGATGATGATGCGAAGAATTTCTGAAAATCCAATTGTGGCAATGGCAAGGTAGTCGCCTTTTAAGCGCAGGCAAGGAACTCCGATTAAGAGCCCGCAAAAGGCCGCGGCAGAAAATCCAACCCCCATCCCAATGAGCATGTTTAGTGCGGGAGGAAGAGGAAGGGCGAAGTAGACTCCATAAACTGCGCTGGCGTATGCGCCCACGCCCCAGAAGCCCGCATGGCCTAGAGAGAACTGGCCACAGTATCCATTTATTAAATTAAGACTTAATGTAAGCGTGATAAAAATCCCGACCAGGGTGACAATTTGAAGATAGTAATCCATTAAACTTTCTCCTTAACGTTCTTGCCTAAAATCCCTCCAGGTTTAACCAGAAGAATAAGAATGAGAATGAAAAAAGAGACCCCGTCTCTGAAGCTCGATTTATATAGCCCTGCGACCATGTTCTCAGCGATACCTAAAATGTACCCGCCAAGAGCGGCGCCCGGGATGACTCCGATACCACCTACAACGGCGGCAACGAAGGCCTTAAGACCTAAACTTAGTCCCATCATCGGCTCGACTGACATCGTATAGCCCATGAGGATTCCGGCAAGCCCCGCAAGGGCAGCTCCCAGGAAAAAAGTGAAAGCGATAATTCGGTTGGTATTGATCCCCATAAGTTCCGCCGCCTTTAAATTAAAAGACGTCGCTCTCATGGCCACACCGATTTTGGTGAAGTGGGTAAGCCACCATAAAAAAGCGAGAATAAGCAGTGTCACTACAAAAATGAAAATCTGAATGTTGGAAATATTGATCTCACCAAAAGTGTAGATCACTTCGGTAAAAACAGGAGGAACAGTTTTTGGATCAGCACCAAACACCAACTGGCCCGTGTACTGAAAGAACATTGAGGTTCCGATCGCTGTGATCAGTGCCGGGATTCTTCCTTCGCCGCGAATGGGTCTATAGACCATGCGCTCGACGATTAAAGCGACGATCCCTGCCCCAAGCATGGAAGCGATAATCGCCACCGGCATAGGGAGACCCAGTTTTAAGATGAAGTACCCGCAAAAGGCCCCCATCATTAAAAACTCACCGTGAGCGAAGTTAACTAAACGGATGATCCCATAAACCATGGTGTAACCCAGGGCCACGATCGCATAGAGCGAGCCCTGGGCAACACCGTTGATCAAATATTGAAGACAATCCCAAAAGAAATAAATCGTGTCTTGAGATAGTCCAGACATTAAGGATTTACTCTCGAGTGGAAGACATAACCAGATGGAGTCGCTTAAAGAAAGACAGCAGACTTAGTTGGGTTTCTGTCTTTGTCAAAAGTAATTGTTCCTGTGATCCCTTGGTATCCTTTTGTTGCTACAAGAGCGTTTCTGATATCAGCTGGCTTGGTTGATTTTGCTCTTTTGATAGCGTCAGCAACGATGCCAAGTGAGTCGTACCCAAGAGCAGCGAATGAACCTGGCTTAGATCCATAAGCTTTTTCGTATTCTTTTACGAAGTTTTGTACCACTGGAGATTTATCATCTGGAGCAAAGTGGTTAGAGATGTATGAACCTTTAACAGCTTCACCAGCGATTTCGAAAAGTTTTGGTGAATCCCATCCGTCTCCACCAAGGAAAGGAATGTTGATTCCGATAGCGCGAGCTTGTTTTAGAAGAAGACCAACTTCAACGTAGTATCCTGGAACGAATACGAAGTCTGGGTTAGCTCTTTTTACTTTTCTAAGAAGTGACTGGAAGTCAGTGTCTTTAGCAGCGTAAGTCAGCTCTTCAGTTGAGGCCATCTTTCCGCCAAGCTTTACGAAGTTGTCAGTGAAAGCTTTTGCTAATCCTTTAGAGTAGTCAGAAGTGTTTTCAACTAAAACTAGACCTTTCATTTTCTTTAGGTTTTCAACAGCGAATTTCGCCATGACTACACCTTGGAAATCGTCGGTGAAACAAGCGCGTGTGATATAGTCACCAACTTGGGTTACTTTTGCGTTTGTTGCAGTTGGAGTGATGAAAGGAATTTTTGCTTCTTGAACGATTGGAGCAGAAGCTAGTGCAAGAGAAGAAGTCGGCGCACCGATCATCACTGAAACTTTATCAACAGATAAAAGTTTTCTTGTAGCGTTTGTCGATTCAATCGCTTCAGACTTGTCGTCTTCAATGATCAGGTCGAATTTTTTCCCGCCCGCCATTTTTTTCATTTTTTCGTACGCTAGTTTAATTCCGTTAGCGTTTTCTTGTCCGAAAGTCGCTGTTGCCCCGGTCATTGGTGAGACAACTCCGATTTTTAGGTCAGCTGCCATGGCATTACCCATGACCAATAGGAACATTGCTGTTGCCAACATTTTGTGTGGCGTAGATCTCATTTTCATTGTGCACTCCTTTGTAAAATGAAGTAGATGGAATCTGTCAGATAAATATTTAATAATAAATACAGTAACATGGGAGATCATGTTGTAAAGATATTTACATTTAATTAATTTAGATCATCTAACTTATTAAAAAAGCTCAACTTTTAAATATAAGTATGACTTTTTTTATCTGGAACTATACTCATTTTATGTCTCAATCGAAGGTGGTAAGGATGACAAAAGATGACTTTAAGCAAACTCTAATCAAGCAATACTCCGAGGTCATTGAGGAGATCATTGTAGAGAGTGAAACAGTTTATCGATCGCAATTAGACTTTGATGAATTGGATTACCGGGTGCGCAGTTTAATACAGGC
>JBEIPI010000148.1:0-6112 GCA_040377165.1 Bacteriovorax sp.
CGCTCAGATGCTTTTTCTAGAGCAGTCGGACGCTGAAGCGCCAATTCACTTTTACATCAATAGCCCTGGTGGATCGGTTTACGCCGGACTTGGGATTTACGATATTATGCAACACATTTCATGCCCGGTTTATACTTACTGCGTAGGTATGGCGGCATCAATGGGATCTCTGCTTTTAACAGCAGGAGCGGCAGGCTTTAGACACTCAATGCCTCACTCGCGCATCATGATTCACCAACCATTGGGTGGTGCTCGTGGACAGGCTTCTGATATTCAGATTCAGGCCAATGAGATTCAGGACCTGAAAAAACAACTTAACGGGATCTACGTTCGTCACTCAAGCGCTGGTATGACTATGGAGCGTATTGAAAAAGAAACAGATCGTGATAATTATCTTAATCCACATAAAGCAATCGAACTGGGATTAATTGACGTTGTTATTGATAAGAGCGGCAGAAAAATCAAAAAGTAGTTTTTAAATTTTATAGATCAGTGGATAAAAGATAAGGAAAATTAAAATGACAAAAGAAAAAGCGAATTTCGGAAGTGCTCTTCACTGTAACTTTTGTGGTAAATCACAGAAGGAAGTAAAGAAGCTAATCGCGGGACCTGGTTGTTACATTTGTGACGAGTGTATCGAGCTATGTAATGACATTATTTTTGAGGACTCTCAAAAGAATAATGCAAAGGCCGTCGTTGATAATGTTCCTAAACCTCACGAGATCAAAGCTCACCTTGATAACTATGTTATCGGGCAGGATAGAGCTAAAAAGATCATCTCGGTAGCGGTTCACAACCACTATAAGAGAATTGCGCACAAGTCAGGTGACTCACGCAAAGGTGATGCAGTTGAACTGGCGAAATCAAACATTCTACTAGCGGGTCCAACAGGGTCTGGTAAAACGCTTATCGCTCAATCTCTGGCGAAGTTTTTGAACGTTCCATTCGCGATCGCGGATGCCACTTCATTAACGGAAGCAGGGTACGTAGGGGAAGACGTTGAGAACATCATCCTGAACCTGCTGCAAAACTGTGACTTCGATGTTGAGCGCGCTCAACGCGGAATCGTCTATATCGATGAGATCGATAAGATTGCCCGCAAGTCTGAAAACCCATCAATCACCCGTGACGTTTCAGGTGAAGGTGTTCAGCAAGCACTTCTAAAAATCGTTGAAGGAACTATAGCTTCTGTTCCACCAAAGGGCGGACGTAAGCACCCACAACAAGAGTTCATTCAAGTAGACACAAAAAATATCCTTTTCATCTGTGCCGGAGCTTTCGTAGGTCTGGACAAGATCATTGAAAAGCGTATGACAAAAAGACCAATGGGTCTTATCGCCGAGAAGACGGAAACTGAGCAGTCAGTTATCGAAAAACTCGGAGGGATCGAGCCAGAGGATTTATCTAAATTCGGTCTTATCCCGGAGTTCATCGGACGTCTGCCAATCAATGCGATGCTGGCGGAGCTGGATGAAGCTGCTCTTATTTCAATTTTAACAGAGCCAAAAAATGCTCTGACAAAACAGTACGCAAAGCTTTTTGAGTACGAAGGAATCGAACTAGAGTTCGAACCAGAGGCCTTAAGAGAAGTTGCTCGTCAAGCACTTGAGAGAAGAACAGGGGCCCGCGGTCTGCGCGCGATCCTTGAGCAGTCTATGCTGGACGTAATGTACGATGTGCCGGCAAACGAAAAAGTTTGTAAGGTTATCGTTACGGTTGATTCAGTAACTGGTAAGGGGACTCCTAAGGTTGTTGAAGGGCCAAGAAAGGTTCCAACAGGTGGATCAGCGTCAGGAACAGCGGCAGTTGCTCCGAAAAAGAATGTTGAGTCAGCCTAACAATCAATAAAAACACTTTTGTCAAAGGCCACCTTTTGGTGGCCTTTTTTTAGTTTTTCATTGGAGGGAATGGGTAAGTATCGTCTTGCTTATTCTCATACGAATTTAGTCAAAAATTAAGTTTCAATTGAGTCAAAGAACGAAATTTATCCTCGATAATATTAATAATATTTGTTGGGGGAATTATGTTTAAAAATCAAAGTCTCAATTTCAAGCTCCGCGCATCCTTCGGTGTTCTTCTGGTCCTGCTTTTGTTTGTAGGTGGAGTGAACATTTATTTTTTAAATAAGACATCATCTCAGTATGAGCACGTCACAAAGATCAATTTAGAGAATGCGATCCTGCTTCAGCATCTTGATGAGAGTTCGAGAGAAGTTATGAGAAGACTTCTTCAGTACACGATTAAAGGGAATACGGAAAAGGATTTCTCACGCATTGATGAGAGTATTAAAGAGAATCTTGCCGAGTATGAAAGATCTCGTTTGAAATATGAAGCTGTTCCTTTTGTTGAAGGGGAGGCGGAGATTTACGATAGGGTAAATTCCAATTGGATGAAGATGCAGCCTTTCATTAAGGAGATGCCCCAATATGCAAAAAATCATAGCGAAGAAAGCCTGACTAAATTCGGAAATATTTATAAAAATGACTTGAAAGAATCCCGCGATAACTTCTTTAAGGCCCTTAAAGAGTTGATTGAATTTCAAGTTAAGCAGTCTCACTTATGGGCGGGAATGGCGGAAAAAACTTCGGCAACCGCGGATCAGGTGACGATGGTGACAGTTATCTTAGGGGTGGTCTTTGGCGCCTTCATCGCTTATTTTATTTCGACAGGCCTTACTAAGCAGCTTAAGGATTTAACTGACAGCTTATCGGAAGGGGCGGACGTCGTGGCGAAAGCTTCAGATAACATCTCTCATTCAAGCGAGGAGCTGGCCGCAAGTGTAAATGAGCAGGCAGCAGCGATTCAGGAGACAACGGCCTCGACGGAAGAGCTCTCAGCGATGGTTAAGAAAAACCAGGAGAATGCCGCTCAATCAAATATTGTCTCTAAAAAGAGCGCTGATTCGGCCCAGGCCGGAAAGCAGTCGGTGGAGGATATGATCAGGGCAATTGAAGATATCCATGCTTCAAATCAGAAGATGATGACGACTGTAGATAACAACAACAATAACATTGAAGAGATCATCAAAGTTATTCATGAGATTTCAAATAAAACAAAAGTCATCAATGAGATTGTGTTCCAGACTAAGCTTCTTTCTTTCAACGCTTCAGTTGAAGCGGCAAGAGCAGGGGAGCAAGGGAAGGGGTTCGCGGTAGTTGCCGAGGAAGTTGGAAACCTGGCGACGATGAGTGGAAATGCCGCTCAGGAAATCTCAGATATGCTCTCTGCCAGCACGGCCAAAGTTGAGAGCATCGTCAACAAGACCAAAGAAGAAGTCGGTGTATTGATGGTTGAAGGAAAGAGCAAAGTTGAACACGGAATCAATGTCGCTCAAAAATGTAATGGCGTACTTGACCAGATTGTGGGGCATGTTAGTCAGGTGGATGCAATGGTCGGCGATATTACGATCGCTTCTGAAGAGCAAAGCAAGGGGATCAGCGAGATTTCCCGTGCGATGGGGCAGTTGGATCAGGCCACGCAGATCAATGCGGATTCATCAAGACAGATGGCCTTCTCCTCAGAGGAGCTTTCTGGACAGGCGAAAAAACTTAATCTTTTGGTTTTGGATTTAAAAAATACAGTTGAAGGCAAGGCCAGTTAATAGGCATTGTCTTCTTTAAGGGCCCTCTTCACCCATACGAGAGGGCCTTTTTATTTTTTGGTGATTCTGCCAGCAATCTCACTTTCAAGTACGATCATATGATCATCGGCCCTGGCAATTAGTTTACTTACAACTTCCCGATGCTCCAGGTACAGCGGTAATAATTTTTCATTCAGAATTTTTTTGGCTTCTTTGATATTGCTCTTTTCCAGAGCAGGTAGGAAAACATTTTTTTGTTGATGGAAAAATTTGATGACCAATCCATGGGATTCTTCCAGCAGGATTTGTCTTAAGTTTTTATGCTCCAGATTGGCGCTCCAGAATTGAAAACAAGTCTGATAGTTTTTTTCCAGTTCCAGCGCCTTGCCTTTCAGTGTGGCCATGGCAGGAGAATGCTGGCCCTGTTTTTCAGCGGCGTAGATCATTTCCAGGTTAACTAACTGTGACTCTATGATAAAACACGGTGGAGGAAGTATGTCCGAGATGAGATCTTTTAGGAGCATGATCTTATAATAGTTTTTCCCGCGGATAATTTTATTGTCCTGGATGGCCGACTTCAAAGAGAGGTTTTCGATTTTTTTGATTCTTTCTCTGGTGAGAGGGACCGCCTTATCAATTGCGTTCAAGTGAGTGGTGTAGAGTTCCTTTAACTCAGATTGAATCATTCTGGCTTCAGCGATATTGCCTTTTCTGAGTGCAGGCACCAGCTTATTTTGCGCTACAGAGAAAAAATCGGCAGCAGGCTCATAAGCCTTTTTGGTGATCAGGTCTTTAATTGTCTTTTCTTCATGATTTTTATCACTCAGGTCCTTTTTCCAGATTTTGATTCTTTCCAGATACCCTTCAATTTCGTCGCTGCCGCTGATACCTTCTTTAAGCATCCGCAGTTTTTCGATTTTTTGCTCAAGACTCTGGGTCTCTTTGGTATCCATTTTTTTATCGGACATCGCATTTTCAGTTTCCTCAATCATAACCAGAGAGTTGAGGTAGGCTTCTACGATGTAGGCAGGAGGAGGAAGGACGTCGGCGATGAGGTCTTTTAATGCAATCATTTTTTTATAGTACGAACCTCCAACATAGAGGTCGTTCTGGTTTCCGGCGGCATAAGTGTTCATGCTGAAAAAAATGAGATAAAAAGCAAGTATATGTTTCACAATCGCCTCGTTATTTAATGTAGGAGTCGAAGATTCTGCGGAATCTTTTGTTTCTTTTAAGCTGGTTTAATCCGCTTTCAAAATCGCTTCTGATCTTCGGGTCCTTGAAGGCCACGGACAGGTTCACCGCATTCGGGATAATATCGTAGTAAACAACTTCAGCGCTGGTGTCGTGCTCATTGGCGAGCATCTTTCTAAAGTAATTGAAGGTCACCTTATTGGTGATACTCACATCAAAGCGATTAAGCCAGAACATTTTGCTTTGAGCTTCCGCAGTCAGTGGCTCAAAATACTTTAAGGCGAAAGTGCCATCCTCTCTAGGAGTATAAAGTTTTTTGTACTCGTCTCCACAGTGTTTCCAGGCATAAGGCCAGGCGCCGACACTATAGTTCTTCAAATCACTAACAGATTCTAATCGGATGGCCTTACTGCTTTTAGCGGCAGCATAGTATTTTAATTGAAGATAATCATTGGTATAAAACAGATCCGGGCTTTGTTCTAAAACCCCTACGGCAATATCAAAATCCATGCGATTCATGGCGATCTCAAGTCTTTTTGAAGGGAGAGTGGAGAAGTTTACATTGTACCCGGCCTGCAGGAGAGCTTCCTTTACCACATCAATTTCGATACCACGGAGTTCTCCATTTTCCTCGTAAATATAGGGAGGCTTGATTTCGCCGAAGGCGACTTTCAGGATTTTTGCCTGGGCCGTATTAAGAGTCAAAAATGCCAGCAATGCTAGTAGAATTTTCATTCGAGAGTTTCCAATTATAAGTAGTAAAAATGGTATTGCTTCGAAAGGGCAATGGTCAAAAAATAATCATCGCATTTGACGAGATTTAATATTGTCTTGAGTTTTAGGTCGTGAAGCAAAAAGAAACAATGAAAAACCCGAAAGAAATACTCGGAGATAGGTGCATTTTTGCACCTATCTTGCTGAATTTTTTTCAACTTACACTTCCTTACAAAGTGCCCCTACAGGTTGTGCTATTAAATACTGTTAGTTAGCCGAAGTGACTCGAAATACCCTATAAAAATTTTCCTATACGGGCTTTATTTATTAAGAAAAAAAGCAATTTATACCATTTCTTTTATTTTGCAAAAGAATCGAATTTCATGTCATGATTTTATTAGACCCTTCCAAGTCCTCTACGGAAATCAAGAAGTGATACCTAGGGATTGGGGAGAAGTAACAAATAGTGCAGGAGGTACTATGTCGCAAGGTTGGTCAGAGTCTAAAAAGTTCCCATTATTACCACTAAGGGACATGATTATTTTCCCGCACATGGTAGTACCTCTCTTTGTAGGAAGAGAAAAATCAATCTCTGCTCTTGAAGAAGCACAAAGAAACAACAAC
>JBEIPI010000176.1:0-3860 GCA_040377165.1 Bacteriovorax sp.
AGCTCTTAGCCTTGCCAAATTCATGGCGTCATGAAAAACTTTTGAACTTAAAAATCACTCACTTTCAAAGGTAAATTTAATGAGTCATGACCTGGAAAAAACTAAACAAGCTTTTCTTGAAAAGCTTTCCACGCTTAACAAAGAAGCGGATATCTTAAATTTGAAATCAGAGTACGTCGGAAAAAGCGGCGTGGTTTCTGAAATGCTGAAATCCCTGAAGGATATGAATCCTGAAGAGAGAAAGGCCTTCGGTCCAAAAGCAAACGAACTTAAGGACTTCATCAACGATCAATCCAATCTTCAATTGGCAAAGATTGAGGTCGAAGAAATCAATAAAAAACTGGCAAGTGAGAGAATCGACATTTCACTTACAGACAACATCCAGGTGAAAACCATCAAGAGTGGCGGATACCACCCGAGAACGATTATTCAGCAGGAAATTGAGGACATTTTCCTTTCAATGGGATTTGATGTTTTAGATGGCCCGCACATCGAAGACGAATTTCACAACTTCGAAGCGCTGAACATTCCGGCCGATCACCCGGCCAGAGATATGCAGGATACGTTCTGGTTCCACGATCCACACAACACACCTGCGGAGACAAAAAAATATTTATTAAGAACTCACACTTCAAACATTCAGGTAAGAGGGATGCTCTCGCGCAAACCTCCATTCAGATTCATCGCTCCTGGAGTTGTATTCCGCTCAGAGAGAACCGATGCCTCTCACGAGATGGTCTTCACTCAGCTTGAAGGGATGATGGTTGGAAAAGACATCTCTGTCGCCAACCTGATCTACTTTATGAAAACCATCCTGAAAGAGATTTTCAAAAAAGACGTTGAAGTCCGTCTACGCCCGGGATTTTTCCCGTTCGTTGAGCCCGGCTTCGAGCTCGATATCAGATGCCTTATCTGTGAAGGAAAAGGCTGTTCGGTTTGTAAGCAGATTGGTTGGGTAGAGCTTCTTCCATGCGGAATGATTCACCCGAACGTGCTAAAGGCCGGAGGAATTGACCCGAACGAGTACAACGGATTTGCTTTTGGTTTGGGCCTCGACCGTTTGGTCATGATGAGATACGGAATCGATGACATCCGCCATCTTCAGAGCGGGGATCTTCGTTTCAATTCGCAATTTAAATTATTTTAATTTTTAAGGACTATATATGCTTATTTCTTTAGACTGGATCCGCGATTTCACCCCTGTTCCGAATCTTTCGGCAAAAGAAATCTATTCAAAATTTACCCTGGCGACAGCGGAAGTTGAAGATGTTCAATCAATGAATGAACACTTGGAAAAAATCGTTATTGCAGAAATCTTATCATTCGAAAAACACCCGGAAGCCGACAAGCTCAATCTGGTGACTTTCACTATCGGCAACAACGACATCCGAAAAGTTGTCTGTGGCGCGAGCAACGTAAAAGTGGGAATCAAAATCCCATACGCTTCAATTGGGGTAAAACTTCCAAACGGGCTTTTACTTGAACCCAAAAAAATCCGCGGCGTTTTATCTGAAGGGATGCTTTGTTCTGAAGAAGAGCTAGGATTCGCCGAAGAGTCAGAAGGCATCATGGAGCTTCCTCTCGATGCACCATTAGGTGTAAATATGCTGACTTATTTCAAAATGAAAAAAGACACGATCTTAGATATCGACAATAAGTCTTTAACTCACAGACCGGATCTATGGGGACACTACGGAATGGCCCGCGAATTCTCGGCCATTTTCGAAATCCCGCTTCAAAACCGCTTTAACAAAGAATGGAGTGATAACTTAAAGAAAAAATTCACCGCTGATAAGTCGCCAATCGCTGTGCGCTTCGACGGTGAAAGCGCCGGTATTTCATACTTCGGCCTTTCTATGAAAAACGTGACCGTAGGCGAGTCTCCAGAGTGGATTAAAAACCGTCTTAAGGCCGCTGGGCTTCGCTCGATCAACAACATCGTCGATGTCTCAAACTACGTCATGCTCGAGCTTGGCATGCCTTTGCATATCTTTGACCGCGACCTGATTGCTGGCGGCGAAGTGGTTATCAAAAAACTAAGCGCTGAAACCACTTTCAAAACCCTGGACGAAGTCGACAGAAAACTTACGGCCGGAGACACTGTGATTGCCGATGCCAACGGGCCTCTGGTCCTTGCCGGAATCATGGGGGGACTAAACTCTGGTGTCAGTGAAAAAACTAAAAACATCTTTATCGAAGTGGCCAACTGGAAGCCGGCAATGGTCCGCCGTACATCAACACGTTTAGGGCTTCGTTCAGACTCTTCTCAGCGCTTTGAAAAGACACTTGATTCCAAGCTTACTGAAAGAACTCTGCTAAGAACCGTAGAAATGATCCTGGAGCTTTGTCCGGGAGCAGAGGTTGTAGGGAAGGCAGAGTACGCTGGAATCGATTTAAACAGTATTCCGACGCTTAAAATTGAGACGTCTCATAAGAAGATCAAGACGGTATTAGGTTTTGACTTAACTGAGGAGAAATTGCTCTCAATCTTCAAGCACCTTGATTTCGAAACAACTAAACAAGGCGATAAATTCATCGTAACAATCCCAAGCTACCGCTCGACTAAAGACATCGAGCAGGAAGCGGATCTAATTGAGGAAGTGGGCCGAATTATTGGTTACGACAATATCACTCCAACCAGCCCTCTGGACATTATCGCTCCAGTGAAGCTGACAGATATGCAGAAAGTTCAGCGCCGTGTGCGCGACTTCATGGCAATTCAAGGTAAGGCATTCGAGACAATGTCATACCCATTGATTGGAGAGTCACTATTAAAGCGCGTTTCATGGCCGAAATCGACTTCATTAAAACTCATCAACTCACTTTCTCAAGATCATGACCTGATGAGACCGAGCTTAATTCCAAGCTTACTTGAAGCGTGTGAAACGAATGTAAAAAACTACGACCGCTTCCGCTTCTTTGAAATCGGAAGATCATATACAGAAGACCAAAAAACTTTTGCTAAAGAGGCATTACACTTAGGTGTAGTATTCGCTGATAAAGAAAAGAATACTTTTGTTGATACTACGAACGTGATTTCGAATCTTCTTTCTTCTCTTAATATCACTGCAGAGTTCGTCGAGAGAAACGCTAAATTCGAAAACCCACTTGTTCCCAGCGAGTGGATTGGCAATCATCCTTTCGAATTCCAGAACATCAGAGTGATGGGAAAGTTCGCCGGGGCGATTTTTTCAGTACACCCATTGGTATTAAAGAACTTAAAGATCAAAGGGCACGTAACAATTTGTCTTTTTGACCTCTCTTTATTTGAAAATTTCTCCGCAAAAGATAAAACTAAATATAAACCTCTTAGCAAATTCCCTATTTCGACCTTTGATTGGACCGTAGTAGGGAACCCTGAAACCCTAGCTTCTGAGGTTCTTGCAGCCTGCAAAAAAGTGAAGCTTAAAGAGCTAAAAGATGTGCAGATTTTGGATATTTTCTCCAATGAAAATAAGAAATTCCTAACGGTCCGTGCAACCCTGTCCGATGAGACCCAGACTTTAACGGCAGAGCTACTAAAACAAGCAGAAACTGCACTAATTGACGCGACAACAAAGGCGGGCTTTAATTTAAAATAATTTTTTTAAGAAAAGTTTTAAAAAAGTTATTGACGATCTAATTCGGGATCTATATTATCGCCTCTCACCAGCCAAGCAAATGAGCTTCACGAGCGATGAGAAATTAATCGCTGCTGGATTTTGTTCTTTAAAAATTTAAATAGAGATAAAAGATTTGAAGTCGCAAGACTTCGATTCAAGATGAGAAAGGTCCCAAACAAAAAAATACTCGACGTAACTATTCAGTCACGCTGTTAAAAGCTCAAGTTGTAATAAAGTTGAAAGTGATAAAAAGTCGAG
>JBEIPI010000078.1:0-14159 GCA_040377165.1 Bacteriovorax sp.
AAATACTTAAGTGAATTGCTTTGATCGGATAAAAGAAAATGAATTTTTTCTGGAAAAACAGAAGGTTAGGAAAGAAAAAAACTGATAAAAACGCTCTAATCAAGTAATACTGGCCGAAAAATCAAGCCCAAAAAACCCTCCCACCTATAGTTGCGGGGAAGTGGGAGGGTTGGGCTTAAGTATTAGAACATAACAACCATTGCTTAATCATTATGTCCTATGGAGACTACTTAAATTCTATCTAATATGTTCATTTACTAATTACTCTATTCAGAGTGAGTAGTTCCTAAGAAGAGAGCGTTCAACTCTAACTATTTTCACAGGAGGAACGCTCTTCTTAAAACTTACCCAATCAATCTAAGAGCAGAGTTCGGGATACCGTTTGCTTGAGCTAGAGTAGAAACCGCTGCGTTCTTAACAACTTGGTTAGAAGCAAGGTTTGCAGTAGCTTCAGCAACATCCACATCCTGAATAACTGAGCGAGCACTATCCTGGTTAATTGTCTGAACTTCAAGGTTCTTCACAGTAGACTGTAGTCTTGACTGGATAGATCCAAGGTTAGCTCTTTGTCCTGATACTTTCTCAATAGCATGGTCAATGTTAGAGATCGCATCTAAAGCACTATCTTTTTCAGAGATCGCTGTTCCCGCAACACCGATTGAAGCTGCTGATGAATCAGACTCTCCCGAATCAAATGTAATTCTGTTTTGTTCACCGGCAAAAGCACCAACCTGGAAATCCATTGATCCTTTACCTTCTCCATTTAACAGCTGAGTACCGTTAAACACTGTAGACTCAGAAATACGGTCAATCTCTTTTGTTAACTGTTGATATTCTTTATCTAGAAATCCTCTTTCCTGCTCACCAACCGTGTCTGAAGAAGCTTGGATCGTTAACTCACGAAGACGAGTAAGAATGTTAGTCGTTTCGTTTAATCCCCCTTCAGCTGTCTGAACAAGCGAGATACCATCGTTCGCGTTTCTTGTTGCTTGTCTTAGACCTTTTGTTTGTGCCTCTAAGTTAGTAGAGATCGCAAGTCCGGCAGCATCGTCAGATGCCTTTGTGATTCTTTTACCTGAAGATAGTTTTTCAAGCGATGAGTTCCCTTGATTTGAAACTTCCTTCAAGTTCTTCTGTACGTTCTGGGACGCAATGTTCGTGGCAATTCTTAAACCCATGATATTCTCCTTTTTCGAAGGCCCCCGCCTTCTTTTGTTAATGTCTGACAAAAATTATCAGACAAAAAACAGATCGGATCACTCGGGTAAAAACTTAAGCACTTTGCTCAACTATTGCTGGATTTCTTTAAGTTACTTTTATTTTTAAGGAGTTAGTAATTGCTTAATATTTGGAAAGTTCAGTCAGATTCTTCATATCTTTAATCAAAAGACGTTTATTTTCATAATCGATCACCCCATCTTTTGCCATTTCAGACATTAAACGGATGATTGTTTCATCGGCCACCAATAAAATTTTAGCGATCTCTCTTTTAGTGATTTCGCTTTTAATCAAGCGCTCATCCTTTTCCAAGACTTCAGCATACTCATTTCCAAGTTTAAGCAAAAGCTCCGCCAGACGCCCTCTTACTGTTCTTTCCTTTGTCGCCATCTTATCTTCTTCAGAGCGCCTAAGCTCTATTGAGATTTTAACAATCAAATTCTGGGCAAATGAAGGGTTTTTACTTAAGAGATAAAGAACATCCTCCATTGGAATAAAACAGGCCTTGGCGGTGTCTGATAAGACAAGGGTAGTCCCCTGATAATAGTTCTGAATAAAGAGACTGCGATGCCCGGAGGTATCACCCGGAAAAACCAGGCGAGCAAAACGGATTTTATCATTTGCATCTTTTTGAATAACTTTTGAAAGCCCCGAAGAATGGCAATAAAGACCACTGACCGAACTGCCCTGATCAAAAAACGTCTCACCTTTGAAAAGTTCCTTCTCCGTTTTTTTTGTTTGCAGCCAATTGAGCAACTCGGGATCGAAATCCTTAAAAAGACTCTTCGTCCAGATTGGACACTCTTGGCAATTTATGGAGCATGGCCTATTTGGTAAATTCTCATTCATACGACAATGTTACAAATGATTACTGGAAAAACATACTTAAAATGCACGCATAAAAAAGGCCCTCTTGCGAGGGCCCTTCTTATTAAGCTTTTAATTTACAAATTAGCCAATCAGTTTAAGTGCAGCTGAACCTGAGTTGTTAGCTTGCGATAGAACCGATGTTGAAGCAGCAGAAAGAATGTTCGCTTTCGCCATTTCAGCAGACTCAGAAGCGATATCCGCGTCTCTGATACGCGAGTTAGCTGCCGCTAAGTTCTCAGTTCTAGTTTCAAGGTTTGAAATTGTAGACTGAAGTCTGTTCTGTAGAGCACCTAGTGAAGCGCGGTTACCGTTTACACCGTTAATCGCAGCATCGATTTTTTCTAAGTTTTCTTGAGCATCAACTTTCGTCTGAACTCCTAATCCTGCAATTCCTAAATCAGCAGCTTTCGCGCTTGATTCTTGTGGCTTATATGAAAGACGGTCATTTTTCGCGTCGTTCATGATACCAACCTGGAAATCCAGTGACTCACCTTCACCACTTAACAGTTGTTTGCCGTTAAATTGTGTTGAGCTTGCAATTCTTTCTACTTCTTGAGTTAAATGTTGAAACTCAAGATCGGCAAATTTTCTTTCAGTGTCACCAACTGTATCAGAAGCAGCTTGTACCGAAAGCTCTCTTAGTCTGATTAGGACGTTTGAAACTTCGTTTAATCCACCTTCTGCTGTCTGGATCATTGAAATACCATCTCCAGCGTTTCTTGTAGCTTGTTGAGTACCGCGGATGTTAGCTTTTAACTTTTCCGAGATGGCCAAACCAGCTGCATCGTCTCCAGCTTTGTTGATTCTTGAACCAGATGACAATTTTGCAAGTGTGTCTGATTTTTGAGCCTCAACTTTAGACAGTGAATTCTGTGCTCTTAATGATTGCGTGTTTGTACTAATTCTTAATCCCATACTAATCTCCTAGAATCATGCCTTCCTCCTTAAAATTTAAGATTCAAACAGCCTTGTTAGAATCTTTGTTGTTTCGCAACCAGTCCCATCCAGTTGCTGACTAAATATCGGAGTAAAAAAAAACAAACTAAAGCACTTTCTTTAAAAAAAAGGCAATATTTTCCAGTAGTTGATAAGAGTTATTCACTCGGGTATTGAGTGATTTTGAATAAATTTATGGAGTTAAAAATCAGAGAATTTTAATCTACTTTTTACCTTGAACGGCTTTGATTAAATTGCTGGTTGAATATCCGCTTTTGAACATGAGACTTTTAACTTCACCACCATTTGCAAGAACATAATCAGAACCTACGATCTGCTCAGGCTTCCAATCGCCGCCTTTAACTAACACATTTGGTCCTATGAGTTTGATAATCTCCAATGGAGTTTGCTCTGTGAAAATTTGAACACAATCCACGGCCTTTAAATTTAAAAGCATATTACCGCGGTCAATTTCATTGTTAATCGGACGATCGGGGCCCTTTAATTTTCTTACGCTATCATCGGAGTTAATCGCAACGATTAAGACGTCTCCCTGGGCGCGGGCCTCATTTAAATACTCAACGTGACCAAGATGAAGGATGTCAAAGCATCCATTGGTAAAAACGATTTTTTTGCCTTTATTTTCTGCCAGGAATTTTTTGGTCTCTTCAGAAAGAGTTTCCATTACTTCACCACTTTAGTGTCAGAGAGTCTTCCCTGGAAATCCAGGAGCATCGGCAGAAATAAAGCGATGCCTGAAAACAGCGAGATCAGCGCGCGGGTGAAAGTATGCTTAACTGAAACTTCACCGCCATTGGCCTTCACTAAACGAATTCCAAAAATAGTTTTTCCCGGAGTCGCAGAGAGATCAAGAATCGTGAAGTAGAGTAGGTAGTAAATAGAGAAGATCGCTGCCGCAAAAGCAGCAAGGTCTTGAGTAGAAATAAGACGTGAGTACATATTGAACTCAATTCCCGATGCCCACACCAGAAGCACTCCGGTCAGTACAACAAAACTTGAGATAACCAGAATATCAATAGTCCAGGCAAGAAACTGAGCGCTTTGAGCAGCCGTTTTTTTACTGGTCACTTTTTCTGTTTTAACTTCCTCTTTTTTTGGCTGATCAAAAAGATTCGCAGCCTCGTTTTTCGGAGCAGGAGTTGCCCCGTAAAAAGCCTCAAGCCCTGAAGGCAGATGATTCGCTGGCTGGGCCGAAGTCTTCATCGGCGCAGAAGATGCTGGGAGGGTATTCAATGCAGATTTCATCGGGGTTTTTGGAGATCCGAAAGACTTCACTTCTTTAGGCGCAGGCTTAAACGATGGCCTCTTAGTGTCTTGATGAAAACCAAGTCCTTTAGTCATCGGCTTAAAAGTTTCCTCGCTGATTTGGAATTCATCCAGATCAACTTGAATTGGTTTAGCTGCCTTTGATGAAAATGAATGAGGTTCTTGATTCATATTCTACCCGATTGTTGTGTGTTCTGGGTTTAGAATCCCACAAACAATACAAAGCATCAATGATATTTTTAAATCTTATTTAGGGCCTAAACCATGGGCGAGCAAATAACCTACTGAAGATGCGACCGCTGTAGGTGCACGCAAAATAGGGGTGGAAAGATGAATTTCCAGCAATTGAGAATATTTCGAAATTTCCTCAATTTCAGCTGGTGAAAATCCCCCTTCAGGGCCAATTAAAATTGTTTTTTTATCTGCAGAAAAATCCTGCTGAGTGCTGTCATTAGGTCTGGAATTAAAAAATGCGATTACACTTTTGTGAGTTTTTAAAAAATCGGCCAGCTCTTGTTGCGGATGTATCTTTGGCAAAAATGCATTGTTGGATTGGATTAAAGCACTCTCTAAAATACGCTCAATTCTCTCGCTCGCAGTATACTCGTACTGGGAATAATCAGAAGACAGTGGGTAGATTTCACCGATGCCTAACTCTACGGCCATTTTCAGGATGTCTTCAAATGCATCTTTTTTTGGAGCAGCAATGGCCAGTGACAAGCGATGTAGCGGCAGGCAACTTTCCACGGTCAGAATTTTTAACTCTATATTGTTCTTTGAAAGATTAGTGACTTCCGCCTGTACTTTATGTCCTTGCCCATTCAACAACAGGATCTTTTCATTCAATCTAACTCTGACCACATTAAGATGGTGGGCCTGATCTCCAGTCACGGAGACGGATTCATCTGCCTTTAAATTGTCAAAGGGGTGAAAAACCGCTCTCAAGTGAGATCCTTAAACAAGATGGCGCTCCAGTCTCCTTTCGTCGCGACGGATTTTTTCTCCATGTGCGAGTACTCTTTCAGGATTGTATCCACCTGATGATTCAGAATTCCAGAAACAATCAGGTACCCGCCGTTTTTAATCGAGGCGAGGATTGTTGGTTTTTCACTGATGAGGACATGCTCAAGAATATTAGCAAAAACCAAGTCATATTTTTTCGGTTCATAGCGATCGCGAATTACCAGTTCAGTGCCTTCAAGGTTCTGGCCGGAAAAATTCAAGACTAAGTTCTGTGTGCAGTTTTCAAGTGCGCTGCGATCGATATCGCAAAAATGCGTGCGCATTTTTTTTGTCTTCATTGCTGCAATTCCCAGGATTCCCGAACCACATCCGAAGTCCAGACAACTATCAGCGTTGGTGAATTCTTGCATAATCTGATCAAAGAGAACCAGGCAAAGAAAAGTCGTCTCATGTGTACCCGTTCCAAAACCCATTCCCGGGTAAATGTAAACCTGATGCCTGGATTTTTTTTCGTGTGATTCACTCAGCCACTCAGGGATGATTTCCAGGTTCTCTGATACATGGATGGGACTGTAGAACTTTTTCCATTCCTCATTCCAGTCCTCAAAATCCCTCTGGGCAGTGTAAAGGGATATTTCAGGATAATGCTCTTTAATGAAAAAAACGAATGAAGCTGAATTGGCCTCGAAATCGCCTTCATAGAAAAAATACTTATATGTGAAAGAATCCTGATTAATGGTCGCTGCCTGTACTTCGTCGATCAGGCTCTCTGGGACATCTCCACCTGAATAAGCGCGCTCTCCAAGAATTTCATCTACTCTTGCTTCTTCCAATGAAAACTCTTCCACACCATCACACTCAAAATCCTCGAGCGCGTAGGCATTGATAGTTGCTGCCAACTCAACTGTTTGACGATTATATCCCAGAAGGACAAAATTAAATTTTCTCTTATTTTCCACAGTGTTTCTCTAATGTTTTTAATGGATAAAAACTTCCTGTCGACTCTAGTCTGATGTCTGACAGACAGCTTCTTCCAATCCAGATAATATTAGGGTGCCACAAGTTTATATTGGCATAATCCGCATTCACTAAATTCAGTGCCTCTTTATAAAGCGCAGTTCTTTTTACCGCATCAGTCTCTATTGTGGCCGAATCCAAGACCGCGTCGACTTTAGGATTGTTGTAGCCAACTCTGTTGCCACCTTTTGGTGGAGTATTGGTGGAGTGAAAAACAAATTTCAACATATCCGGGCCGGTGAAACCTACCCACTGACCAACGACAATATCAAACTTCCCCGCCTTAAAGGCACTCATGTAAGTTCCCCATTCCTGAATGCTTACGTTGACGATCATCCCTTCTTTTTCAAGATAATGCTCCAGCACTTCAACGACTTCGATACTCGCTTTGTTGTTGCTTACCTTCCAATCAATCTCCAGTAGTTTTCCATTTTTCTCCAGAATGCCATTTTTATTTTTTTTCCAGCCAGCTTCCTTCAATAACTGGCGCGCCAGCATTACGTCGTTTCTTTCAACTTCTTTTGGCTCATACATATCACCAAAGGCCGGAGAGAACATCCCGGTCGAGAGTACTGCCGTATTTTTTAATTTATACTCAAGGATCTCTTTTCTTGGAATCAAAAGTGAGAATGCTTTTCGAACCTTGATATCATTAAAGAGTTCGCGTTTGTGATTAATACCCATAAACTGGAAATTTCCACTCGGCATATCCCACACCTTGATCCCCGACTGGGATTTCAGCCAAAAAACTTTACGCGGCGACATGTTGGCAACTGAAAGATCAATTTCTTTATTGATCAACTTTAGTGCAAGTGTCGTTTCATCCTTCACAACCTTAAATGCCAATGTCGGACGATTGCCCATACGGGGAGAGACCACGATCTCCAGGGGCTGAACATCTTTTAAAACATATTCCCCACAACCGATGACATCGAAAGGCTCAAACAAGTCTTTGTTTAAATCTTTTACTTTGACGATTTTAAGTAGTGACAGGTTCGAAAGGTTTTCCAGTGAGAAATTTTTGTAAACAATCTCCACTGTTTTTTCATCCTTCACGTTGACCGCATCAATGGCCTCATAGGCCCCCATGAAAGTTGATTTTATTTTTTCGTTTTTTGCGAAATATTCGTAAGATTTTTTAACATCCAAAGCCGTGACCCGCGTGTTATCGGAAAATGTCAGCTCTGGGCGCAGATGAAAAGTGAAGACTTGTTTTTCTCCGACCATCTTCTCTTCATATCTTTCACAGGCAATACAAACAAACTGCATTTTTTCATTAAAATCAACCAGTGCTGAATGAACCAGACGGTTGATGTTTTGAGAGTTCGCGTCTGTAGAGTAAAAAGGGGCCAGGTTATTCGGGGTGGCCGAAATAGCGATATTGATTCTCTCCTCGGCGATTGCCGGTCTTAGGAAAATCATCAGACATAAAATAACTACCGCTTGAACCGATTTCATAGGTCTCTTCCTTCTTTCTTTTGTGACTCCTTTAATTTATCATTTTATTCAGAAAAAACCAATTGAGGAGAGCTCTCGTGCATATCATTTCTATCTGTGGTGGATCCGGATCAGGGAAAACAACTTTTGCCGATAAGGTGATTAAGAATGTTGATCAGGAAGTCTCGGTTCTCCATATGGACTCCTATTATCTGCCTAAACTTCCCAAAGAATTAAAAACCTCTGCTGGCAGACCAAATTTTGACCATCCTGACGCTTTTGACTGGGAACTTTTAAAAAAGCACCTCGAGATGCTTAAAGCAGGTAAACCGGTAAAGAGCCCTCATTATGACTTCAAAAAAAATGCCCGCCTTAAAAGTGTAAGCTTAATTATGCCGACCAAGGTCATTTTATTCGAAGGGATTTTCAGTCTCTATCAGGAAGAAATCAGAAAAATGTGTGACATTACCACATTCTTGCATGTTGAAGCGGATATAAGATTCATCCGCCGCCTACACCGCGACGTCGAAGAAAGAGGCCGATCACTGGATTCAGTTATCACCCAATATTATGAGACAGTAAGGCCGATGTACCAAAAATACCTCGACCCTCAAAGACAATATGCCGATTTCATCGTCGGTGAAGAGACTGACATTGCCGCAGGCATTCTGGCCGCAAAAGTGAATCAGCTTTTTCACGCGAAAGAAAACAAGATTGCCCCACTGAAAAAGAAATCCAAAGGAAAAAAATGAAACAACCTCGCATCAAAATAAAACCTGTCGGTGGTGTTGGTCAGATCGGCTCGAACATGACCCTGGTCCAGGGAAAAACCGATACTATTATTATTGATGCCGGCATCCTGTTTCCCTATGAAGATTTCTTCGATATTGATTATCTTATCCCAAACATGGACACCATTCCAGAGCCAAGTCATTTGGTAATCACGCATGGACATGAAGACCACATCGGCGCTGTTTTACATGTCGTGAAAAAGTTCCCGAATATTAAAGTTCTCGCTTCTCCCTTTACTGCGGGACTGATTCGCAAAAAACTTGAATTCAACCGCCATCCTTACCCGATAACTGAATTTCGTCACTTCGACCATTTGGGCTTTAATGATTTCACCATTGACCCGATTCATGTCAATCACTCAATCCCGGAAACCGTGGGATTGCTGATCAAAGACATCAAAGAAGAAATTGGGTTCTTCTTCATTTCTGATTTCAAAATTGATTTTAAAACCATTTATGAAAGGCCTTTTGACTTCGACAAACTAATCAAGCATTCAAAAGATCTAAAGAAGCGCGTGCTTCTATGTGACAGCACAAATATCACCAGCTCAACGAAAGAGACTCCATCGGAAAATGATTTAATCCCGGTGTTGGATCAAATCTACAGTGAGGCCGAAAGCAGGATCTTCATCACGTGCTTCTCTTCCAACATTCATCGTTTGATGACCTTTATATCTCTTTGTAAAAAGTATAACAAAAAACTCATCCCACATGGCAGATCAATGATCAGTTATCTCAATACGGCCAACGAGCTGGGGATGATTCCTGATTTTCAATCTGTAGTAAAGATGGCCGAGAGTTTCACCGGAAGCGACGAGAACGTTGTCGTACTTTTATCCGGATGTCAGGGCGATTTCCGCGGGACTTTTAGACGTTTTTGCGTTGGCGAGGACACCCAGTTTAAACCCCGTCCAACTGACACAGTGGTTTTAAGCTCCAAAGCGATTCCTGGCAATGAAAAGAAAATATCTCTTCTGGTTAACAAACTTTCTGAGGCCGGCTGTAAAGTGATCACCGCTCAAGACAAACTAATTCATGTTTCAGGCCATCCCGGACGAACTGATTTGAAAATGCTTTATGAGAAATTCGCTCCAACAGACATCGTGCCGATCCATGGTGAGAGCTATTTTATCCGTGAGCATATCGATTTCGTCAAAGAAGTTTACCCAAGTGCCATTCCTCACTATTTCTTAAACAATGACGAACTAAGAGTCAGTGACGATCTAAAAATCTCTGTGCAAGACGGGGAGACAATAGAGCCGATCATCATTCATGGAAAAGGAATTGTCCTGGAGAGGGAAAAAATCAGCGAGAGAAGAAAACTGGCCTGCAATGGCTCCGTATTCATCTCCCTCAAACTCTCTTCAACCAGAGCGAAAGTGGAAAAGTTCACTTTCAACTTTCTTGGCCTTCCCAACCTGGTTACCGGTCAAGAGGAAAAGTTCAAGCGCTTCCTTGAAAACTACTTTATTCAGATTAATTTCAAGGATGAGGAGAAAACCAACGAAGAATTGCGAGTGGCCGTAAGACGCTATTTCGATCAGATATTAGGATATAAACCTACAACCACCATTCATATTTTATGAACACATTTTTGCAAGAAAACTTACTCGCCATCATCATTTTCCTCCTGCTGATTATTCTGCTTTTGATCGCTTTAATTGGGATCGTCCTGGTAAAACTTCTACTTGCCCCAAAGAACAATCCTAATGCTGAAGTCAAAGCAGAAAGGCCCGTTCTGATTCCCACCGTGGAGTCACCAAAAACCCACATTAAAAAACTCTCTGAAGAGAATGTTGCTGAAAAGTTCTTCTGTGAAAACCATCCGGAAATTCCTTCGGTTGGAAGTTGCCTGATCTGTGAGGATGTTTTCTGTGAGAAGTGCCTGATCGAGCACGAGAATATGTATTTCTGCAAAGAACACTTTAAAACTTTCGCCAACAATAAGTGGAAGCAGATCACGGATGTCAAAACCACGCCGAATAGTCCTGAAGATGGGCTCTTTATCTATCACTTCAAACGTCATATCTGGAAAACAAACCAAACACCTAGCTTTGTCTTAACCCACTATAAGATCAATATTGAAGAAGACTTTATCGAATCGTTTATTCAGTTGAATGTGCTGGAAAATGAGGCGGAAAAACTGTTGGAAGATATTGAGAAATTTAAGGCCGGACACTAAGTCCGGCCTTAAAGATTTTATTAAAGATCGATATTTTTGTTGAATTCTCTTGGAGCTGGTCTTTGCTCTGTCTTCTCTTCTTTTCTTAGGTAAGAAGGTGTGTCGAATTCATCTTCATCAAAGTTAATGAAACCAAGTTTTTCTGCGATTGATTTCGCTCTTGTGTTCGTGCCAATCCCTGACTCCTGAGTCGGAGTTGAGGCCGATTGAGCTTGAGAAGGGCGAGCTGGGTTTTCATAACGGTTAGCTGCATCTCTGATTGACTGAATCAATCTCGATGGTGGTTGCTGTTGAGCTTGCTGCTGAGACTCTCTTGCAGAAAATCCAGCCTCTTCCTCTTGAGCTGAAGAATTGTTATAGGCCGCTCTATCGCTCATGAAACGGTCAAAGTCCGAACGGTCTTCTGTCGTTGCATGAAATGATGAAGGAGCTTCTTCTCTTGATGTTGGTTGTGCCGGAGTTTCAACAACTGGGGCCGGAGCTGGTGTCGAAGCAACAGGTGCTACGAACTCTCTTGGCGCTGAATACTCTCTCACTGGAGCTGATTCAACTACAGGTTGTTGTACCGGAGCTGACATGGTCTGTTGAGGAGCTACATATTGCTGTTGTTGAACAGGCTGAGCTTGAGGGGCCATTTGCTGAACCATTGATGCTCCAGCGTGAGCTCTGATCTGACCACCAAGTCCAGTCGCGATAACTGTAACTTTAATGTCGTCACCTGCGTTGTTATCGATAACAGTTCCGAAAATGATTTCAGCATTTTCATCAGCTGCTTCCATAATAAGTGTAACGGCTTCATTTGTTTCATGCATAGAAAGTGAGTCACTTCCTGTGATGTTAATGATGATACCTGTTGCACCGTTGATTGAGATGTCTTCAAGAAGAGGTGAGCTGATAGCTTCAGTCGCAGCTTTAATCGCACGACCTGCACCAGTAGCAACCCCTGTTCCCATAAGAGCAAGACCTTTGTTTGCCATTACAGTTGAAACGTCAGCGAAGTCAGCGTTGATGTGACCAGTGTTATTGATCAGATCAGAAATACCGCGAACAGCATTTAGAAGTACTTCGTCTGCTTTTTTAAACGTATCTACTAGAGAAAGGTTTTCTCCGGCAAGATATAAAAGTCTTTGGTTTGGAATTGTGATTAGAGAGTCCACGCTTTCTTCAAGGTTTCTAATTCCTTCTTCAGCTTGTTTGAATCTCTTTTTACCTTCGAATACGAATGGCTTCGTCACAACACCAACAGTAAGAGCACCAAGCTCCTTTGCAAGTTTTGCGATTACTGGAGCAGCTCCAGTTCCTGTTCCACCACCCATACCTGCAGTGATGAAAACCATATCTGCGCCTTTTAGAACTTCAGAAATTTTTTCATAATCTTCAAGGGCCGATTTTTTCCCGATTTCTGGGTTAGCACCAGCTCCAAGACCTTTTGTTACTGTCCCACCAAGCTGAATTTTTGTATCAGCAAGTGAAATGCTAAGCGCCTGAGCGTCAGTGTTAGCAACAATATATTCTACGCCCGAAAGACCTGAGCGGATCATAGTGTTAACGGCATTACATCCACCACCACCAACTCCAACAACTTTAATCTTAGCGCCGTTAATTCTGTTATCTGTACCTGTCATTTCGAACATATATTCCTCCTACGGGACCTATATAAATTTATTTTTAAAAAATTTCTTTGAAAACTGATTTTAATGACTCGCTCAACTTCCCGATAAGATCGCTGCTTGAACTTTGAGTTTCATTCTCTTTGAATGTCACTCTGTGGTTGCTTGCGCTCTGCCCTTGTACATGGACATAAGGCTTTCTCTTTGCTGCTTCCAGGAGAAGTCCCAGAACAGTAGAGTATTTCGGGTTTTGCATAATGTTCGTCATCCCACCAAAAGGAATTGGGAACCCGATCTTGCACGATCTCATCAGGATATACTCACCAAGCTCCGGCATACCTTTAATAAGGGCGCCTCCACCTGTAAGCACGAATCCACCAGCGATCTCAGAGCTTAGTTTTTTATCATCTATCATTGAGCGGATAACATCAAAAAGCTCTTCTGCGCGGGCGCCGAGAACTTCAGCAATCACACTCAATTGAACTTCACGGGGTTTTGTCCCGGACATACCTTGAACTGTTATATGAGCTGATTGATTCAATTGCTCAGCAAGTACACTGCCATGGTGAATCTTGATTCTTTCTGCTTCGTTGTGAGGAATTTTTAAAGCTACTGCCAGGTCATTAGTGAAATGATTCCCGCCGATAGGGATGATTTGTGAGTGAATCAGGCTGCCGTCTTTCCAGACTGCGATGTCTGTCGTTCCACCACCGATATCAATCAACACCACTCCAAGCTCTTTTTCTTCATGAGATAGAACCGCCTCTGAAGAGGCCAGGGGTTGAAGAGTAATGTGTTCAGCATCAATACCTGTCTGCTCAACACACTTTACTAAATTTTGAATAAGAGGAATTGATCCGGTAACAATGTGCACGTGGGCTTCTAATCTCACCCCACACATACCGATCGGGTTTTTGATTCCCGTTGTATTGTCTACACGAAACTCCTGAGGAATCACGTGAAGAATATCTCTGTCTGAAGGAATCACTACCGCTTTGGCGGCTTCAAGAACGCGGTCAACGTCATCCTGAGTGATCTCTTTACCTTTAATGGCAACAACACCTGAAGAGTTGAAGCTGTAAATGTGGCTTCCGGCAATACCGATCGTCGCACTTCCAATGTTCACTCCGGCCATCAGCCTTGCTTCTTCAAGCGAAGATTGAATCGAGCGGACTGTCTTATCGATATTAACAACTGAGCCTTTCTTCAAACCGTAAGAAGGGTGAGTTCCGATACCGATAATTTCTAATTCTGAGTTGGGGTGCTGTAGACCAACAATTGTGCAAACTTTTGTTGTTCCGACATCGAGACCTACGATGATGTTTTTTTCGTTCATAAGTGAGAATCCTTTCTCTATATAGAATCGATTGCGACAGAGTCATTCTGTCATTTAAAATCCTAGAATTTATCGTTAAACTTGACAACTACTTTTTTGCTGTTTGTAAGATTGATAATGGCAGGAATTTTTTCTTTTAATTCCATATAGTTCACAATCTTATCCAGCTTCACCAGCTTGTCATTCCATTCCTCTAGTCCCATAAAGACACTAGATGGATGGCCGTTTATCGACAAGATGATGGTCAGTTCTTTGTTCTCGTTTAAAATGACTTCGGATAGCTTCTTTCTTAGTCCCGGCCTCATTTCCTTCACTAAACTTGTGACATCGGCCTGAACTTTGTCTTCCATTTCCCCGACCGGCATAGATAAGTAGGGAAGATCATGGGTTAACTTTTTCTCAGCGCGCAGAAGGGCTTCGTAAGTCGGGTCAAATAACTGGCCGTTATCAACTAAAATGGCCTCATACGATTCAGCTGCGTCTTTTCTGTAGATTTGAACTTTCATCAACGG
>JBEIPI010000035.1:0-26306 GCA_040377165.1 Bacteriovorax sp.
ATCAGTTAAATGATCTTCTAAAAATCATCAAAAAATTCTATCTGTCAGGTGCAATGTATACGTACTACGCGAAAATTTTCATCGAAATGAATGAGAATGATAAAGCGCTTAATTACTACAAACTTGCCAATGAATATCTTCAGTCAAAAAAATGCTGGAACCTTTACGGTTACATCCTTTTTGGAAAAGCGACTGCTCTTAAAAAGGCCGGAAACTTTGATGAAGCATTAAGCATGTTCCACCTTGCGCAGGAATCAATCGATACGACTATTTTCAGAAGATTAAATCACTTAATCGAAGCGGAAATTGACGATGTTAATGACTCAACAGTTGATCTTTACTTAGATCGCACAAATAGAAAAATCGTTGAAAGATCTCTGGGAACAATCGATTTCAAACACAGATTCGTTCTGCTTGAAATCCTTTTCCTTCTTTCAAAGAATCCTGGGACATACTTCGATAAAGAACAATTGGCGAAGATGATCTGGAAAGATGAATACAACCCACTTATCCATGACAAACTAATCTATACATCTGTCTCTCGTTTAAGAAAATTAATCGAGCCAACTGATGCGGATTCAAAACGCAAGTACATCATCCGTGGAAAAGACGGTTATACGTTCAATCCACTGGCAAAAATCCGCTTCCACATGGAAGTAAAAACAAACTCTGAGCGCTCAATCGGTAACGTTGACCTAAGCTCTCCTGTTTAGTTTTTTATGTCGCTAAATTTTATTTCAATCGCCAAGGCCTCTGAGTTAACTTCAGAGGCCTTGTTGTTTTTAAAGGCCACTGACCAGGCCTATTTCCCGACGCCATGGACGGATGAATCGTGGGATAACCTTTTCAGTGAAGGGAGTGAGCGGTTTGTTTTAATTATAGGCGAGGCGTCATTTTTGGGGTTTGCTCTTTTTGACGTATCTGACGCAGATTCCTTCGCTCATTTGCTCAAGATCAGTATAATTCCGGAAGCTCGCGGAAGAAAAATGAGCGAAATCTTGATGAATAAAGCACTTGAGCAGTTAAAGAGGCGTGGCATCCACTCTTATTTTTTGGAAGTGGAAGAAGGGAATATTCCAGCAATAAAACTCTATGAAAAAATGGGCTTCAAAGTTGTCCATAAAAAGAAGCATTTCTACAGCAATGGAGCGAGTGCCCTGATCATGACTCTGGATGTCTAAGAGTGTAAATGTTTGCATTTGAAAGATTTTTTGTTATAGTAACCCCGTAATGATTTTTATTTGCCCAGGTTTCAAGTTATTTCCAGGAATTCTTGAAAAAGCTTATAGAACTGCATTACCTCCGAAATAGAGTATTAAATGTACTGAATATAGTAAGGGTGGATTTTTTAATTCCGCCCTTTTTTTTTATTATGGGATAAAAAATGGTTCTCAAAGGCCCACGCCAGGGAATGGAATTAAAACTTCATGAATTAACCAGCAAGATCGTGAGTGATGTTGGTCTTGAATTGTATGAGATGGAGTGGAATCCGGCGTCTGGCAACTTAGTTGTCTATATTGTCGATCCAAAAACTGGCAGTGCAGTTCTTGATGACTGTGTGAAAGTTGACCGCGGATTTAATCCGTATATGGAAACTGAAACCTGGATTCCGGATAATTTTACCTTGGAAGTTTCTTCGCCCGGGCTCTATAGAATTTTAACTCAGGTTAAACATTTTAAGAGTGTCATCGGTGAAGATGTCATGCTTCATTTAACTAAAAAAGTTGATGAAGAAAAATACCCTGATTTTCCGAAAGCTCTTCGCAATAACCTGAAACTTAAAGTCGGGTTAGTGAGTGTGGATGATAATGGTGTTGTGGTTGACGCTAAAGGTGTGAAGGTCGAGATTCCTTTTGAACAGATCAAAAAGGCCAATCTGGAGACCGACATCAATAAAGTAAAAGACAGGAAAGAAGTCGAAGTCGATGCAGAAGACGAAGACGAAGAAGAATAAATATTAACTAAAAAATATAAACCTTTAACAAAAAGGGAAGGTTCAAATGAATTTTTCAGAATTAGGCAGAATGATTGAAACTCTAGGAAAAGACCGCGGTATCGATAAACGCGTTGTCGTGCGTGCGATTGAGCAGGCCTTCTTAGTAACAGCAAGAAAAAAATACGGTATTCAAGGTGAGTACGAGACTCGTTATAACGATGCTGAAGACGAAATCGAAATCTACCAATACAAAAACGTAGTTGAAAATGTAAAAGACCCGATCATCGAAATCACTATCAATGAAGCTAGAAACCTTGATAGCGAAGTTGAAATCGGTGACCAGTTGGGGATCAGAATCGAAAACCCTAACTTTACACGCGTTGACGTTCAGACAGCTCGTCAGATTATCTTCCAAAAAGTAAGAGACGCTGAAAGAGAAATCCTGTTCTCTGATTTCAAACACAGAGAAGGTGAACTTGTTACAGGTATCGCTAGAAGATATGAAAGAGGAAACGTTATCGTTGACCTTGGAAAGTCTGATGCAATCCTTTCAAGAAAGGAAATTATTCCTGGTGAAAACTTTAAAACTGGTGACAGAATTCAGGCTTACTTGTCAGAAGTAGTCATGACAAACAGAGGGCCGGAAATCCGTCTTTCTCGTACGTCTCCAATGTACTTAGTAAAACTGTTTGAAGTTGAAGTTCCGGAAATCCTGGATGGAAACATCGAAATTAAATCAGCGGCAAGAGAGCCAGGCCAGCGCGCGAAAATCGCGGTGTACACAGCGGACAGAGAAATCGATCCGGTCGGAGCTTGCGTTGGTATGAAAGGGTCTCGCGTACAGAACGTTGTAAACGAGCTTCAAGGTGAAAAAATCGATATCGTTCGTTGGAACGCAGACATCGAGACATTCGCCAGAGCAGCGCTTGCGCCTTCTGAAATTTCAAACATTCAAGTTGACCACGCTAACTTCTCAATGGACGTTGTTGTTGAAGAAGATCAGCTTTCACTTGCTATCGGAAAACGCGGACAAAACGTTCGTCTGGCAGCGATGTTAACTGGGTATAAGATCAACATCATCTCTAAAACTAAGCTTCAAGAGAAAATCAAAAAAGCTGTTGAATCACTTATGCAAATTGTTTCTGTTTCAGACGCAAGAGCTCAGATGATGGTTCAAAACGGAATCATGTCGATTGCTGATCTTTCAGCGATGGACGCTGAAACTCTAGCAGGAATCTTGAGTGGTAACGAAGCAGACGCTGCTCAAATCCTAAAAGACACTCACGAAGCAATTGAAAAAGGAACTATCAGCCTTGAGGACGATGAAGAAGAATTGGTTTCTGCTTCAGCTGTTCCTGCATATAAAGGACTTCTGGATAAGCATAAAGAAGTTCCAGCTGGTGGAGAGAAGGATAAATTCTCTGAAGCTGAAAGACGCCTGAGAGAAGAGTTAGCTGCTTTTAAATTAAAATAAGATACGACCTAAACGGAGTTAATAATGCCTAAAAAAGTTTTTGAGCTGGCGAAAGAATTAGATTTAGCGCCACTCGACCTGGTTGAAGCGCTAAAAGCAAAAGGGTTTGCGGTTAGAAACCACATGACCGAGCTTTCAGACGCGGATGTTGAGGGCTACCTTGCCGCTGTTAAGAAAGAAGAAGAGGTCAAAGAAGATACGACTGCCAAGAAAAAAGTCGTAAGGAAAAAGGCCCCTGCAGCTGAGACTAAAACTGTTGTTAAAAAGACAGTTGAGAGAAAAGCGGCAGATGCTTCTGATGATAGTGAAGAGACAGAGAAGAAGACGACTAAAAAAGCTTCAACTGTGAAGAAGAAAGTAACAGTTATTCGCCGTAAAACTGATGACGTCGATGGTGAAGAATCGGAAAGCATGCAGCTTGATTCACATGAAGAAGTGGAAGAGCCAATTCAACAACAGCAGGCGGAGACTTCTGAAGAAGTAGCTGCAGCGGCAGTTGAGGTTGAAGCGGGAACTGAAGCAGCTCCTGAATCAACAGAGACTGGCCCTACCGGTGGTCTTCGCGTTGTTTCGAAGCCGGTGAAAAAAGACACGCCTAATGAGGCGGGTGTTATCACCAGAAAAGCTGCGGACCGTGAAGCACATAAAGAAGAGAAAAAAGCGCAGGCGAACATTGATCGACCTCACCGCTTTACTCCAATCTACACTCCTTCTAAGGACCCTAATTTCAAAGAAAATCAGGCCAAAGAAGAAGCGGCCCGACTTGCAGCTCGTGCAGCAGCAGCTCCAAAATTCCCACAAGCGGGAACAACGGATCTCGATGATGACGAGGCAAAAAAAGGCGGAGATGAAGAGAATAAAAAGCGCATAGGAGGCCTGGCCTCGTTGATGAGTGGAAAGAAGGCGATTGCCTCTAAAGCTCAGGCAATTACTATGTCGCGCGCCGAAGAAGAACTAAAGTCCTATACTGCTCTTAGTGGTACAGGAAGACCAATTTACACTCAAATTTTAAGAAAAAAGGAATACGTGGGGCCAACTCAGCAGACAGAAATCACTGAAGTAAAAGACTCTAAACGTGTTGTTCATATCCACAAGGGCGTTGTCCTGGCGGATTTAGCACACAAACTTTCAGTGAAGTTCAAAGACCTTCTTGATGAGTGTTTAAAGCTTAACCTTTTAGTAAAAGAGACGGACTATGTAGGTCCAAAACTAGCAGCGGATATCGCGGCGTTGTTTAACTATAGGGTTGAAGATAAAGCATTCAATGAAGAAAAGATCATTGGAAAAGCGGCAGTTTCGGAAGACCAAAAATCTAAATTCCCGATTCGTCCGCCGGTTGTTGCGATCATGGGGCACGTTGACCATGGTAAGACGACTCTTCTTGATACAATCAGAAAAGACAAAGTTGCAGCAGGTGAGGCGGGTGGTATCACTCAACACATCGGTGCATACTCGGTTAAGGTTGATGCTGGAAAAACGATCACATTCCTGGATACTCCTGGTCACGCGGCCTTCGGGGCCATGAGACAGCGTGGAGCAAATGCTACGGACATTGTTGTCCTGGTTGTTGCTGCCGACGACGGGGTTATGCCTCAGACAAAAGAATCTATTAAGTACTGTGAGAACGCCGGTGTGCCGATCATCATCGCGGTTAACAAGATGGATAAGCCGGGTGTGAATCCGGATAGAATTAAACAAGAGCTGACAGAGTTCAATCTACTTCCAGAAGACTGGGGGGGGACAACTCAATACGTTCACGTATCAGCGCTTAAGTCACAGGGGATCGACGATCTTCTTGAGGCCATCCTTCTACAGGCCGAGATCCTGGATCTTCGCGCTGACGTAAAAGGAGCGGTTGAAGGTGTGGTTATCGAGTCTAAGATTGAGCAAGGCAGAGGGCCAATGGCGACTCTTCTTATCCAGTCAGGGACATTGAATAAAGGTGATTACCTGGTTGTGGGTGAGACATACGGCCGTGCAAGATCGCTAAACGATCACATGGGTGTGCAGTTGAACTCGGCAGGCCCTTCTACTCCAGTGCAAATCCTGGGATTAGAAGAAGCTCCAGCACCAGGAGACCGTTTAAACATCGTTAAAAATGAAAGAGAGGCCAAGAAGATCGCGGAAAACCGCGTGAACGAAAGAAAACTTCTTCAGGCAACTCCTGAGAAGAAAAAAGTGTCTCTGGAAGATTTCTTCTCGAGTGCTTCTAAAGAAGGTGAAGAGCAAAAAATTCTTAACCTTATTATCCGTTCAGATGTTCAAGGGTCTTACGAAGCAATTAAGTCTGCTGTTGAGTCACTTGGAAATGCAGAAGTTGCGGTTAAAGTTATCGCTGGTGGTGTCGGACCGATTACGGACTCTGACGTTCAGATGGCGAGCACTGCTGCCGGATTCCTGATTGGATTTAACATGAGACCAGTGACTTCGGCGCGTAAGCTTGCTGAAGACAAAGGTGTCGATATTAAAAACTACTCGATCATTTACGAGCTTATCAATGACGTGAAACTTGCTCTTGAAGGTCTTCTTGATCCTGAGTTCGTGGAAGAGTTCATTGGTCGCGCGGAAGTTCGCGAAGTCTTCAACATTCCAAAAGCTGGTGTTATCGCCGGGTCTTACGTTATCGACGGAAAGATTGCTCAAGGGTGTGGGATTCGTCTTCTTAGAAACGGGAAGATCATGCATGACGGGAAACTTTCTTCGCTTAAGCGTTTCAAAGACGATGTTAAGGAAGTTAAGAACGGTTATGAGTGTGGTATCTCGCTTGAAGGATACTCTGATATTAAGCAAGGGGATATCTTTGAAGCCTATATGATGGTGCAGAAGAAGAGAACTCTTGAAGACAGTGCGGGAATGACTCAATCGGGTTCAAAGTCCGCACAACCAGTACTGTAATATATGGCAAAAAAAACGAATAATTTTAAGAAAGAAAAATACGAAGAAAGGCTGTTGAATGAAATCAACGGCCTTCTACGTAGTGGAACTAACGATGCAAGACTGCAACGTGTTTCTATCACCAAAGTAGAACTTTCTCCGGACTACGGTTATGCTACTGTCTCATGGGACACGTATGATTCAGGAACTCGTGGAGACGCTAAAAAAGCGCTGGAGTCGGCGGCCGGAAGAATCAGGTCAGAGTTGGCAAAGGTGCTTGAAGTAAGACATGTGCCATCCATTACTTTCATCTATGACAATCAGTTTGAAGAAGAAAAGAAGATCATGGATCTTTTGAAGAAAGAGCAAGAACCTTCTGACGAATAGTGAAAACGGATTATCAAAAAATCCCCTTAGTTTTTAATGTTTATAAGCCCGTAGGGCCTTCATCATTTTCTATAGTCCATCATTTCAAAAAAAATTTGAATTATGACTTCGGCAAGATCGGGCATTTTGGAACGCTTGATCCTTTTGCTGAAGGTGTACTTTTAGTCGGCGTTCAGGGAGCGCAAAAGCTCAATGATTATATTCATGAGTTGCTGCCTAAAACGTACCGGGCGGTCGGGGTTTTCGGAAAAAAAACTGACTCGGGGGATTTCACCGGGACTGTTACCGAAGAGAAGGCTATCGCAGTTGAGTTTCAACACATAAATACCCAAGGCCTGGAAGAAATCGTAAAAAAGCATTTTCTTGGCGAATACTGGCAGGCCCCTCATAGCGTTTCGGCGACGAAGTTTGAAGGTAAACGCCTTTATAAACATGCGCTCGCAGGCAGAATGATCCAGAAAGAAAAAGTAAAAAGAGAAATCCTGGAGATTAAAATTCTTCGTTATGCGTATCCTGAACTGGAGTTTGTGGTGACGGTGAGTTCCGGAACTTACGTCAGGAGCTTGTTTGAAGAGCTGGCCGAACTTTTGGGCGGAGTAGGCGCCTTAAGTGTTTTAGAGCGTATTGCCATAGGAGAAAATCTCTCGGAAAATGCGATGAAGCAGGAGCACTGGCCGAAAAAAGGTGAGACTTTTGATTTGGAAAAGTGGGCAAGTCCACTGGATAAAGTACTGCACCTCAATAGCGTTTATTTGACTAAAGAACAAATGTCGAAATACCTGCAAGGAGTGCGTCTGCCTCTAAGCAGTATAGAAATAAAGAGTAGTCCAGAACAAGGAATAATCTCTACAGACAAGCTATTCTGGGTTTATAATCAAGAAGGATTTCTATTGGGGCTGGCGAAACCACTAGAGAGTGAGCTTGCTGTGGTTTTTAATCTTCAACTCGCGATTTCTTTGTTTCTCTAATTTAAAATTATGAAATATTTCTTCCTCACTTTAATATTCATTCTCTCGTTTAAGTCGCAAGCTTCGGTGCCGATGACTTATTTTTATCATCCGCCAGAGTCTCCTTTAGATGTGAGATATAATTATCACTGGAGTATACTCAAGTCGGCGCTCGATGTGACACAAAAGAAATACGGCGAGTATGAAATGAAGGCCAGTGTCTTTATGACGGAAGATCGTCAGGTAAGAGAGCTGCTAAAGCGCGAGAGCAAACTCAACACCATGATCAGGGAAACGAGTGTGGAGTTTGAGAAAAAATTTCTTCCGGTTCGCATCCCTATCGACCGCAACCTGATTGGTTATAGAGTTCTATTGATTAACAAAAAAGACCGTGAGCTCTTTAAGAACGTCAATACCCTTGAGGATTTAAAGAAGCTGAGTTTCGGCCAGGGGGCCGGCTGGGGTGATGTTGAGATCTTGAAAGCGGCCGGCCTTAATGTGGTGACCGAAGTTTATTATGATAAAATTTTCGAGAATCTAAGAAGTGGTCAATTCACTGCTTTTCCGCGCTCAGTGACTGAAGTGCAGGAAGAGTTTGATAAAAGAAAAGACAAGATGCCGGAGCTTATGATTGAGGAGAGCATTCTGCTTTATTATCCGCTGCCGACTTATTTTTGGTTTCCTGCCACAGAAGAAGGCAAGAGACTCCGTGCCAGAGTGAAAGAAGGGATGGAGATGATTATTGCCAATGGGGAGTTTGATAAACTTTTTGATCAACATTACCGCGCAAAAATCACCAATCTTAAAATCAGAAAGAGAAAATTCTTTAGAATTGATAACCCAATGTTGCCCTCGAGTGTGACTCAGCAAAAGAAGCAGTTTTGGGTCGATCTCAATAATTTTTAAATGACCCGAAAATAATGCATTGCGCTTCGGTGTTTTTTTGCTAAACATCTCGCAATCTTATGTTAAAATGTGAATATTAAATAACTGATCATTTAGCTGGAGTTTGAGTGAGCACAACATACATTGCCATGATTGTGGCGATTTTAATGGGAATCGGGCTTTTAGTAGGAATTGGAGCACTAAGTTTACTTTCAGGTGCCCTTAACTTCCTTTTTGTTAAACCAAAAATTGAGATCCTAAAAAGTGCATTGGGTGACAATGGATTTGCTTTTACTTTTAAGTGGGATCAGGATGCTGAGCCGGTAAAATTCGACCGTGTCCGCCTTCACCTCTTTAACCCATTCGGCTCTCCAACTGAAATCGACATCACTCGTGAGTTCGATGGATCAGAAACAGACTTCGCCCGCGATATCGATATGGGCGAGCAGCTAAAGAAAATCCTAAGCGCAACAATGCTTGATAAAGCGACACTTGAAATCGAAGTAACTGCGGGAAGAGACAATGTAACTCATAAGCAGACAATGAAAGGTGATCAGTTCATCACAAAAAGAAATGAAGCAACTCAAACAGTTGAGGATGTGGCCAGCAAGTTTGTTGTTGTAAAAGAAAAACCAAGATTCGAAATCCTGGAGAGAACTTTTATTTCTCCTCCTCTTCCAAAAACTGCCAAGCAACTTAAGATGGCGACCAATCCAATGTTCGCTGGAGAGTTTGCTGGTGCAGCTGCAGGTGGAGCAGCGGCAGCGGGTCCAGCTGTTGAAAATTTTTCAATTTCAAAAGTATGGATTGAGCCAGGTTGTATCGTTTGTGATGCTTGTGAAGCGATCTTCCCGGAAGTTTTTGAAGTGACGGATTCAACTTGTATCATTCGTCCAGGAGCTCCACTTAACGATGGACTAAGAGTCCAGGAATCAGCGGAAGCGTGCCCGGTTGAAGTTATCAAGTTCACTAGAGCATAATTTAAAACAAAGCTTGAGGCCCTCTTCGGAGGGCCTTTTTTTTGGTGATAACAATGAAAGGATTCATTTTTATTTTCTCTCTCTTTGCTTCATCTGTTTTTGCTTGTGAGACATATCAAGGTCAGTCTTTTTGTGTGGGCGATAAAGCTGTCGCAAACGAGGCAGACGGCACAATTATCGGCGTCAGCAAAACTAAAATCTCGATTGATTTCACTGGAGGGACAACTTCGAAACAAGGTGTTCAAACTTTTGATATTGCCTCCGTCACGCTTGGAAAAGGGTGTGTTGGCGAAGTCTGTGTGAATGAAAAAGGCGTCGGTGGAAATTTAGAAGGTGAGATTATCGGCGTGAGTCCTGCGCGCGTTTCTATCAAACATAAATTGAAAATTAAGACATACGCTAAGAGCGATGTACTGGTGAGAAGAGGTTGCCTGGAGGCGTATTGCGCGAATGATCCAGCGGTCTTTAAATCCTTTGATGGGACCATTGTAGGAATCAATAAAGAGAAGAGAATGATCGCCATTAGTTTCGTTGGCGGCACCAGCAAGTACACCGGCGTTGGGACTTATGGCCTTCAGACTGTAGCGGTTGGCAAAGGCTGCGTACAGGGGTTTTGTTTTGGTGATAGGGCCGTTAGCGGTTCGGTTGATGGAAGTGTTGTGGGGGTTAATCCTTATCGCAATCAGGTTGCGGTGCTTGGAAAAATTTCAGGGAAACCTGTGATTGTTATGAGCGATGCTAAAGATGTGACGATGAGATTGATTTCTGAAAGTGTTCCAGCACAGGATAAAAAGCGCCTGATTAAAAACGTTTCGGATTTTAATCAGGCGTTTGAGAACTAGGCCTTGAATGTTTCAATTATTCTGGTTGTAAATAACTTCTTAAACGCTTCTTCGTTTTCTTTCCATACGGAATCCAACGTCACAGTTTCAGATAAAACCGGGCATTCAAAAGTTAAAACAGGCGACTTAAATTCCTGCGGTCCGAATTCCCCCAATGATCCAGGGGTCGGGTGAGTTAAAAAGTCAGCTTCGATAGGGTACTTGTTATACTGAGCTAAGAATTCAGCGATTTCCTTACAAGCACCGTTGTAGTTGATGACCGGGTACCATGAGTGGAAACTCAGGATGAATCTTGGCGGGTATTTTTTGAAGAGCTCAACTAGGAATTTATTTTCAGGCTCTGATAAAGGAGCTGTCCCCGGGAAGTATTTTGCTTCGCGGGCCTCTGGAGTCCACTCTGCTGAAGGAAGGTTGCGGTTTAGGTCAACTCCGTTAGCGTTTACACGCGTCCCGGCCTTAAATCCATCCACATTAACGATAGGAACGATGACCATTGGCATGTTCACTTCGTTTGTTTCCTGAAGCCATTCATAAAGTTTGCGAGCAAGGTGAGCGCCCTCAACTTCGTCGCCGTGAACGGCGCCTAGAATGTAATTGTATTTTGGAGCGTCCAATTCTGATTTGAAAGCTTCAATTTTTTCACCTTTAACACTTGTTCCATGTGGCAATTCGATGAATTTCATTCGTTTTCCTTATTCCTTGAAAAGAGTATAGACCGCACTTTGTCCCGGAGTTTCTTCAACTTCGATTTCCAGTTCGTTAAATTCAAACTTGTATTGATCATACACCGCTTTTTTAATTTCTTGTGCCAAAAAGGCAGCAATTCTTTCAGCAGAAGTGTTTTCAATCGGCATCAAAAGAACATCAGTTTTTGGGATGCTGAAAACGCTCTCGTCAGGTGTGACGATGTTATAATTTTTTTCTCTGTCTTCAATGATAATTTTCGGGTGATCTTTTGGGATTAAAAGCTTGTGATCTAGTGAATCACAGATTTTTCTGACAATCGGCTTGATGTTCAGGAAATCAAAAACCATGTCGTCGTCCAGTTCTGGAGCGTTTCCTCTAACCTGCACGCGGTAATTGTGACCGTGAAGAGGCTCTCTCGTTCCATCCTTAAAAAGCATGAAATGCGAAGAGGCGAAGTTAAAATACTGCTTATAGACGCGAATTGAAAATGCTGTTTTCATCCCTATGTCATAACATAAACCCTTTAAAAAGAGTATCAATTAAACTAGAATTTTCCCTATGAAAAAATCAGAAGTCCTTAAAACTCTTAAAAAACTGCGCCCTCTTTTTGACCAATTTCCGGAAGGATTGGATGCCATCGATAAACTTTTGGACCTCTCCCAGGACTTGCCTGATGTTAAGGAAACAAAAAAACTCGACTGGGATTCCAAGTTCCCGCTGCCTGATGAAATGAAAGAGCAGGTCAGTGCCTTTGCCATTTTCGCCGATGGCGCTTGTCGTGGAAACCCGGGGCCAGGTGCCTGGGGCGTGATGATCCAAGACGCGAAAGGGGAAATTATCCTGAAATCTTCGGGTGTGGATGTCCCGACCACTAATAATAAAATGGAGCTGGAAGGAGTCATCAGAGGACTCAAGGGCCTAATAGAGAAATGGATTGATGAAGGGGTTTCAGATCGACTGAGCCCGGTTTTCGTCTATAGCGATTCTAAGTATGTTACAGAGGGGATTTCTTCCTGGGTTCCAGGATGGAAAAACCGCGGCTGGAAAAAGGCCGATGGCAAGGATCCGGAGAACCTGGATTTATGGAAGGAGCTCGATATGTTGAAATCGCGTTTTGACTCCATCAATTTCCATTGGGTGAAAGGACACGCGGGGCACCCGCAAAATGAAATGTGTGATCAAATGTGCAACCACGCTTTGGATGAAGCTGGATTTTAATAGGGAGATTATTATGCGAGCTCTAACCGGTATTTTGTTACTAACTTTATTGGCAGGATGCTCTACGCATTCCAATAGTCCGGCGGAGACGAAGGTCAACCCGCGCGAGTACCAGATCGCAGCCTATTTATGGCAGCAGACAAGCGGCGAGTACCGCGCACTTACTTACCAGGCCTATAATCTTGCCCGTGAAAAAATGGAGCGCGACTTAGAAGACAAACACAATCGAAAGCGCGCGGTGGTTTTTGATATCGATGAAACAATTCTCGACAACTCTTTTGGCGGTGCCAAGGAGATCAAGGGAGGGCTTCCGTGGAAAGAGAGTCACTTTGCTGACTGGGTAAAAGAAAAGCGCGCTATCGCTATCCCGGGCGCCTTAGATTTCATTAAATTCCTGGTTGAGCGTCAGGTAGAGGTTTTTTACATCTCTAACAGAAAAGTGGCGATGTTTGACGACACCCTGGCAAACCTGGTGTCTCAAGGGTTTCCGGTAAAAAAGCAGAACCTGATGCTGATGGGAGAGGATCACTCAAAAGAGCCAAGAAGACAGGAAGTGCTTAAAAAGTACGACATTGTAATGCTGGTTGGAGACAACCTGACAGACTTCCATTCTGCCTTTGAGAAGAAAAATGTCGCCGAGCGAAATGGGATTGTGGATCAGATGCGAAGTGAGTTTGGACAGAGATTCATCATGCTTCCAAACCCATTGTACGGAGATTGGGAGAGGGCCTTACCAAGAGATAAATCTCGCATTGATCTTTTAAAAGTGGCACCTTAGCCTTGATCTTTGAGGCTTTGGGCATTAACGTATTATAGTAAACAAATTTGTTACCATCATTTACAAAGGAATGACGAAATGAAGAAGGTTCTATTACTGGCCCTAGTGGGCGCAATGGTTGTTGGATGTTCTAAAGGAAAGGATCCAAAGACTGAAGAAGAAAAAACTTTTTACGCTATCGGGACTATGTTCGGATCACGTTTAACTCAATTAAACATGACTGACGCTGAAATCGATTCTTTAACTGCAGGTCTAAGAGACGCAGCTAAAGGTGAGAAGCAAAAAGTTGACCCTATGGCATACCAGCAAAAAATCCAGGATATGTTCAAAGCAAGAATGGAAAAACAAGCTATCGAAATTAAGAAAAAAGGAACTGAGTTCGTTGATACATTCGTGAAGAAAGAAGGAGCGACTAAAACTGCTTCAGGTCTTGCTTACAAAGTAATCAAGGAAGGAACAGGACCATCGCCAAAAGAAACTGACGTAGTAAAAGTTCACTACCATGGAACATTAACTGACGGGACAGTTTTCGACTCATCTGTAGAAAGAAAGCAAGAAGTGTCTTTCCCGCTTAACAGAGTTATCCGTGGATGGACTGAAGGTCTTCAAACTATGAAAGTTGGTGGTAAATCAAAATTCGTAATCCCGTCTGAGCTTGCTTACGGTGATGCTGGTGCACCTCCAAAAATCGCTGGTGGCGCAACTTTAATTTTCGAAGTTGAACTTCTTGGAATCGAAGCCGCTCCTGCAGCAGCTCCAGCTCCAACAGCTGCACCAAAAAAGAAATAAGATCTTTTTTTGAAAATTTAAATAGGGCCTCTCTGTGATCAGAGAGGCCTTTTTATTTTGGGAGAGAATTATTATGCTTAAGCTGACGTTTTATGTACCGGTAGACTCCGCAGAGAAAGTAAAGGAGGCCGTTTTTAAGGCCGGTGCAGGCTCCATTGGCAATTATGATATGTGCTCCTTTGAAACCCTGGGCACCGGGCAATTCCGCGCTAAAACGGGTGCTAATCCAACTATCGGAAAGGTCGGGAATTTAGAAAAAGTTTCTGAGCTTAGGGTTGAAATGGTTTTGAATGATAATATAGTAAAAGAAGTGGTGGCCGCCTTAAAATCGGCCCATCCCTACGAGACCCCGGCCTATGATGTTGTCGGCCTCCTAGAGGTTTAGGAAATGAAAAAAATTTTATTACTGCTCACATTTTTATGCGCCAACCTTCATGCTCAAACGCAGCAGGACCAGTTCAATAAGCAAATTGAAGAGGTGATGAAGGCCCGTGAGGAAATGCTTAAGGCCTTGATGAATGACTCCATGTCTGGCGATTTTGAATCGAGGATGGAAGAGATCATGAAGCGCTTTGGTCAGGCCGGAGGCTTCGGCATGGGGTTTGAAGATATGGATTCACCCGTGGTCGGAGAGTACGACTGGCTGGAGAATGAGAAAGAAAAAATCCTGAAGATAAAAGTGAAGCAGGTGAAGGATCGCCCTTTGGATATAAAAATCGAAAAAGGGATGATCAAGATTAAAGGCGATGTTGAGACGACTCAGGGGACCGGGAAAAACACAGTGAAGCGGTCGATGAAGTTCGAGAGATCTTTTAGTCTTCCAAACGATGTCGATCAGACCAATCCACTTTTTGAAAATAAAGGAGAGGATCTTTTAATAAAATTCAAAAAACTCTCTGCGGATAAAAAGATAAAAAAGGAATCAGACCGCCTGCCGGTTGCTCCAGAAAAAGGCGATCTGAGTATTTAAAAATTAATCACATTCTTCTTCGGTGGCAAGGTGGTAACAGCCCTTGCCCACATCACTCCAGCCTTCGATTGGGCCGGCATTACAAACCCACTTTGTTTTCTTCACTCCGACACAAAATGTCCCCTGAGTGGCCCCTGGCTTTTTGATGGATTGGTTGGCAGAAATTTTGTGATAACAACCATCGGCCTGTTTTGTTCCGCCGTAAACATCACAACCACCGCAAGAGAAGTCGATAATTTTCCCCTGCGAATTAGTAAACTGCCCAGTGGTGCAATTTGTTGGAGAGGGTTCAACCGTGACAGGTGGGATAACCGGGAACTGGTCAGCGGCCACGCGGTGGTAACAGCCATTTGCTTGTTTTTTTCCATCGATCATGACTCCACAGCCGCAAGTGAATTCAATCAGGCTGCCGTTCTCATCTTTAAAAGTTCCTTTTGAGCACTCCCCATTGACTGACTCATCCTCGGCCGGACGATTTAAAACAGCATTGCAGTCGGCGAACTTAATATTTGAGTTGGCACTTACGCGCATATTGGAGTACTGAAGGCCCATTTCAACCTGGCCTTTTACCGGACCCGCGGTGCTTTGGTCTGTAGAGGGAGCTTTTGCGGCCTGGGTCTCAACACCGGTGTAAAAACCTGTCATCTTCCAGTTCTTGAGATCTTTTGACATCGCTAAGAAATCCGGACGAGCATAGGTAGAGGGACAGGAGAAATTCTGTCTTAAAGCATCGCAGAGGTATTTGTTTAAGTTGTATTTTTTTGGAACTAGCGGACTTTTTGGGTCAGCGGCAGAGGTCGCGAAGTCGCCGTCCAGGTTGTGGGTGTAGACGATCTCAATATTGTCCCCGTGCATGTAGCAGCCTTTATAAAGAAAGTTCTCTCCTCGGGTGTCGGCGAAAAAAACCTGCACGAACAGGTTGGTTCTTTTTCCTCCATCCGGAGGCGTGTGAAGGGCCGTGAAGGCGGCAAACGACTGGGCCACCACTACTTCGTTTTTCACTTCTTTTGAGTTCTCATAATACTGGGCCTTCATTTTACTGATCTTTCCGTTGAAGGTCAGGTTGATGTCGGAGTTGAAATTATTGTTTTCCCAATCTTTAATTTCGCTCGATAAGAAGACGTTGCTTCCACCGACGTTATTGAGCCAGCCGTTTCGTCCGACAATTTCAAAAACGTTGGAGCCGTCCTGCGGGTTTTTAAAAATGTAGAGAGAGGTTTCCACTCCGTATTTATCAGAGGGAGAGTTGATTTCAAAAAGTGGTTTTCCCAGGTATGGATCACTCCATGAACTGTTAGTGATGATGGCGTCTTTTCTGGAGTTGCTCAACATGAGCGGTGCTGTTTTTTTCCATTGCGTGAGATACCAATTCGAGTTTTTTACATCGGCGCCTTTAGGGTCGATATTAAAGAGCCTGTCGACCTGGGCCTGGTTGTTGACGACGCCGCCCCAGTGAACACCAATATTGGGGTCGGATAAAACCGGCACAAGTTCATAAACGCCGGAGGCCTTTTGGGTTTTAGCGGCAAAGCTGTTGGTCTGGCTATTAAACTGAACATCATTTTTAATTGCTGACTTCACAGTGGTTGAGCTGAAAATGGATTTTACTTTCGCTTCAAACTCCACTGAGATTTTTGCGAGTTCAACCTGGTTGCATTCTTTTCTTGCATCATTTGTTCCCAAGCACCCGATGGCCGCAAGTTTGGCCTGGAATTTTGCTTTTTCCTCGCGGTAAACATCACAGTTAGTAGAGACGCAGTCTTCCTTAACTTGAGAGTAGGCACTACTTAGGTAAAGGCAAGAGAGAGCGAGAGCGAGTTTTTTCATGCTGGGCCTTTGGATAAAATGATAGTTTTATTATAAGGGACTTCACTTCAGGGACCACAACAATTTCCGGGGGTTTAGCAGGTAATTGTAACTGACTAAAGTTATTTGATCGGGAACCGATAAGATCAAGGAGAACTTATTACTTCGAGGTTTCTATTAAAAAGATAACTTACATAGGATTAGTCGTAGCGACGGCACTTTTTTATCAAAAGGCCTATGCATTACAAGAGACTTACTACAAGGGAGGGACGTTCGAAGTTCCCTACCGTGAGCAGTCAATAATTATTGGCAAAGAGGGTTTTTATCCTAATCGCATCGTGGTCTACAAAGGCGAAAAAGTACGCTTCTTCGTCACGAGCGTGGGAGTGGATTCAGCTTGTTTTAATATTCCCGATAAAAATGTTTTCTCCAGTCCTGCCAAAGACAAAATCGTCGAAACAGAGGCCTTCTTTGATAAGGTCGGAGTTTTTCAATTCAACTGCCCTAACAATACTTTCACCGGAAGGGTCATGGTTTTAGAGAAAGCCTCCGATAGAGAAGAGAGCCAAAGACGTGGTCTTGCCTCGGATATGGTGAAAGTCTGGAAGCCTAAAGACACACCAAGCGAATGGGTGCAGATCAGGCGAGAAGATTTAAGAGAAGACATCATGGATTTAGACCGTGATCGACTTGATAAAAGAGAGTCACCAAAAGATCAGCCTCGAGAGATGATCGGTTTTGGCGGCAGAGATTTAGCGGCAGAAGATTAACCGGAAATTAGACTATGTCATCAGTATTTAAGGACGCCATTGACCAGTTTCTTTATCCCATCAAGGATCTGCTTGAGGATGCCGGCGTGTCTGAAGTCATGATCAACGGTCCCAAAGAAATTTTCATTGAAAAGAAAGGTCTAGTTTATAAAGTTGAGAACCAGTTTCACAATGAAGAGGCGCTTGTTTCCGCGATGAGAGCGATTGCTCAGTCAGTGGGAAGAAGAATCGATAAAGACAATCCACGCCTTGATGCCCGCCTTCCGGATGGATCGCGTATTCACGTTGTTCTTCCACCGATGGCCAAGAACGGAACGACGGTAGCAATCAGAAAGTTCTCGAAAGAGAAATTAACATTGAATGATCTAATCGCTTTCGGCTCTCTGTCAAAAGAGGCCGCGAGGTTTCTTGATATTTGTATTTACCTGGGGAAAAACATTATCGTTTCGGGTGGTACGGGTTCGGGAAAGACGACGATGCTTAACGTTTTGGGTTCACGTATCCCAAAAACACAGCGTTTGATTATCATTGAAGACGCGGCCGAGCTTCAGGTGAAGGCCGAGCACGTTGTAAATTTTGAAACGAGAAAAGCGGACTCAGAGCGCGGGATTACGGAAGTGTCTATCCGCGACCTGGTTATCTCCGCCATGAGACTTCGTCCTGACAGGATTATCGTTGGAGAGGTTCGTGGAGAGGAAGCGCTTGACCTCATCCAGGTAATGAACACGGGTCACGACGGATCAATGGGTACTGTTCACGCTAACAATCCGGTTGATGCCTGTACACGTTTAGAAACTCTTTGTCTGATGGGAGACACAAAAATCCCACCTGATGCTGTCAGAAAGATGGTTGGATCGGCGATGCAGATTATTGTTCAGTGTTCACGTTTTCATGACGGGGGCAGAAGGACATCGCACATTTCCGAAATTACCGGCATTGATAAAAACGGAAACTATATCTCACGCGATATCTTCAAGTGGATTCAGACCGGCAAAGACGCAGAGACCGGAAAATATATCGGAGAGATGGTGCCGTGTAATTACGTCCCGACATTCTTTGAAGATATCATCGTCAACAAACTTCCATTCCCGAAAGGAAACTTCCTGGCGCCAGAATGGTACAATCAAAAATTGAAAGGTGATAAGGATAAAGAAGCCGCTTAGGCGTCTAAAATTCTACATCAATTCCGTCGGGCCCGATTTCACAACTGACTTCAGTTGATTCTTCATTTTTAGCCTCGTGGACGATATTCTTCAGGTCTTCAACCGAAATTTCCGGGTCGAGGTCAAAGTCGAGGGAAATGGCGTTTATGAGGTTGTGAAGGACTTCGTAGTCGCGCAGGGTTTTAAATTGATCGAGTTTTACAGTCAGCGTGTAAGTATGATCCTTGGCATCTTGAACAACATCTATTTTCACAAGCTTCTCCTAATAGCGTTTGTGGGGTTTATTCTTTTACTTCTTTGATAGTCATAGAAGGTATTATAGCAACGACTTTTATCTTTTGATCAATTTTTTGTGCCTTTTCCAGTTTTGCTTTAATTTCCCCGAACTTGGGATCTGCTTTGGCCACCTTATAGATAGCGGCATGGCGGTGAAAAGTCACTACAAGTGCCTTGTCTTCTTCGCTTACTGACTTTACGGCGTCGGTGAAAGAGTCGGTTAACTCAGGTTTATTGTTGCCCGCTTCCAGATGGGAAGAGAAAAAAATCGAGGCCACAACAATCATTAAAGCTTTCATTTATTTTCTTCCTTTTTTGGGAGCTGTCTCGAACATCGTCAACATCTCGCCCATACGGCGGTTATCTCTGTTTGTTTTTTTTGCCTCTTCCAGCTCATCTTCGTTGTATTCGCTCAGGTCAATATGACGAGTGTCCGGGCCGTAATGAAACCTTGATGTGAAGTAGTCACTATAGAGTTCAGATTTCGGGTCCTTCATAAGCCTCTTCTTCCATTCTTCGAAGCTTACCGGATGATTAAAGAGAGCGGGGTCAAAAACAGTCGGAATCAATTTATTGTTTTTATCCGGCACGAGCACCACACTGGCCATGTGAAAGCTCCAGCCGTATTCACCGTATTTAGAAACCATATAGAATTTTCCATCGACGATGGCCTTTCCTGAAATAATACCCATCTCATCCATTAACTGGGCCATGCGGTGGGCACGGGCAAAACACCCTTCGATTGTATAATTAAATGAGTTGTCTTCATCATCTCTTAGAAGGTTGAATACTTCCTGAGCGCGCGCAGGCGAGAGCACGGAGAGTTTAATCGTTTTTCGGTTGTGGGGAGAATCGAGGTCAGCCGTTCTTTCAGTCTGAGCTGTTTGACCATCACAAGTTGCACACGGAGATGTCCCGGTTTTTTTGACGGCTTCATGAATTTTTTTTATATTGGGTACTAATAGTTCATTTGCTTCAAGACCCAACGAAACGAAAATAGCTAAAATGATAAGTTTCATCATTTAAGTATTTTAATCGAGTTCGGGGTTTAATAAAGAGTGGGGTCATTAATTTCCGTCAAAAGATTGAAATGGTCGGGAATTAAAATAGGGTGAGTATGAGTTTAAAGCAAGATAAAGCAGATTTTATTGTGGCAAGACTGGAGGAATTGTATCCGGAGACTCCCATTCCGCTGGATCATTCGGATCCTTACACGCTTTTAATTGCGGTCCTTCTTTCCGCTCAATGCACGGACGAACGGGTCAATAAGATCACACCGCTGCTTTTTAAAAAAGCGAAAACCCCAAAAGATATGGTGAAGCTGGAAGTTTCAGAGATTGAAGACATCATCAGGCCCTGTGGACTGAGCCCTCGAAAATCAAAAGCGATCCACGAACTCTCGCAGATTATTCTCGATAAACATAAAGGCCAGGTGCCGCAGTCTTTTGAGGAATTAGAAGAGCTTCCGGGGGTCGGTCACAAAACCGCTTCAGTAGTGATGGCCCAGAGTTTCGGAGTGCCGGCATTTCCTGTCGACACGCATATTCACCGCCTGGCCCAGCGTTGGGGATTGACCAATGGAAAAAATGTCGAGCAGACGGAAGCTGACCTGAAAAAAGTTTTTCCGCGCGAGAAGTGGAACAAACTTCACCTGCAGATTATTTTTTATGGAAGAGAGCACTGCACGGCCAGAGGTTGCGATGGGCTTACCTGCGAGCTGTGTTCGTCGCTGAATTTCTTGAAGAAGACACCTGTCACTACAAAAAAATAGGCAAAAATCTAAGCGTGGATTCCTTTTGAGACGGCCGAAAGCAGGTTGATGAAGTGATCGAACATCTCTCTTTTTCTGAATGAGTAATCGCCCATGAGCGCGGGTTTTAATTCATCCGCGGAAGCGTCCGGTTTTTTATTATAGATAAGGACCCTTAAATTTTTATCTTCTAAAAGCAAGAAGGTCATATCCAGGTTGAAAGTGATCAGCCTCATTTCGCGCATACCGGTTTTAGGATTGATGCCCGCAAAAAATGTGGTTTGAAAAAGAAAGTCCGGGTTGGTTAAACTTTCAATAATTCCTTTGGTGAGGACTTCAAAACTCACGCGCATCCACTCCAGCGCTTTGTCTTCGGCCTCAAGCTGCCTTGGAGAAAAAGAGCTTTCATTCATTGTCTGGGAGAAAAACTTAATTTCCTTTTCGATGAAAGCGTCGGCCAGGTTGTTAAAGAGAGCGCGGGTGCTTTTTATTTCTTTTTCATCACGCATTTCTCCCGAATAGATTTTTTTCGGTCCATGGAAAACATGATGGACAATTCCGGACTGAACTTCCGCCAGCTGGAGCGATATTCCGGGTGTCAGCACCAACTCTTTTGTCAGCATACTGTCACTGATGGTTCGCTGATTAATGGCGAGTGCCATCCACGGGTATTTGTTTAAGTTGTCGTGAGTCGTTTCCTGGAGGTAGAAGTTCTCTAATTTTTCGAATGAGTTTTTCTTAAAAAGGTCAAAAAGCATGGAGATTTCCGTTAACAATAATTGAATTGTTAGTTAAGATAGTCAAAGTTTTGGAGAATGTGGACTAAAAAATGAATGCACCCAAGCATAAGATCGGCGTTTTTGATTCTGGTATTGGTGGCTTCAGTGTGCTCTCCGAGCTCATTAAAATCTTCCCAGAGGCCGAATTTCTTTATTACAGCGATGATGCTCATGCTCCCTACGGCCCAAAATCAGACGAATACATTACTGAAAGAACTTATGCCATCACCGACGAGTTGATCTCTAAAGGTGCTGAGATGATTGTTGTGGCCTGCAATACGGCGACGGCTTCTAGCATTGATGCCCTTCGTGCAAAATACACCCAGATGACCTTTGTGGGTGTCGAGCCCTACCTGAACGCGTATTACAAAGAAAGCGGCCCTTCAAAAATGGCGGTGCTTACCACTGAGTCCACCGGTAAGTCGGAGCGCTTTAAGCGTTTAAAAGAGCGCCTCGACCCGAAAGGGTTTATTGACCATTACTCATTAAAAAACCTAGCGCGTATGGTGGAGCAGTTGTACCGCGATCCTGCGTACGAAGCAGAGTTTGACCGCCTGTTGGTTTCAGAACTGGCACCACTTCAGGGGCAAGGTTACACTCATGCTATCTTAGGCTGCACTCACTATCCGTTGGTAAAACAAAAAATTGAAAATATTTTGAAATTAACAACTCTTTATCCATGTCCGTATGTGGCGCAAAGAGTGCGAGAGCTTTCTGTGAAACCGGGAGAAATTCCAGGTGAAGCGAGTTCGACTTTTGATTTTTTCTCAAGCAGTAAACCCGAATGGGTGAAAAAAGACCGCAAGTCTTTTTATTACCCCTTCAAAAAATAAGGATTTTTTATGTCAAAAATTAAGTCTATCAAGGCCCGTCAGATTCTCGATTCACGTGGAAACCCAACAGTTGAAGTCGATGTAACGACTGAAGCTGGCAACATGGCCCGCGCAGCTGTCCCGTCAGGAGCTTCGACAGGATCGAAGGAAGCGCTGGAGTTAAGAGACGGCGATAAATCTTATTACGTGGGAAAATCGGTTTTAAAAGCGGTGAAAAACGTCAATGAAATCCTTGCTCCAAAGTTAGTGGGAATGGAAGTGACTGAGCTTAAAAAAATCGATTCTGTGATGCTGGAGATGGATGGAACTGAAAATAAATCGAAGCTAGGGGCAAACGCTCTTTTAGGTGTATCGATGGCCGCTTGCCGCGCGGGAGCGATGGATTCAAACATGAGCCTCTTTAAGTACATGTTCGAAAAATGCAAGGCCCCTAATGCCCACAAAAAATATGTGATGCCATCTCCTTTGATGAACATCATCAACGGCGGATCGCACGCTTCAAACAACCTGGACATCCAGGAGTTCATGATTGTTCCTCACATGAAAAAGTCATTTGGTGAAAACCTGCGTGCGGGCGTGGAAGTCTTTCATGCGCTTAAGAAAGTTTTATCTGAATCAAATCACTCAACTAATGTTGGTGACGAAGGAGGATTTGCTCCTGATCTTAAGTCTCATGAAGAGGCGATCGATTTGATTTTAAAGGCCATCACTAATGCCGGCTACAAACCTGGCGTCGATATCTCGATTTCATTGGATGCGGCGGCCAGCGAGTTTTATAAAAATGGCAAATATAATATGCAAGGCAAAGAGTACACTACAGCTGATATGGTGAAATACTATTCAGATTTAGTTGCTAAGTATCCGATATATTCAATTGAAGACGGTCTCGATGAAGGGGATCACCAAGGGTGGGTTGATTTAACAAAGGCCATCGGTTCAAAAGTGACTTTGGTTGGAGATGATTTATTCGTAACCAACAAAAAGATTTTTGAAGCGGGGATTAAGAACAGCGAAGCCAATGCCATTCTGGTGAAGGTTAACCAGATCGGAACAATGAGTGAAACGTTCGAAGCGATGGAATTGGGTTTCAACAACAATTACAAAGCGATCGTTTCACACCGTTCAGGTGAAACCGGGGACTCTTTTATTGCTGATCTTGCTGTGGCCACAGGGTGCGCGCACATCAAGACTGGTTCAGCAAGCCGTTCAGACCGTATGGAAAAATATAACCAGCTTCTTCGCATTGAAGAGGAGCTTGGGGCACAGGCAGTTTACTTACCGGTAAAATAAGTCAGTCACAGGATCCTTTTTGAGCGAGAGCTTAAAGAGGGTCCTGTGTTTTCATTTAAAAAAAAATCACAAGAAACGATCGGCGATCTCAAAGAGCGTTTGTTCTTTCACGATATCATCAACCAGACTCACGGGCTTTTACTCTATTTTAACCAGAAAGAATTGGCCGGTGAAGCACTGGGGACCGAGGAAGTGAAAATGATTGCCAGTGAAGTTAAAACACTGCAAAGCCTGGTGCGCGATCACTTCAATTATAAGCACAAGAATCTTGGACAGACCTATGACTGGGTTCCCTTCAGTTATCTTCAGTTTTCTTTCTCTTACCTGAAAATGACTTACCTGCAGGATAAGGATGTCACTATCAGTTTTAAAAATGATGGTTCAAGTGAAGGGCAGGAGATTTATTATCCGGCCTTTTATCGCATTGTGAACAATCTCATCAAAAACATTGCTGAATCGAAATCAGAGCAGGTGGAATTCACATTTCATTTAAAGGGGCACGGCCTTTTTATTGAAACGAAAAATTCTATGGGCGACACAAAAGAAAAATCCATACCTGAGCATTTGGCCCGGACAATTTTAAACGAGGCCTCTTCACCGTCTCAGGGCCTGGGGCTTGAGTCTATTTATCATCTGGCCGCTGAAAACGGCGGAGAATTCACCTTTGAGATCGCTAATCACACCTGGATCAACCGCATTTTTTTACCGGCACGCGGATTAAAATCAGAGAAAATTCCGGCTTAAGACTTGTCACCACTCCAAATTGTTTTTAATCTATTATTAAGATTCAATCCAAGAAGGAGAGAGCATGGAATACTTTATCGGGTTAACGTTTGATCCAAGCTCTATCCATTACAAGAAAATCGAAAGCTTCAGGAAGCGCTTTGATTCCAAGTTCACAAAGGCAGATGTGCTGCAGCTGACTCTGTTGCCCCCGTTCACTATTGATTTCCAGAATAGAGAAGAAGAGAAGAACTTCATCGAAGGTCTAACCGACATTTTAGACGGGCATCTTTACGGTCTCTCTGAGATTTCGCAGATGGAGTTTAATGGAATCACTTTCTCTATGGGGAAAAAAGGCGTTTTATCGCTGACGCCGATTATTTCTCCCGATATCCTGCACTGCCAGGAATCGCTTTATTCTTTTCTTAAAGAGTATGGTGTAAAATTCAGCAAGAATAAAAATGCTTCGAACCCGCTATTGCCCATCGGCAGATTTGATTATGTCGATATGATGGAAGGGGCGATTGAAACCGCTAAAATAGAATTTTCTTCACCTTTTGTCCTGCTCACACAGAGCTTCATGCTCTTTGAGAAGACCCCCAAAGAGTGGAAGACAAAAAATAACCTTTTTGATTTCGATAACCGGAATCATTTTTTTTTCGTGAACACTTTATATGCGTAAAATTTCTGGAATACTTTGTCTGTTATGTATTACTCCATCAGCTTTCGGCGCGGCCAGACACCGTGGGGGTGCTGAGTTTTTAAATCCCAGTGCCTATGCCATCAATGCTTCGGTGATGACTTTTCAAACCACGGCCTTGTATGACGTCGACGGTGTTGAGACTGAGATGGCCGAAGGAAATGAGTACACACTTTTAGAGGCGGATTTCTCGCTTACTTACGGGATCAGTAAAAATTTTGAGGCGACTGGTTTTGGACGCTTTCGTTCTGTGAGTTCTACCAATAATGGTGTCTCTGCCAGCAACTCAGGGCCTGAGTCTCTAGGCGTAGAATTGAAATATGGTTTTGAACCCGTAGGTGCTGTTCGCTACGCGATTGGGGCACATTATCGCCAGACTCTTTATAGTAACGGCACTTACGATGCGACAGTGCAGCTGCCGACTGAAGAAATTATTTTAGGAGATGCCGGAAGTGAATATGGAGTTGATCTCTATGCGACCTACCTGGGCCGCTCATGGAAAATGGATTTTAAGCTCGGCTACAGCTCTCCTGCCAATGACCTGAGTGAAGAAATCAATTATAAGCTTGAGGGGATGTATAACTTCGGGTCGCTTGCTTTCCTGGCCGGATTGGAGGGAATCTCTTCACTAAAGAAAGACCAGTTCGGTGAGACGCCGATCCTAAAGCCCGTGCAGGCCAAAGGGGCTTCAAATCTCTTTCATAGTATCAACCGTGAGAAGATAGCACCATATATCGGTGCTCACTACGCCTTTGATAAATTACTGGTGGGAGTAAAAGGTCAGACGGTGATTTCCGGAACTTCAACGGACAAAGGAAACTCCATCCTGCTCTCTATTGGCTGGGGCTCAGGGGGAGTGACTCCTGAATCGGTGAAAGTCGACAGCTTTAAGGAGTACCATATCGACGGCTCGGTCCTGAAGGTCTCTGCCCGCGGGAATTTCCTGCGTATCGATCAAGGTTTATCTACTGACGTAGAAAAGGGAATGAAGTTTGATATCTACCAGACAGATTATTTTGGCGGTAACGTTCTGGTCGCAAGTGGCATCGTTTATGAAGTCGGAGCGGATTGGTCAATTATAAAACTCGTAAAGCGTTACAAAGAAACGGAAATCAAGCCAGGCTTCGCCGCCCGAGGTTTCTAGGCAATAATTTAACTGTTTAAAAATAGACAGTTTAGTGTAACATTAAACTATTATTATTAGATTTTTTCTTCTAACGAGGAAAGGTGCATGAAAAACTTTCGTTTATTATTACTAGTTTTATCTCTTGTATTCACCAGCAATGTTTTTGCAAAAACATTCTCTAGCCAGTTCTCTGAGTTCGAATTACCAAATGGTTGGGATTGCGCTCTGGAAGGATCTGAATGGGTTTGTCAGAGTGAGAACAAAGACCGTAAGAAAGAGGCCATCATTATCCTTGCGGCCAAGTACAGAGGGGATCAGGATTC
>JBEIPI010000075.1:0-14892 GCA_040377165.1 Bacteriovorax sp.
CAGTGACATCGACTTCAGTAAATAGATTTTTATCAAATAGCTGGTAGTTTTCAAATTGAGCCGCTGATTTTCTCATCAGACCAAAGACGTTGTTGCCCCATAGTGCTTTTGCTTCAAGCCATACGCGATGGCCAATCATGCCATTTGCACCAAGTATCAAAACTTTTTTATTATTGGACATGTCTTTCCCTGGCTATAATCAAATAGTCGCTAGAGTCTACTTCCTAGGGAAGGATTTATCAATAAGCTAGAGTGTATTGAAAAATTTTTTTATCTCGGCCGCAGCTAATTTCCAGCTATAGAGGCCCTTTACTTCACTCAGGAGCTCTTGGCTCATCGGCGCTCTATTTGGAAACATCGCCACCAACTTTTTTGCCAAATCTTCTGGGTCAGTTGGATCAAAATAAGTCACAAATTTCCTGCCAAATTCCGGCATAGGCTCGTAGTTCGAGCACAAAATAGGTGTTCCACTGGCCAGGTACTCTAGGAGAATATTTGGGCAATTTTCGCAATCAGACGCAAAAATATTCAGCAGTGCATGCTGCATAATACCCGGCAATTCTGCATAGGGAATATTCCCTTTGAAAATAACCGAATCGTTAAGTCCTAAATCGTGGCAAAGTTTCTTGCACTCGTCGCCGTAAAGGCCACTATTATTGCCAATAAAAATAAGCTTGATGCCTTTATTTCCCTGATCCAGGAATTTTCTAAAAGCAATCAGAACTTCTTTTTGATGTTTGTATTCAAAAAAAGTTGAAACATAAAGCAGGTATGGAACATCAAAAATTGTATTTTTTTTCTCAAAAAAAATTGAATTGATACCACTTGGAATAACGACATCTTTGATGTCTTTTTTTATAAAACTTTTAATCACTTTACTGGCGTGGATCGATGTGAAAATAACCCCAGTTGTGTGGCGGAAACTCCAGATTTGAGCGTACCTGATAATGAGCAATTTTAACTTTAATCCCAGTCCTTTTGACTGGATGATACTCTTCCATCCATAAGGCAGAAGGTTATGAGAAATCGCTACCCATTTACATTTTTTGGTCATCCAAAAAGGGGCGATACCGGCCGCTAAAAACACGATGTCCACTTTCATATCAGAGGCCATGCGCGAAAGTTTAAAGTTCTCCCAAATTCCTCTCTGGAAAAAACTATTTCCTACAGGCCCAATATTAATCACGCGCTCTTTTCCAAATTCTTTCTCAAAAACCTGGCTATTGGACTCTGACGTCAAAAAAATAAGTTCTGAATCACTCCAAACATTATCGTGGTTTTTGAAAACGTTTAGTAAATGAGTTTGTCCTCCCCCTAGCTGAGCGGAGAGGGCATTAATTAAGATTTTCGCCACTTAAACTTACCTGTGTCTGGAGTAATTTTTGACAACAACATAAATATTGTCGCGGCCATCAGGCCAAAGAGGTTCATTTTTACCAACATAACGATATCAAAGAAGGCCAGGAAGTTCCCTACAAGGCCTGAGAGAAAAACAAAACCAAAAAGCGGATGGATTCTCGCAATATGTGCTGTGGCCATAAAATAGCCCCAAATAAGGGCTGCAGAAATAAGCACCGACACAATACTTCCCCAATACATATAAAAGAATACAGGCAGAGTCATATTGATCGACGTGTAGTCTGTTTTAGAGATAGCAGGATCTAGTTTTAAGAAAGCACTACGGTAATACTGGTTGGGATAAACATCATATTCGAAAATATCTCCAGGAACCAAATTGTTGACCAAGATTTTTAACTGATTTGAAAGCGAATACTTGTCATAGAAAATATTACTGCGGTCCATTTTTAAAACGTCTTTGTAATAAATGGGAACCATCATGTTTTCTAAGAATGAAATCCTCCCGACAATCCTGGTTGTCACACTTCTATTGTCTTGAGGAATACCCGATGTCTCTTGGCTTAAAACAGTCACAATGCTCGAGTCATCAGAGAAAGATTTCTCTCTGATTAAGCTGGCCCATTTGTATCCTTGGAATGAGAAAACAACTGAGATAAGAACGACAACCGAATATCTTTTCCAGTATTTTTTCAGGTTCGGGCTGGCAAGTGAACACAGGAAAATATTAACGAGTGTCAGCGGTGCCGATCTCGAAGCTAGTAACAATTTAAAGAAGACAAAAATCAAACCAGAACTTGGGAAAAAGCTACTAGAAGAAGCGAAGGCAAATAAAATATACGACTCTACGTTGAACATTAAAGAGCACATGACGATAAAAATATTGCCGCCGCCCTGACCTTTAATTTTGTCAGCAAAACTAGAAGCAGTGTTGATATCGATAACTGTCACGAGAATAGCGATAATAAGATAAAGCGAAGAGCGAAGATCAGCTCTTGGCTTATAAGTGAAATTGAGTTTCGTGAAATAAATTAAAACTCCTGCGAGCAAAATACTGGCGAGGTTTAATCCCCCACCCTTCAAAATACTTTGGATACTAAAATAGTCCGTTTGATAAGTCGGCGTGTAGCCCATAATCAAGTAAAAGGTGGCCGGCATAAGAAAGTGAAATGAGAAGTAAAATAATAGTAAAAGACAAAAAACTTTTTTCAGATGCTGCATTTATTTAACCTCTAATTGGCGTGGGGAAGCAACAAGGCGTTTGAAAATCTGAAAAAAGAAAATTGCAATTCCTACATGGGTTTTCAATCTTAGAGGATTAAGGGCCAGCGATTTCGAATATAGGCTTACTCCCAAGGTAAATCTCCCTTGAGTTCCTGCTTGTCTCGCTGCTCCATAATATATTCTTCCTAAGCACATTCTTCTTCTTAATTGATGCAACCAATTTTTAGATTCGATACGTGCGTAATACATTTCAAAAACGTTGAGGGTGGCCTTCATGTGTCTTTCAATGGCTGAACTTAAGTTCGTCGAGTGAATATAATATTCTCCCAGGGCCATATCGATAATTTTAAATTTAAATTTTGAGTACGATAGTTTCAACCACATTTCGTAATCTTCTGCTGTAATAACCTTTTGCTCCGTGCTAAATCCGCCAACCTGATTGGCGCAATCGCGGCGAATAACAACCGAGGAATTTGTCAGGCAATTTCCATTGAAAAGCAAAGATGAGAAATCAGTCGCTCTCTCCGGGCCATTTTTTAAAAGTGTTCCAAGTTTGCCGTTGATGTTTCTGATCAAGTGATGGCTGACGACATCAGCATTTTCTTTTTGGATAACGTCGCGAGTCAGAGAGAGTTTCTCTGGGTACCAGCAGTCATCCGAGTCAAGACAAGCTACGTATTGTCCGCGAGCAAGTCTTATCCCTTCATTGCGTGATGCTGAAACAACTCCGTTGTTAGCGAAATTTCGAAGTGTAATACGAGGGTCGTTAAAAGCTTTAACGATTTCCTCAGTGTTATCAGAGGAAAAGTTATTTACAACTATCAATTCCCAGTCTTGAAAACTCTGAGAAATAACCGAGTCGATGGCCTTTTTAATATAGTGGCCATGATTATAAGTCGGCATGATAACCGAAAAAAATGGTTCCTTGATAGAACTCATAACTCCAAACTCCTACTGTCCATAGTGATAGGCTTGAAAGGATAGAACATTTTCTATAATTAATCGACAATTAAGATTCTTAATCATAAGATAAGCGCTTATAAAAAAGACATTGATTTTTATCATCACTCGAAAAGGATTTTTAAATGAAAACGATATTGTTGTGCGGAGGGTTGGGTACACGTATTAGCGAAGAAACTCACCTTGTTCCAAAACCTATGGTCAGAATTGGGGAATTGCCAATTCTCCAACACGTTATGAATATTTACTCTAAGCATAATTGCAGCGATTTCATTCTTGCATTAGGCTTTAAAGCGGAAGTTATTAAAGAGCACTTCCTTAACTTCTATGCTCTTAGTAGCGACCTTCGAATCAATCTACAGAATGGTTCAATTGAATATTTAAAAGAGACTCCAAAAAATTGGAAGATCGACTTGATCGACACTGGTCTTGAAAGTATGACTGGTGGAAGACTCGCGAGACTTAAAGACTACGTCGGCAACGAAACATTTATGCTTACCTATGGTGACGGTGTTTCTGACGTCAACGTGACAGAATTAATTAAATTCCACAAAGCTCACGGAAAAATCGCGACCTTTACTGCTGTAAGACCTCCTTCTCGCTTTGGTGTTATTGAATTCGATGGTGCTCAGGTAACATCTTTCAAAGAAAAACCACAAACTCAAGATGGTTGGATCAACGGTGGATTCTTTGTTTTTGAACCAGCTATTTTTAATTACCTTACAGATGGCGACGAAACTATTCTTGAGAGAAGACCTCTAGAAAAATTGGCAGAAGACGGGCAACTCATGGCCTTCAAGCACGAAGGATTCTGGCAATGTATGGATACACTAAGAGATAAAAACTACTTAAACAAACTGTGGAGCGACGGCGAAGCTCCTTGGGCATAAACTATGTATTTTCAAAATAAATTTAAAAACAAAAAAGTTGTTGTTATTGGTCACACAGGTTTCAAAGGAACTTGGCTTACTCTTTGGTTGGAAAAACTAGGAGCGAAAGTTTCAGGTTACTCTATAGACATTCCCACTGTGCCTTCGCACTTTGAAATGGCAAACCTTAAAAATACGATCACAGATGAGCGTGGTGACATTGTTAACTACGACCACCTGAAAACTTTTTTACAAAAAGAGCAACCAGAGATTCTTTTTCACTTAGGTGCTAATGCAATCGTTAGTGAATGTATTGAACATCCTCAGGAAGCTTTTTTAACCAACGCTATCGGAACAGTGAATGTTCTAGAGGCCATCAGAAATCTTCCATCACTTAAAGCTGCAGTTATTATTACCAGCGATAAGTGTTACGAAAACGTTGAGTGGGAATACGGCTACAGAGAAACTGACCGCCTCGGCGGAAAAGATCCATACAGTGCTTCAAAGGCCTGCGCGGAAATCGCTTTCTCATCTTATTACAGAACTTATCTTTACCAACTTCCAAACCTGAAAATCGCTTCGGCGAGAGCTGGTAATGTTATCGGTGGTGGGGATTGGGCAAAAAATAGAATTATCCCAGACTGCATTCGTTCATGGACGCAAAATGAGCCAGTCGAAATCAGAAACCCAAAATCAACGAGACCGTGGCAACACGTGCTTGAGCCTCTAAGTGGATACCTGACTCTAGCAGCAGGACTGCTTGATAACGATTGTCCTTATAACGGTGAAGCTTTTAACTTTGGGCCGAACTCTGATGTTAATAAGCCGGTAAGCGAATTGATCAATGAAATGAATAAGCACTGGCAGAACGCCCGTTTCGTTTACAATGAAACACATGCGCTAAAACAAAAAGAAGCTCAGCTACTGAAACTTTCTTGTGATAAGGCCCTGGCACAACTCAACTGGTCTCCAACATTAACGTTTGAAGAAACAGTAGAGATGACAGCTTCTTGGTACAAAGAATGGAACAATAAGAGCACAGCGATTAAAGACCTGACTCTTTCTCAAATCACAAGATATGAAAACACAGCGCGTGAGCGCCAGATGACCTGGATGAAGTAAATCACCATGCTAGTAAACGACGTTAAATTATTTCCTTTGAAAAAAATTATCGACGAGCGCGGAGCTGTCATGCACATGCTTCGCTCTGATCAACCTCACTTTCAAGGATGCGGTGAAATTTATTTCTCGCTAGTAAAACACGCTGTCGTTAAAGGCTGGAAACTGCATAAAGAAATCTCCCAAAGCATGGCGGTTCCGGAAGGAACAATCCGCATTGTTGTTTATGACCCAAGAAAAGACTCAAGCACTTTTGGAAATTTTCAAGTGATCGATTTCGGTGAAAGTAACTATAGTCTAGTCCAACTTCCACCAAATGTTTGGTATGCTTTTCAAGCAGTCAGCGATGGCCACGCCATCATCACCAACTGTACAACTGCACCTCACCGTCCAGATGAAAGTGAAACTCTTCCACTAGACACTCCACTGATTCCATTTGATTGGTCGAAGAAGATTTTTATATGAGCGCAAAGAATTTGAAAGTTATTGTGACCGGTGCTTCCGGCAACCTTGGTCACCACATAGTTAAGACAGAGCAATTTGATTTTCTTCCCATTAATCGCGGCAACTGGTCCGACCTGGAAAATCTTAAAGAAAATGAAATCGATTATGTTATTCACTCTGCTTACGACCTAAAAAAAGACCTCAATGTTGTTCCTGACCAAAACCTAGAATCCAATATTCTTTCTACTGGCACCATTCTTAGAATCTGCCGTGAGAAAAAAATTAAAAATTTTGTCTTCATCAGCAGCTGCGCTGTTTATGGAGATTCAAGTAATTCGGCCGAAGACAAACCGACGACGCCGGTAAACATGAATGGCCATATCAAGCAATTCAATGAAGAGCTAGTGAAGAGTTTTTGCACCAACAACAATATCAACTACATTATCCTCAGAGTTTTTAACTCATATGGTGGAAATGATAATTTCTCTATCATCAGCAAAATTATTAAAGCGGCCAGAACTGGCAGCCCGTTTACTCTCTTTAATGAGGGAATTGCCGAGAGAGATTTTGTACACATTGAAGATGTGGCCAATGTGGTTTGCCAGCTAATCAACAAAGATTTAAAGAATGAAATTATCAATATTGGGTCTGGGGAAACGACAAGAATCATCGACTTAGTTAAGGCACTTGAAGCTAAAATCGGAAACCTTAACATTTCTAAAGTGACTCGTCCGAACGAGGCCATTTACTCACGTGCCAACACTAAAAAACTTAAACAGATTCTCAATTATAAATTTAGACCTATTAACGAATTCATTGATCGCTTAGAATAATGAAATTTGACCAATACAATTCCTACTCCGAAGAAATATTGCTGGATATTCAAGAATACCTGGAAAAAAGGCAATTCGACCATTACGACAGCACTTCTGGCCTTTGCCATCCGGTTCTTTCTAAAAATCCTTATTCATCGAGGTTTTTAGACTATTACTTAAAGGACCAGGCTTTAAAATTTCCTTTTCTATTACTTCTTACCAACTCTCTCCTATTCATCATTAAATTCCTGAAGGGTTTTTTGTATGAAAGTTTAATGATCCTGCTCTCGCCTAAAAGCAGTCCTGACCAAGCATCGTTAAAACTTATCGTGATCAGCTTCTTTAACTATGACAAAAAGGCCCAGTCGCTAAGAGATGAACTTTATTTTCCTGGACTTCAAAGAGAGTTAGATCAAAAGAACATCCCTTTTGTTCATTTTCCAAAACTCTATAACACTCCAAGAAATGTTTTTAAGGCCCTAAAAGAATTAAAACAAATCAAACAAGAGAATCCTCATTATATTTCTCCGTATGAATTAATTAAGCGCAGAGATATATTTGCTCTCTTTTGTCTTTCCGTCGGTCACTATTTTCAAAATTTAAAAACACTAAGGCTTTTTTCTAATCAAAAGATGGATCAATTTTTTAACCAGTCCATGGTTGAGACGATCTCCATCTCTCAGGTTTACATGTTCATGTGCTTTTTAGCTTCAAAGAGAATCGCTCAAATCGCAAAGGACTCAAAAGTCATTCTTTGGTATGAAAACCAAATCGTCGACAAGTGTGTTATCCGTGGACTGAGAACTAATCCAGAATTAAAAATTTATGGCGCCCAATTTTTCCTCATTGTCCCTCAGGAAATGAATCTATTTCCCAGCAAGTACGAGTTAAAAACTGGCCTTTGCCCGGATATCATTTTAACCAATCAGGCCCACAATATTTTTGTTCAAGACCCAAGCAGATACCGCCAAGGAATCAGCATGCGATACTTGTATATGGAAAAACATCCTCTGCCGATTGCTCAAACTTCGCCAGCAAATCACATTGCTCTTTTTCTCACTTCATTTGAAGCTAGGAATCAGGCGATCTATAAGACTCTAATTAACGCTAAACTTGGGGATTATATTTTTAATGTGAGAAAACACCCAGGGCTTATGAAAACGAAGATCCCAGACGAAAAGAACTGGATTCACTCTGAAAAGAATCAAGTAGAACTGCTTACCTCAAACGATTTAGTTATCTCCGCCGACTCAGGAATTATTTTTGAGGCCATGGCCATGGGAAAACAAGTTATCATTCTCGGCTCTCATGATGCTCCCTCTTTTTACATTCCTCCGTCGCAGTTTCAAGACAAACTGTGGGCCCACGTGACTAATGAAAAAGAGATGAGTGAAAAAATCGGAATCCTTAGAGCTTACCGCCAAGAGCATCTCAGTGAATTAAATCAGCTAGCGGCCAAGGCCCGCAAGGATTACTTCTCCAATAGCCCGCAATCAATTTTAGAAATTTTTGATATTAAATAAAAGCAATGACTGTGACAGGTGCTCCGTCAGCGCCTTCTACTAGAATTGGTGAAACAACCACTTGTTTTGGATGAGAAACGAGTTCATCAAGTTTCATGTCTTCAATGACTCTGAGAGGTCTAGTTTTGTCATCCACTCCCAAAAAAGCTTTGTGAGCGATTCTTCCCAGCGGTCTATTAGTGTATGAAGTGATAGAAATGAGATCAAAACCCAAGGCCTTAATGTTTGGCCTATGCTCTCTAAACCAAGCTGCAAGCTCTGGCGAAAGTCCGGGATTACTCTCCCAATAAGCTCTTTCTTTTCTGAATTTTTGAAAGCCAGTTTTAATAATTAAAAAATCCGCTTCCATTGGAATCGCTTCAAAAACACTTCCAGGCATTAGTATGTCGCCCGCTTTTGAATCTAATGTAATTAAAAAAGGTGTATTAAAAACCCAGTCCTCTGCCTTGAAAAAATCAAGGCGTTTACCTTGGTCATCAAAATGCGCGGATAGATCGATATGAGTTCCGATGTGATTGCTGATAGTCCATTCTTGAGAATTAGATGAAGCTCCCTCAGCGATCTTACTTACATGGCGACGACTAAAACCAGTGCTTCCACCATACCCCGGTGTTTCTTCTGAGAGAAAATGGGATAAAAAAATGGGTTTATGTAATGTCGTCATTAATTATAAATCGTAGTCAAAAAAGTTCGAAGGAAAAGCTTCTTTTCCGTTATTAAGGCCCTCGATCGCGGCCAATCCCATAGCGCGGATTGATTCCATCGATGAGCCGCCAATATGTGAAGTGAAATAGAAATTAGGAAGCTTTTTAAGTTCTTCGTTTTCCATTGGCTCTTTTTCAAAAACATCAAAAGCGGCAGAGGCCAGCTGAGAGCTTTTTAAAGCATTAAGTAGTGCTTGTTCATCAACAATCCCGCCTCGAGCAGTATTGACGAGAAAAGACCCTTTTTTCATTGAATTAAGTAAACGCTCATTCACAATCTTATTTGTTTTTGTCGTATGAGGAATATGAATACTCACCACATCGGACTTAGAAAAAAGTTCTTCAATGGTACTAACTTGATTCACATTATGCTCTTTGCAGAAATCTGCACGATTATGAATGTCGTATCCAAGAATGTTTACATTAAATGCCTTAAGCATCGGAATAAGCTCTTGCCCCACATGTCCCAGGCCCAAGACTCCTACAGTTTTCCCAGTTAAGTTAAAACCTTTAAACTGTACCCACGTTCCATTTTGAATATCGTGGTGTGAGTGAAAACTCCCTCTCACTGTTCCCAAAATAAAATGCAAGGCCAATTCGGCCACAGATCTTTTATTCACTCCACCTTTCCAAGCAAGCTCTACATTGTGTTTGCGAAGGGCTTCGAAATTAATATTGTCTAGCCCTACACCGTATTTGCTGATTAGTTTTAAATTAGGGAGGTCTCTTAAAATTGTTTCGTCGATTTTCTCCAGAGCAATAATCGCTTTATCAGCGTTTTTTAAAAAGCTGACCAACTCGGCCCCTTGTAGACTTTTTCCTTGGTCATTGAAAATGATGTTTTTATACTGAGCAGACAGAGTCTCTCTTAAAAAACTATCCATTGAAAAAGACCTGGAAGCGACTGCGACAACACTATTCATAAACTTTAAAACCGTTCTCTACAAAATAAGTTCTGCAAAATTGAATAAAAGACTCATCCGCATCCACTAAACGCTTTTCAATCTTAAACTGATCGTTAGTTGGAATAATGATGGCCACTTGAGAGCCCACGTTCTTTTTATCTTTTTTAATCGCACTCAAGAAAATAGACATCTGAATCTTTGTTTCTCTTGAAGTGGAAAAATTTTTTAGCAAGAGGCTATTTGCCAGGTTAAAAACTCCTGACGAAATAAAACCCTTTTTATAAGCATAACTGCAGGCCATGGCCTGACCGATCGTCACTGCAATCCCATGAGGAATTCCGTAATCAGTGGCCGACTCGACTGCGTGGCCGAATGTATGGCCATAGTTCATGACATTTCTGATACCTGTATCAAACTCATCAACTTCGATAATCTCTTTTTTAATCAAAAGCGATTTATGAATATACTCTGCCATTACATTAGAGTCATTGATGATGCGTTCATAATCTGTGTTCATTTCAGATAAACGATTGATTCCAGCAATCCCGTGAACCTTAATCATTTCACCAACACCAGAGAGAACATCTTGAGGTGCCAGAGTCTTCAAAAAGCGAGTCGCGATAAAAATTTCATTAGGAGGAGTGAACGTCCCCATTAAATTCTTAACACCTGCAACGTTAATTGAACTCTTAGAGCCAATACACGAATCTGCCTGAGCTAAGAGAGTTGTCGGGTAAAAAACCCACTTCATTCCTCTAAAAAGCGTTGAGGCGATAAAACAAGTAATGTCTTGGATAACTCCGCCGCCAATGGCGACAAGAGTGTGATCGCGCTTTACACCGATCTCAGAGAGTTTTCCGATATAACCAGAAAAACAATCTAAATCCTTATTTCTCTCATTGGCCTCAATGATAATGTGTCTTGGATTTTTCAAAACAGAAGCGAGTTCGTTTTTATAAATTTCAGAAATATTCTTATCAATAATAAAATACTTATCGGCCCCATAATTATTCAGCTGAGTGAAAGGGTCATCGATAAACTGGGTCTTATAAAGACCGCGATGAGACTTAATCGAAATTTCAGGAAGTATATTAGACACTTGTAAACCCACCATCTATTAAAATATTTTGTCCGGTAATAAATGAATTCTGCTCACTACATAAGAAGGTCACCAGGGCCGCGATTTCCGTCGCCTTCCCTAATCTCTTCATCGGAACTTGAGAAACGAGTTGATCAATTTCTTTTTCAGATAAAACTGTTCTTGTAAGCTCGGTATCAATAAAGCCCGGAGAAACGACGTTCACCAGGACATTTGAAGCTGCATAATCCAGGGCCAGTGCTTTACTCATTCCCAGGACTGCAAATTTTGAAGTTGAGTAACTTGCGCGCTTTTCTTTAGTTACATGGCCAAAGATTGAGCCGATGTTCACGATTCTTCCGAAATTATTTTTTGCCATTTTAGGCGCAATCGCCTGGCACAAACGGAACGGCCCTTCCACATTCACTTTCTGGATTTTCAACCAATCCTCAGGATTGATCTCACCAAAAGTATCAATTTTGTTGATTCCTGCATTGTTGATAAGAACATCGATCTTGTATTTGTCGATTGCCTTTAGAAAATCTTCGACTGATTGATTATTTAAAAAATCAACCGGGAGATAGGTGGCGTTCTCGTGTTCGATTCCGCCACCATTTACACTAGATCCGGTATAGATAACTTTTGCTCCGGACTCAAGCAGTGACATTGCTATTGCTTTGCCTATCCCTCGAGTCCCGCCTGTTACCAGGCACGTCTTGTTCCCTAGTTTGATCTCCATGGGGAATTAGACTTTTACGATTCTGTTGAAGTATGAACCGATTAGGTGATCCACAAACATGTGAACGTCTTCAACCGGACCGTATTCACCTTTAGCTGTTTGAACGTGGATTTTTACGTCACTTAGTTCGCGAAGCTTTCCACCATCAAATCCTGTTAATCCTACGATCTTAAGACCTTTCTCTCTTGCGTAGTTAACAGTGTGGATAATGTTAGGTGAATTTCCTGAAGCAGAGATTGCTACCAGAACGTCACCTTCTTTTGCGAAGTTTTGAAGTTGTTTTGTGAAGATGTATTCGTAACCATCATCGTTTCCAAGAGCAGTCATAACCGCCACGTTGTCTGTTAAAGCAAGAGCTTTAAAAGGCTTATCTGTGTGAGTTACACGTGTTCCGATTGAGATATCATTAGCAAAGTGAGAAGCAGTCGCTGCACTTCCACCGTTTCCGATGAAGAAGATATGAGCTCCTCTTTCGCGAGCGTCAAGAACAGTGTCAATCATTTTACCGATTTCATTGTAATCAAGACGTCCTAGTACTTGAGCAAGGTAGCTGCCGTATTCTTTCGCAAAGTCTGCCGGCTTTCTGTTGTTAGAAAAAATTTCATCCAATTTGTTTTGCATACAATCCCCAACTATAATTAATTGTTACCTGGTAATATCGAAACGATTCGTCCATTCTTTGTCAGCGAAATAAATATTGTAAACCATGTTCATAGTCTTAAGAGCATCAAGGCTTGATCCAGAACGAATCGCAGTGTTATTCACGATCGCATCAGCGAATTCATTGATCTCATCTTCCCATGAATTATCTTTAATAAATGTAGTCAGCTGCTCTTTCGGGTTCCCGCCGTCTTCTTCTCCGCGGTAAACAACTCTCAATGCTTCCTGTCCGTATGATTTTGAGCCAGAAAGAATCCCGCTCAGAATTAGTGTTCCCTTCGTCAACGTGATATCCAGGCTGAAACGGTGTCTCCACTCAGTTGCTGTTGAGTGAAGAAAAGCAACTACACCTTTTGAGTTTCTCATCAAAGCATAGGCATTATCTTCAACATCGTGGTTCCAGAAGCTGTTGCTCACGAAACTGTGGTACTCAGTGAAGTCTCCGGCATAAAGTCTCATCAGGTCGACCATGTGAATCCCCTGATCAAGCAGGATCCCGCCTCCGGCGATATCTCTTTTTGATCTCCAGTCTGATTCAAATGATACAATGATTGATTTACCATACACACCACGCATGTTGATAACTTCACCAAGTTCTTTGCTCTCGATAATTCTCAGAGCTTCCCTGACTGAGTCATGGTAGCGGTGGTTAAAGCCGTATTTAAGTTTTAATTGCGGCCTGCTCGCCTCAACTTCTCTTACTCTCTCGATATCAGTCGGTCTGCGCCCTGGAGGTTTTTCACAGAACACGTGCATATTTTTTTCAAGCCCGGCAATGGTCACTTCGGCAGCAACATCGTTGGTTAAACAAACGAAAAGCACGTCGAGTTTTTCATTTTTCAATAGGTCTTGATAGTTATTATAGAAATTGATTCCTTCTGTATAAACGCCAGAGCCTTTAAAAGTCTGGTCACAAACCGCTACAACTTTCAGGTGAGGGTTCTGATCAATAAACTTATGACGGCGTTTTCCAACAACACCATAACCTGCAATCCCTACTTTCATTTTCGTTGAATCAGTCATTTCTTATCCTTTAATCCTGTAAAGATTTGCCAGCTCTTCATTCGGTTCACCAAGTCTCTTTGACTCCTGCTCTTCTTCCGGTCTTACAACCTGGGCCTTCTCGCTTGAAACATAGAATGAGTGCAATAAACTCAGAGAGCCTTTGCAGTCCTCGAAATTAATCGGGAAAGCGCCTTCGCCGTTGAAGTGTTTTGCAATATCCTGATAAAGCTTATTGTGTCCGTTTCCGTAAACACATGAAGAGAAGTCTTCAGAGAAATCTTTTGTCGCTGTCGGGTTGGTTGTGAAGATTTGCAATTCGTTAACTGCAATCCCGCCAATCTGAGCCAGACCTTTTGAACCCACAACCGAAATCGAGGCTTCAAAATCATCCGGACGAGCCGCTGTTGTCACTTCAAGAGTTCCAATAGCTCCGCTTTTAAATTTAATTGTAGAAACACAGGTGTCTTCAACTTCAATCTTTGAACCAAAAGTGTTCATAAGAGTTGAGACTTCAGCAACCTCTCCCCCTAAGAATCTTAATAGATCGATGTGGTGAATCCCCTGGTTAGAAATAGCCCCACCATCCATTGCGAACGTTCCACGCCAAGGTGAAAGATCATAATATTTCTGTGGGCGGCACCAACGAACACGGACAGTGATAATCTGAAGATTACCAAGCTCACCTGAGTTCAGGGCCTCTTTTACTTTTGCGACTGCGGTGTTGTATCTATTTTGGAAAACAGGAAAAACTTCCACTCCGTTTTCTTTTGCCAGCGAATAGATCTTTTTCAAGTGAGAAAGCTTTAAGAAAGTCGGCTTCTCAACAACCACGCTTTTTTTGTACTTTGTAATGAACTCTTCCGCGTGCTCAAAGTGCATTCCCGAAGGAGTTGCAATTGTCACCAGGTCGATTTCAGGATGCTTTTGCATCATCTCTCTGTAGTTTGAAAAGGCCGGAACATTTAACTCAGTTCCATACTGCTGGGCCTTCGCCAGGTCCAGGTCACAAATTCCAACCAGGTTTAAACGACTGTTGCTTGCGATATTGCGGCAGTGGTGCCCTGCAATTCTTCCCGCTCCAACAACTGCTACATTGATTTTTTTTGTCATAATACACTTCTTATTTGGTTAATAATTGTTTGCATTTGCTCTTTTGTACCAAGACTGAATCTCGAGAAGCCTTCCAGTCCCTTCACTCCGATAAAGTCAGCGCGGTAAAGCACTACACTTTTTAGGGCCGCATGAATCTTTTCTCTATGATCAGCAAAGTTCACATGCAGGAAATTCCCGTGTGAAACAGTTGTCACAAAATTCATTTTTTTAAGTTCAGCTGTAAAATAATCTCTTCCTTCAGTTAATCTTTGAACCGAGGCCAGGACTTCTTTTTCATGATCAAGTAGCAGATAAATGAACTCTGAAGAGAACGTCCCCACTTCGTACATTGCTCTATTTTTATGAAGTACTTTCATTACGTCCGGGTGTCCTGCCAGG